>DATMAP010000057.1:0-46210 GCA_035559835.1 Gaiellaceae bacterium
CACCTACACCCGCCGGCAGGGGATCCGCTACCTGGTGGGCGCCTTGGACGTGCACGCCGACTACCTGCGCATCCGGCCGAGGCCGCGCCGCGACGGGCGCTCCACGCTCACCTTCATGCAGATGATCCGGCTCGCCTACCCAAGACGGCTGCGCATCTACTGGATCCAGGACGGCCTCTCCTGCCACTGGACGCCCGCGATCCGCGCCTACGCCGAGCACAACAACATCGAGCTCCTGCCCACCCCCACCTACGCCAGCTACCTGAACCGGATCGAGGCCACCTTCGGCGCGCTCGACGAGTTCGTGTGCAAGAACGCCGACTACCTCGACTGGGACGCCTTCGGGCACGCGCTCGCCGCCCACGTCCGCCACCGCAACAGCCCCGCCGAACGCGAGCGTCGCAGACTCGAGGCCGAGCGACGGCGCGAACGCCGCGCCGCCAAAGCCTCCCGCATCCTCGCGCTCGCCGCCTGAACGATGAGCGAGTTTCCCGTGCAACGTTACGAGAGGCCGCACTTAGCTGCGGACGACCATGTCGAGCAGGTACGGACCGACGCCGGGGATCCCGCCCGGGGCGAGGGCGTACGTCCCGGAAAGCGTCGAGCCGGGCGAGCCGTGTCCGGAGAAGTGACCCTCGAGGAGGCTGCCGTTGCAGTGACCCTCGAACGTTCCGAACCCCGTCAGCGTCATCGTGAAGTCGCACCACGCGGTGCTGGCCCCCGTGGCGACGTGGACGTTGAAGCTGACGCTCCTGTTCATCGTCCCGATCGGAGCGCCTGACCCGTCGACGATGTCGTCGGAGACCGGGACGTTCCTCGCGTGCCACCCGCCCGCGGCGTCGTGCCAGCCGACGCCGAGCGGGGAGCTGTCCCGACCGCCCGGGATGTCGCCTGGGCCGCTTACGACGGTATTCATGAGCGTCGCGTCGATGGCCGTCGTCGTGTCGCCGAGCGCCGTCGGCGGGATCGCGGCGACCACGATCGCCGAAGCGAGGATCGCCCACTTGATGCCTCTCATCTCTTCCTCCTTGGTCGTTTCCGGGCGATGATTCTTCTGCGATCTAAAGGCGACCTAAAGCCGGAGGCAAAGGCGGTGAACGCGGTGGAGTTCCGGGTGCTGGGCCCGTTGGAGCTGGCGCGCGGCGGCTCTCGGGTCCCGCTGTCGTCGCCCATGCAGCGAACGCTGGCGGCGTTTCTCGTCATCCACGCGAACGAGCCGGTCTCGATCGACGAGCTCATCGAGGCGCTCTGGGAGGGATCGCCGCCGGCGCGAGCCGAGGACGCGCTCCGCGTGCACGTCTCTCGGCTTCGACGCGTGGTCGAGCCGCGCCTCGCCGCCGGCCGCCGCTCCTCGGTCCTCGTCACCGTCGAACGCGGCTACGTGCTCAGGGTCGACCCGGCGGTGATCGACGCTCACAGGTTCGCCGCCCATGCCGACGCCGCGCTGCGGGCGTTGCGCGACGAGGACGCGTTGCAGGCGCTCGCGGAGGTCGAGCGTGCGCTCACACTCTGGCGTGGACCGCCATTCGCCGACGTGCGCTATTACGACTTCGCGCAGGCGGAGATCAGGAGGCTGAAGGAGCTACGGGAGGAGCTGGTCGAGCTGCGCGTCGAGGCAGAGCTGCGGCTCGACCGCCATGAGCATGTCCTCCCCGAGCTGTTCAGCCTCGTCGAACGGCACCCCCACCGTGAGCGCCTGTGGGGCCAGCTCATGCTGGCCCTCTACCGCGCAGACCGGCAGGCCGATGCGCTCGAGGCGTACCGAGAAGCGCGCCGTCGGCTTCGCGAGGAGCTGGGCGTGGAGCCGGGACCGGGGCTCCGGCAGCTGGAGCGGCAGATCCTCCAGCACGAGCCCGCGCTCGCGGCCGGCTCCAAGGTTCGCCTCCCCAGCCCGTTGACTGCATTCGTCGGGAGGGAGCAGGAGCTCGCCGAGGTGCTGGCCCGGCTCGCCGAGTCGCGGCTGCTCACCTTGGTCGGCGCGGGCGGCGTCGGCAAGACCAGGCTCGCGATCGAGACCGCAAGGCGGGCCGCAGACGGATTCCCGGACGGGGTCCGGCTCGTCGATCTCGCAGAGCTCACCAGCGGTGAGAGCGTGGCCGGAGCCGTGCTCGCGGCGATTGGAGAGCCGCGGCGCATCCCGGCGCCCGAGTTGGAGATCGTCGAGCGATCCCTCGCGCACAGGCGCGCCCTCCTCGTCCTCGACAGCTGCGAGCACCTCATCGAGTCCGCCGCCGAGCTCAGCGGCCGCCTCCTCGCCGGCTGCCCCGAGCTCCGCCTCCTGGTGACCAGCCGTGAGCGGCTCGCCATCCCCGGCGAGCGCGTATACCACGTGCCGGCGATGAGCCTCCCGCCGTCCGACGACCTCCACGCGCTCGAGCGCGCCGACGCGGTGAAGCTCTTCCTCGCGCGCAGCGCGGACACGCTCGGCGACTCGCTCGACGATGAGGACGACCTACGGGCGGCGGCGGCCGTCGTCCGCGCGGTCGACGGAATCCCGCTCGCGATCGAGCTCGCCGCCGGTCGCCTCGGCACTCTCTCGCTCCGCGAGCTGGCGGAGCGCATGGCCGAATCGCTGCCTGCCACCTCGGGAGGCTCGCGAGTGGCGGTGCCCCGTCACCGCACGCTGCGAGCGGCGTTCGACTGGAGCTTCGAGCTTCTCGGCGAGCGCGAGCGCGAGCTCTTCGGCCGGCTGTGGGTCTTCCGGGGCGGCTGGACGCTGGACGCACTCGAGGCCGTCGCCGCGGACGAGGGTGGCGTGCATTCGGCGATCGACTCGCTCACGCGGCTCGTCCACACGTCGATGGTCGAGGCCGCTCGACGGGGGTCGGGCGTGCGCTACTCGCTCCTGGAGCCCGTCCGGGAGTACGCTCGCTCGCTCGCCGATCCCAGGCTCGTGGAGGATCTCAGCTCGAGGCACGCGGCGTTCTACGCCAGCCTCGCTCGTGAGTACGCGCCCAAGGTCGTCGCGGGCGACGTCGCGGCCCGAGCGACCTTCGAGGCGGAGGAAGCAAATCTGACCTCGGCACTTTCCTGGCTGCTCGAAAGGACGGCAGTCGATGACGCTGCGACGCTCGCCACGGCGCTGGCGGAGTTCTGGGGTTACGTCGGACGGTACGGAGGGGCGCGCCATTGGATCGAGCGCGCAGTCGCCGAGACCTCCACGGCGTCGCCTGCCGTGCGAGCTTCGCTTCTCATCATCGCGGCCTGGGCGGCGGTGAGCCACGGAGAGCTCGGCACGGCGGCTCGGCTCGCGACCGAGGCGGAGAGCCCGGTCGATGCGAGCGGTGACGAGCTCCTGCGAGCATCGTTCCTGAACCAACTGGGCAACGTGCACGCGGTCCGAGGCGAGATGCGCACCGCCGTCGAGGCGTTCGAGGCGAGCCACCGTGCATGGCTCGGGGCCGACGCCGGAGCGGCCCATCGGCCGCTAATCAACCTCGCCGCCGTCCGGGTGTGGATGGGCGAGTGCGAGGAGGCTGCGCGGCTGGCACGTGCGATCCGCGCCGTGGCGGAGGAGCGGGACGACCTCCTCATACGAGCGCTGTCCCAGCTGCTCGGCGGCGCCGCAGCGCTGTACGGCGGTGCGCCGCAACGAGCCGAGGCGCACTTTCGCGAGGCCATTCCCGTCGTAGCCGCACGCGGCATCCGGTGGCACCACGCGCTCGGTGTCGTGTGGCTTGGGGAGGCCGCGCTCGCGCAGGGCGACGTCGAGCGCGCCGACGCCTGCGCACGCGAGGCGCGGGCGCTGCTTCCGAGCCCTACGCCGTGGCAGATCCTCGTGTTCTCGCTCGAGCTCGCCGGGTGGGCCGCGCTCGCGGCAGACGACGTCGGCCGCGCCAGCCGTCATCTCGACGAGGTTGCCCGGGTCAGTCTCCGGAGCGACATCGTCGGCGGACTGCCGCGGGCGCTCGACATCGCAAGCGTCGTCGAGCAGCGGCTCGGCGCGCACGATCGAGGCGCCCTGTTTCTGGGCGCAGCAGAGACGGCGAGGCACGAGCTCGGCCTCGCGAGGACACCGCATCAGCAGCGCGCCGTCGAGAGCGTACGTGCGGAGCTGCTGGCCGACCTGGGCCGCGAGCGCTTCGAAGCGCACCTCGCAGAGGGCGCCGGCCTTCCGCTGCGAGAGGCTGTCGCGCTCGCGCTCGCCCCGGAGACGAGCACCGGCGGCCGCCGCGCAAGCGTCGGAGTCACGGAGCGATGAGACACCCTTTGCCAACCTCCTACGCCGCGCACGCGATCACCTCCGGTTTGGAGCGGTTCGCTTGATGGACCGCTTCGTCGTAGAGGACGTGCTTGTGCAGCAGGTGCCAGAGCAGCTCGAGCCAGCGGTTGGCGAGCGCGCGCAGGGCTTTGTAGTGGGTCTTGCCGGCGGCGCGTTGGCGGTCGTAGAAGTCGCGCGCTGAAGGACCCTGAGTTTTCTGGAGGCTCCCGAACCAGGCGCCGTCCTGGGGGAAGGAGATGCTCCGGCGATGACTACCCCGAGGAAGTACCCCGTCGAGTTGCGTGAGCGGGCCGTGCGGCTCTACTTCGAGTCGGGCGGCCGTCCGATCGCCCAGGTCGCCCGCGATCTCGGCATCCACCGCGAGGCGCTGCTCCAGTGGGTGCGGCAGGCGGAGGCGGACCAGACGCCGCGGGCCGCGCGCGTACTGCCGAGCGACGTGCAGGCCGAGCTCGACCGCCTGCGCAAGGAGGTCACCGAGCTCCGGCGGGCGAACGCGATCCTGAAGGATGCGAGCGTCTATTTCGCGCAGGAGCTCGACCCGACCCGGCGACGGTGACCCGCTACGTGCAGGGGCCACGTCCCGTCATCCATGAAGAAGCGGGCCTGCGTCAAGGTCACGGACTTCGCGCTTTTGGACGCCTGGCCGCTGGCGGCGGCTCGGGTTGTTGCGGACACGCTCCAGTCATCCATCCGGCCGCGCGGGGCGGGCCAGAGTGCCGTGCGGGGCTCGGGGGCTCAATCAAGTCGGCGGCCGTCCTTTGAGAGCGAGGCCAGACTCTTGTGCGAGCTCGCCCGAGCGTTGCGAAGAGGTGGTCCGGGACGCAGGGCACGTTCAAGTGGTCGACGGGCGCTCATCGCGCCGCCGTGACGGGACGCGTGCTCGCGGGCCCCGGAGCTTGCAGGCAGCGAATCTCGCCGTCGCGCAGGCCGTAGTAGCAGAGAGCGTGAGCATGCGCCGGGCGAGCGCGACCTTGGCGATGTTGCGACCGCGGCGCTTGGCGATCCGCTCGAAGCTGGCGCGCAGCGGTCCTCCGCCGGTTGCCGCCTTCTGCGCAGCCTCGACCATGGCCCAGCGGACGTGCGGCGAGCCCTGCCTGGAGATGTGCCCGAGCCGCGCGCGCCCGTCGGAGGAGCGGACGGTCGGGGTGAGCCCGGCCCAGGCGCAGAGGTGGCGCGCCGAGCGGAAGCGTTCGATCGCGCCCACCTCGGCGATCACGAGCATCGCCGTGTAGGGGCCGATCCCCCGCAGCTGGCAGAGGACGTCGACGCGCGGGTCGTCGCGGGCGAGCGCGTCGATCTCCCGCTTCGCCAGCTCGATCTCGCGGTCGAAGTCGTCGATCAGCGAGAGCAGGCTCTCGAGTCGCCGGCGCGCCGGCTCGCGCACGCGTACCTCGGCGAGGTAGCGACGGCCGCCGGCGCCGAAGAGGTCGCTGTGACGGTTTTGGATCCCCTGGCGCGCGAGCAAGGCGTGCACCCGGTTCTTGAGCGCCGAGCGCATCCGCGTCAGCACGACCCGGTGGCGAAGCAGGTCGCGCAGGTCACGAAGCTCGCGCGGCGCGACGTACGCCTCCGGCAGCAGGTCGGTGCGCAGCAGATGCGCGAGCGTGCGAGCGTCGACAGAGTCGGTCTTTACCCGTGCCGCCGCGATCGCCTTCGTGCGCAACGGGTGCGACAGGTGCAGCTCGTGCCCCTCCGCCTCGAGCAGGTCGGCGAGCCACTCCCAACCGTAGGTCGCCTCGAGCGCCACCTGCAGTTCGGAGCCGAGCTCGGCCAGGATCGCCTTCAGCGCCTCCGGGTCGTTCGCGACCCGGCGTGAGAGCAGCTCCCTCCCGTCCTCGTCGAGGGCGGCGAGCTGGGAGCGCTTGCGGTGGAGATCGATGCCGACGGAGATCATGTCCTGGGCCTCCTTCCAGTCCCGACGTCTTTGGTCTCCTCGGGCATAGCGCTCGAGGAGGACGGGGCTCAGGAGGCCCGCTTCTTCATGGCATCAGGTCCCAACCGTTGCGCAGGCGCTCCCAGCGCAGGGGCGCGATGCCGCGCCCCTCACCCCGGCCGCCCACACGGCAACGGCACCGCACGCCCGGAGACGGGGTGAGAAGCTTCGGCTACGACCGCGCGAACCGGCTCGTCTCGATCGACTCCGCCGGCTCGACCCCCGACGTCACCTTCACCTACGACGCGGTCGGAAACCGGCTCACCATGACCGACGGGCAGGGCACCGAGACGCGCACCTACGACGCGCCCGGCTGCCTGCTCAGCGTCACCCACGGCCACAGCACGCCTACGCCGCCGCCGGGAAGGTGAGCCGCCGCCAGCTCGCCCAAGAGCGTCCTACACTGAGCCGGTCGTGACGGTCTACGCCGACGTCTACCGCTACCGCGAGCTCTTCGGGAGCCTCTTCCGCCGCGACCTGCGCGCGAAGTACAAGGGCTCGGTGCTCGGGCTCGCCTGGTCGCTCCTGCATCCGCTCGTGCTGATGGCGGTCTACCTGCTCGTCTTCTCCGTGCTCTGGCGGGTGGCCGAGGTCGGCAGCGACGACTACTGGCTCTTCCTGCTCTGCGGTCTTCCCGCC
Organism: Gaiellaceae bacterium; assembly: GCA_035559835.1. Taxonomy (GTDB): domain Bacteria; phylum Actinomycetota; class Thermoleophilia; order Gaiellales; family Gaiellaceae; genus GMQP-bins7. Next base: position 6,795 of record DATMAP010000057.1, read on the forward strand.
TGGGTCTTCTTCGCCACCGCTACGCAGGCCGCCTCCCGGAGCCTGCTCGAGAACGCCAACCTCATCCGCAAGGTGCGCTTCCCGCGCCAGCTCGTCCCGCTCTCGATCGTGGGGACGAACCTCGTCGGCTTCGCGGTGATGCTGGGGATCGTGATCGCGCTCAGCCTGGCGACGCGGCCGGAGGCGCGCGCGACCGTGTGGCTCGCGCTCCCGCTCGCACTCCTCTTCGCGGGCACGGTGGCGGGGTTCGCGCTCGCCGTCGCCTCGCTGAACGCGCTCTACCGCGACGTCGAGCACCTGTTGCAGGCGCTGCTCTTGCCCTGGTTCTTCCTCACCCCGGTGCTCTACAGCCTCGACCAGCTTCCGGGCGCGGACGACCATCCGTGGCTCGAGTGGCTCCTGCACTGGCTCAACTTCCTCACCCCGCCGGTCGAGGCGCTGCGGGCGGTCCTCTTCGCTGGGGACGCGCCCGCGCTCGGGGACGCGGTCTACACCGCGGTCTCGGCCGTGGTCGCGCTCGCCGCCGGCGCCGCCGTCTTCAGCCGCGCCGACGACCGGATCGCAGTCGAAGTCTGACCAGGGCCGCGCCCTCGAAGAGCGCGTCGCCTCCCGAGAAGGCGGGTAGCCCGCCCTCGCTTCGCGGCTCGAGCCCGGTCAGGAGGGAGGGGAAGAGGAGCGGGTACGCGAAGCGCGGGTTGCGCCCCCCGCCCGGCGCCCAGGGCGCGAGCCGGCGCCGCTCCCCCCGGGCCGCCAGCCCGTCCACGACCTCGACCGCCCCGCCGACCGCCGCGTAGCCCTCTGCGTGGGCATCGAGGAGGAGGCGTGACCAGTCCGGCGCGGGCAGCGCGCCCGGGACGAGGTGGGCGAGCGCCACGGCGTCGTCGGCGACGAGGGGCTCTTCCTGCGCGGCGAGCGCCGCCTCCGTCTCGGGGTCGGGCCCGCCGTGGAGCACTACCCCGAGGCGGCGCTCGGCGATCCGCGGCGCGACGTCGACCGGGAGCTCGAGCTGCTGCGACCCCACCTCCCGGAACCAGAAGCGGAGCTCCTCGACCAGGTCGAAGGCGAGCAGGTAGCGGCCGGGGGGCCGTGGCGCCAGCACGCGGGCCTCGAGCTCCACCTCCGCCCCGGGCTCGATGCGCTCCGGCAGGGGGGTACGGAGTCCGTCCCAGACGATCGGGTTTCCGAGCGGATCGAGCCAGTGGTAGGCGAGCTGCACGCCTGCGCGTACCCGCGAGCGCCAGGGTGCCGTGCCCGCGTTCTGGAGGCGCAGGCGCACCCTGTCCTCCACGCCAGCGCGCAGCTCGGGAAGGTCGTAGGCGAGCCAGCGCACCGCCAGCGGCCCGACGGGCACCGGGTGCTCGCCGACGCGTTGCATCGGCCTCTACTCTAGACCGCATGCAGCCGGGCGAAGTGAGCGTCGAGGGCGTCTCGCGCCGGTTCCGCGTCCACGCCCGGGAGGCCCGCACGCTCAAGGACCTGTTCGTCCTGCGCGGGCGCACCGAGGCCACCGACGTGTGGGCGCTGCGGGACGTGTCCGTCTCGATCGCCGCGGGCGAGGCCGTCGGTCTGATCGGGCGCAACGGCTCCGGGAAGACGACCCTGCTCCGGCTCGTGGCCGGGATCATCAAGCCGACCGCAGGGCGCGTGCGGGCGGAGGGCAGGATCGGCTCGCTGCTCGAGCTCGGCGCCGGCTTCCACCCGGACTTCAGCGGGCGCGAGAACGTGTTCCTGAACGGCGCTCTGCAGGGCCTGCGCCGCGCGGAGATCCGGCGGCGCTTCGACGAGATCGTCGCCTTCGCCGAGCTCGAGCACGCGATCGACCGCCCCGTGCGGACGTACTCCTCCGGGATGGCGATGCGGCTCGGCTTCGCCATCGCCGCCTTCCTCGACGCCGACATCCTCCTCTTGGACGAGGTCTTCGCGGTCGGCGACGAGTCCTTCCAGCGCAAGTGCTTCGGCCGCATCTTCCGCTTCAAGCAGGAGGGCGGGACGATCGTCTTCGTCTCCCACGACGCCGCGGCGGTGGAGCGCCTGTGCGAGCGCTCCGTCCTCCTCGAGGGCGGCCGGGTCGGCTTCGACGGACCCACGCGCGAGGCCGTCGCCCGCTACCGCCGCCAGCTCGCGGGCGAGATCGATCCGGCCGAGCGCGGCGCCGGCCTGCGCGAGTGGGGCTCGGGCGAGGCGACCATCGCCTCGGCGGCGCTCGTGGGGGAGGAGGGTACGGAGCGGCTCCAGTTCCTCTCCGGCGAGCCGTTCGCGCTGCGCGTGACCGTGGCGACCGCGGACGGGGTGCCGCCGCCGCGACTGCAGCTCGAGCTCCGCGACGACGCGGGCACGCTCGTCGCGGGGGAAGCGGTCGACCTGCGCACGCTCGGCTGGCGGCCTGGAAACGGAGAGCGCGCCGTGCGCTTCCAGCTCGGCTCGCTCCCGCTCGCCGAGGGACGCTTCCACCTCCGGCTCGGCCTCTCCGACGAGCAGGGGGAGCGGCTCTATCACTGGCTCGACGACGCGCTCGTCTTCGTCGTCTATCCCGGAGGAGAGGAGCGCGGGGTCGTCCGCTTTGCAGGGAGCTGGGCGCTGGAGGAGAAGGAAGCCGCGCGATGACTGCCCGTACCTGTCCCGACTGGCCGGCGCTGATGGAGCTCGCGCCCCACCTCCAGTTCAAGCACTACACCGTCGCCGAGGCGCAGCTTCCCGCCGAGGCGCTCGCCCGCATCCCGCACATCTCCCTGGACAAGGTCGAGATCTGCGCCGATCTCGAGCACCACGTCTGCAACCCGGCCCACACCGACGCGGAGGTCTGCGAGGCCCTGCGCGGCACGCACTGGTTCGACCTGCGTGAGTGGGCCACCTCCGGTCCCGGATCCGCCGCGATCTCCGAGGCGGGTCTCGAGGGAGCGGAGGGCCCCGGCGGTCTCGACTCCAACGCCGCCTAACGCACTACGCTTCGCGCGTGCCGGCGATCGTCGTCCCCTATCGCGGCGATGCGAAGCGCCGCCTGCCCGCCCCGCTCCGCGCCGCGGCGGCGCTGGCGATGCTCGGCGACGTGGTCGCTGCGGCGCTCGAGGTCGGGCGCGTGGTGGTGGTCACGGACGACCCCGCCGTCGTCCCCAGGGGGGCGGAGGCGCTGCCGGATCCGGGCGGCGGGCTGGGCGCCGCGGTCGCGGCCGGGCTCGGCCGGGTCGAGGGGCACGCGCTCGTCGTGAACGCGGATCTGCCCTGCGCCACGCCGGCCGCCCTGCGCCGCCTCGCGGCCGCAGGGCTCGCGCTCGTCGAGGCATCCGACGGGACGACCAACGCGCTCTCCCTCCCCGACCCCGCCGTCTTCGCTCCCCTCTACGGCCCCGGCAGCGCCGACCGCTTCCGGCGCCACGCCCCCTTCGCCACCGTCCGCATCGCCGAGCTCGAGGAGGACGTGGACACGGGCGCCGACCTCGAGCGCCTCGCGCCGCTGCTCGGGCCGCGCACGCGGGCGCTCCTGGCCGTCCCTGCGTGAGAGCCGTCCTCCTCTCGGGTGGCGTCGGCGGCGCACGCTTCGCGCGCGGTGCGCTCGACGCGCTGGGCCCGGGCGAGCTGACCGTGGTCGGGAACGTCGGCGACGACCTCGAGGTGCTAGGGCTGCACGTCTCGCCCGATTTGGACAGCATCCTCTACACGCTCGCCGGGCTCGCGGACGAGGAGCGCGGCTGGGGCCGCGCGGGGGAGACCTGGAACGCGCTCGCCTCGGCGGCGGCGTGGGGCGGCGAGGACTGGTTCCAGCTCGGCGACCTCGACCTCGGTCTCCACCTCGTGCGCACGCAGGCCCTGCGCGCGGGCGCCTCGCTGTCGCAGGTCACGGCCGCGCTCGCCGAGCGGGCGGGGATCGGCGCCCGGCTCCTGCCGGCGAGCGACGATCCCCTGCGCACGCACCTCGTCACCCCCGCCGGGACCTTCGCCTTCCAGGAGTGGTTCGTGCGCCGCCGCCACCGCGACGAGGTGGACGCGGTCGTCGTCGTCGGCGCGGAGGACGCGCGGCCCGCCCCGGGCGTGCTGGAGGCGCTCGCGGCCGCGGAGGCGATCCTCGTCGCGCCCAGCAACCCGTTCGTCTCGATCGGCCCCATCCTCGCCGTCGCCGCCGTGCGCGAGGCGCTCGCGCACCGGAGCGTGCGCTGCGTCGCGGTCAGCCCGCTCGTCGGTGGGAAGGCGGTGAGGGGGCCGGCCGACCGTATGCTCTCGCGCATGGCCGGAGGGACGACCCCCGATCGCGTCGCGGGCTGCTACGAGGGGCTGATCGATGCGCTCGTGATCGACCGCGCCGACGCCCCGGCCTCGGCGCCGGTCCCGCTCGTCGTCGCGGATACGCTCATGCGCGACCGCGACGCCGCCCGGCGCCTGGCCGAGGTCGCGCTGGAGGCGGCGTGCGCGTAGCCGTCGTCGGCGGCACGGGCCCCTTCGGGAGAGCGCTCGCGCGCCGTCTGCGGGAGGCGGGCGACGAGGTCGTGCTCGGCTCCCGCGACGCGGCGCGCGCCGAGGCGGCTGCGGCGGAGCTGGGGGTGGAGGGGGCGACGAACGCCGAGGCCGCCTCCTCGGCCGATCTCGTCGTGCTGGCGACGAACGCCGACGCCGTTCTCGACACCGCGCGCCAGCTGCGCGAGGCGATCGGCTCGACGCCCGTCCTCTCGGTCGCCTCGGAGCTGCGCTTCACGCCCGCCGGCGTCCTGCCCTCCCCCGAGCCCACCTCGCTCGCGGAGCGCCTGCAGGCGGAGCTCCGGGCGCCGGTCGTCGCGGGGCTCCACTCCTTGGCCGCCTCCAGCCTGGGCGCGGACGCGGCACCCGAGGAGGACGCGTTCGTCTGCGGCGACGACCCGGAGGCCAAGGCGCTGGCGCTCGAGCTCGCAGGCCGGGTCACCGCCGGCCGCGCCTTCGATGCGGGGCCGCTCGCGAGCGCCCGTGCGCTCGAGGGCATGACCGCGGTCATCGTCAACCTCAACAAGCGCTACCGCGGCCACGCGGGGCTCCGCGTCACCGGCCTCCCGTGACGCGCGAGGTGCGCGTCCTTCCCCTGCGCGGACTCCCCGAGCTGGAGGCAGGCGACGACCTCGTCCGGCTGCTCGTGGAGGCGGCCGCGGGCGTTGGCGGGCTCGAGCCGGGAGACGTCGTCGTCGTCGCGCAGAAGGCCGTCTCCAAGGTCGAGGGGAGGGTCGTGCGCCTGGCCGAGGTGGAGCCCTCCGCCCGCGCGCTCGAGCTGGCGGGCGGGGAGGACCCGCGCAAGGTCGAGGTCGTCCTGCGCGAGTCCCGCCGGGTCGTGCGCTCCCGCCCCCCGCTCCTCATCGTGGAGACCGCGCACGGCTTCGTCTGCGCCTCGGCCGGGGTCGACTCCTCGAACGCGAAAGGGGAGGGGACGGTCGTCCTCCTCCCCCGCGATCCGGACGCCTCCGCGCGGCGCCTCCGGGAGGGCATCCGCGAGCGCGCCGGGGTCGAGGTCGGGGTGATCGTCTCCGACTCCTTCGGCCGCCCCTGGCGGCGGGGGACGACGGACGTGGCGCTGGGCGTCGCGGGGCTCCGGCCCGTGCTCGACCTCCGGGGCCGGCGCGACGCGGCCGGGTACGAGCTACACGCGACCGAGATCGCGGTCGCGGACGAGATCGCGAGCGCCGCCGAGCTGGTCATGGGCAAGACGGAAGGCGTGCCCGCCGCGATCGTCCGCGGCGTCGACGTCGCGGGCGAGGGGTCGGGTGTGGACCTCCTGCTCCCCCCGGAGCGCGACCTCTTCCGCTAGCCTGCGGTCCGTGCGCAAGCTCGCCTTCGCTCTCGCCGCGCTCGCCGCCGCCGCGCTTGCCGCCAGCCCCGCCGGCGCGGGCGGCTCGGCGACGAAGGTCTCGGTGCGGCTCTTCGAGTTCAAGGTCGTCCCCTCGCCGGCGACGGTCAAGCGCGGCACAGTCACCTTCGCCGTTCGCAACACCGGGAAGATCGACCATGAGTTCGTCGTGCTGAGGACGAGCGTCGCTCCCGCCAAGCTGAAGGTGAAGGGGACGAAGGCCGTCGAGACCGGACGCGTCGGGCGCGTCGGCCCGCTCAAGCCGGGTACCTCGCGCACGCTGACGCTGAAGCTCGCCCCCGGGAAGTACGTGCTGCTGTGCAACCTGCCCGGCCACTACCAGGCCGGCCAGCGGACCGGCTTCGCGGTCACGTAGCGCCCGGTCCGGGCTAGACTCGGCTCCGATGCGCAGGTACGCGATCTGGGGGACGGCCACCTCCCCCGCCCACGAGGAGTGGGTGCGCTCGGTCGGGGAGGAGTTCGAGCAGGCCGGCTTCGTGCGCGTGGACGACGTCGCACAGGCGGACTTCGTCCTCAACATGTTCGACCCCGAGCGGCCGAAGGCGTTCCGGCGCGCCTCGCGCGGCACCTACTCGGCCGCCTTCTACGAGCTGCCCGCCGTCCCCGAGGACGTGCTCAAGGAGAGCTACCCGATGCTCGTCCGCACGCTCTCGAACGTCGTCCTCCTGCGCGTGCCCGGCGAGGGCGTCTGGTTCACGACGATGGAGCGCGGGACGTACCGCGTCGCCGACGACCCGCGCGCGATCTACGAGCGGCTGGCGCCGCTCGCCACCTCCCGCCTCGTCATCGACAACGAGTGGATCCCGGACCTCGAGCCTGAGCTGTGGGACGGAGACGAGGTCACGGCGGATATCTCCGAGGCCGGCCGCCGCCTCGACGAGCTCGACCTGCTCCCCTCGCCCTTCCCGGTGGAGGAGTACCTCTCCGGGCGCGACCTGCGCCACGTCATGCGCCTGTACTCGGTGGGGGGCCTCTCCTACGGCAACCTCTCGGCGCGCAAGGACGACACCCGCTTCTGGATGAGCGCGAGCGGGGTCGACAAGTCGAAGCTCGACGTCGTCGGCCGCGACATCCTGCTCGTCTCGGGCTACGACGAGGAGCGCGGCGTGATCCGGCTCAGCGTCCCTCCCGGGATCGAGCCCCGGCGGGTATCCGTGGACGCGATCGAGCACTGGATGATCTACCGGCGCCACCCCGAGGTCGGCGCCATCCTCCACGTCCACGCCTGGATGGAGGGGATCGCCGCGACCGACGTCAACTACCCCTGCGGGACGCACGAGCTGGCGGTGGCCGTCTCCGAGCTGGTCGACCGCGAGCCCGACCCTGCGCACGCGGTGATCGGCCTGCGGAACCACGGCATCACCTGCACCGGCGAGAGCCTCGCGGAGATCCTCGACCGGGTCGCCCCGAAGGTGCTCCGTCAGGTGCCGATGACGTAGGCGTTGCGCAGCCGGAGCCCGGTCACGAGCGCCAGGGCCGGTGCGATGAGCACGTCGTTGACGACGCACCAGGTGCAGAGGGCGTCGATGACGAAGAGCTGGAGCGCGAGCAGGTAGAGGCTGAAGAGGAGGCCGCCGAGCGCGAGCGCTGCCGCCGCGAGCCGCGCCGAAGGGGCGTCCCAGCCGGTGAGGGCGAGGACGGTCGTGTAGGCGGCGAGGCCGAGCAGCGCGACGGGGATGCCGGCGACGTCCGCGTACTCGGAGCGCTGCACGGTCTCGCAGCCTCCTCCGGTCAGGCACACGACGGGGGTGTCCGCGAAGTGCGCCCAAGCGAGGTAGGCGGCGACGGCGGCCCCGGCGAGCGCGATCAGGGCGGCGGTGAGCCGCAGCGCCGGATCTCTCACCCTTGGAGCGCGTCGTCGAGCGCGGCGCGGAACTGCGCCGGGTCGAGCCCGAGCCGCACGAAGTACGGATCGCCCGCGCCGATCTGGATGAAGAAGGTCGGCGTCCCGGGAATGCCGGCGGTCTGGGCCTCGGCCAGCGCGGCCGCGGCCTCCCGCTCTACCTGCGCGCTCCCGGCGTCGGCGAACAGCCGCTCGACGTCGAGCCCGGGGATCCCGCCCGCGAGCCGCCGCAGCAGCTCGTCCGTCACCCAGCCCTCGTTCTCGTCGCCCTGGTAGCGGTAGAGGGCCTCCTGGAGCTGCCAGAGGCGGTCCTGCCTGCCCGCCGCGATCAGGAAGCGGAGCGCCTTCACGCTGTCCGGGCCGAGGAACGGGTAGCCGCGAAACTGCAGCCTCACCTTCCCCGGACGGACGTACTCCGCCACGATCGTGGGGAAGACGGTCTCGGTGTACGCCCGGCAGGCCGGGCACTGCGGGTCGGCGTACTCGATCAGCGTGACCGTCGCCTTCGGGGAGCCGAGGGCGTACCCCTGCTGCGGGATGCCCGCGAGGTCGACTACCGGCGCCGACGTGGGCGGGGGAGCGTCGCCGCTACCGCGGAAGAGGAGCGCGACCGCGACCAGGGCGCCGGTCGCAGCGATCGCAGCGCCGAAGGCGGCGGCCACCGCGAGCCGCGAGGGCCGCCGCGAGGCAGGTGGTCGGGAGCCGGGCCGGATCGCCGCCATAGGCCGCAAGTCTGCCTGCGCGCCGGCGTCAGCGGGCCGCTGCGGTCGCCCGCGGGCGGAGGTCGGCCTGGACCGAGATCACCCCTGGCACCCGCGACACGAAGACGGGGAGCAGCTCGACGTCGGCCTCGTTCTCGACCGTGCCCTCGAGCGTCACGGCTCCATCCTGCACGCTCACCCGCACGAGCCCGGGCTCGAGCCAGAGCGTCCGGCGCAGGATCTCGTCCCGGATCTCGGCCTCGATCTCGGCGTCGGTGCGGGTGAACGCCCGCACGATGTCCGCCCGCGTGACGATCCCGACCAGCCGTCCCTCGTCGAGCACGGGAAGCCGGTTGACGGACTCGCGCACCATCAGCGCCGCGGCCTCGTGCACGGGGCGGGAGGCCTCGATCGTGATCGCCGGAGCGCTCATCGCGTCGCCGACGGTGCGGGCGCGGAGCTTGTCCTCGAACCCGAGGTCGGCCTCGAGCAGCCAGCCGAGCAGACCGCGGCGGCGCTCCTCGCCGCTCGCCTTCATGACGACGTCCGCTTCCGAGAGGACGCCGACCACCTCGCCCTGCGCGTTCACCACCGGCAGGCCCGAGATCCCGCGCTGTGCGAGCAAGGCAGCCGCCTCCTTCAGCGGGGTCTCCGGGGTCACGGTCACCACCTCGCGGGTCATCAGGTCGCTTACTCTCATCGCAGCCTCCTTCCCTCTCTCGGCCCGGACGCTGCCTGACGCCGAGCCGGGGGGCATCCGCGAGCACGCGGAACCGGCGTGCGGGTTTCCACCCCTCGGTAGGGTCAGCCGGCGTGACCGTCTCCGAGGCCGTCGTCGTCTTCGCCGCTGCGCTCCTGACCGCGCTCGCCACCGGGCTGGGCGCGATCCCGCTCGCGTCGAGGCGGGCGAGCGGTCGGCGGGCGCTCGGGATCTCGAACTCGGTCGCGGCCGGTGTCATGCTCGGGGCGAGCGTCAGCCTGCTCCTCGAGGGCGGGGATCGCAGCGTGTGGCGGACGGTGGTGGGCGCCCTCGCCGGCGTCGCCTTCATCTCGCTCGCCTCGCGTCGCCTGCATGCCTCCCACCCCGACCTCGTCCTCGGCACGCTCCGGGGGCAGGACGCGGTCAAGGCGCTGCTCATCGTCTCGGTCATGACGGTGCACTCGGTGGCCGAAGGCATCGGCGTGGGCGCGGCCTTCGGAGGGGGAGCGACGCTCGGGATCCTGATCGCGGTCGCGATCGCCGTGCACAACATCCCCGAGGGCCTCGCGATCAGCCTCGTGCTCGTTCCGCGGGGAACGTCGGTGCGCACTGCGGCGGGCTGGAGCGTGTTCTCGAGCCTCCCTCAGCCGCTGCTCGCCGTGCCCGCGTTCGTCTTCGTGGACACCTTTCGCGGGGTGCTTCCCGCCGCGCTCGGGTTCGCGGCGGGGGCGATGGTCTGGATGGTCCTCCGCGAGCTGCTGCCCGAGGCGTTGGCGCAGGCCTCGCGGCGGGCGGTCGCGCTCACGGGCTCGGGGGCGTTCGTCGCCATGCTGATCTTCCAGGCGCTCCTGCTCTGACGAATACACCGCGGGATACACCTGCGGACGAATGGCCGTCCCTCGATCGAGGGAGTACGTTGCCGGCCATGATCGAGCTGGCCACGGAGAGACGGACGGCGCCGATCACGCCGCGTCAGCGCGAGATCGTCGCCTTGATCGCGGCAGGATGCTCGAACGACGAGGTGGGCGCGCGGCTCGGGATCTCCCCCCGCACGGCGAAGGCGCACAGCGACGTCCTGCGGCAGAAGCTGGGTGTCCGGCGCCGCCGCCAGATCCCGGTCGCGTTCCGTCTCCTCACCGGCGAAGACCCCCTCACCGCCGGGTTCCGCCCGGCGCCCGGGCCTCCGCCCCTCCGCTGATTCGGGGCGCCTGCTACCTGCGGTCGCGGGCGCCCCGGAGTTCTGCCGTGGTAGGGTCGGGCCCCCAGATCTTCAGGTGACCCGCGTTACGAGATGGCGACCGCCCGTGACCGTCGCATCCTCCGCCGCCGGATCATCGAGCGGCCGAGGCTCTACGCACTCCTGGATGAATCGCCGGCCCAGGTGCGGATGCTCGTCGCTCCAGCCGGGTACGGGAAGACGACGCTCGCGGAGCAGTGGACCGGCCGGGACGGGCGTACCGGCGCTTGGTACCGGGCCCGGCGCGCCTCCGTCGACGTCGCGGCGCTCGCGCTCGGTCTCGCCCGAGCCGCGGCGACCGTGGTGCCAGGCTGCGACGAGCTCTTGCGCGAGCACCTGCGAGCGGTTCCCAATGCCGCGGAGCACGCCGACGTTCTGGCCGAGCTGCTCGGTGAAGGCCTGGTCGGGTGGCCGAGCGAGGCCTGGCTCGTGCTCGACGACTACCAGGAGCTCGCGCGTGAGGCTCGTGCCGAAGGGCTCGTCGCTTCGCTCGTCGCGGCCGCACCCGTCCGGCTGCTCGTCGCGAGCCGGCAGCGCCCCTCGTGGGTGACCATGCGCGACCTCCTCTACGGGGAGGTGCTGGAGCTGAACCAGACCGCGCTCGCCATGGACAGCACCGAGGCGGCGGAGCTGCTCGCGGGCCGCAGCGGCCGCTCGGCCTCCGGCCTGGTCGCGCTCGCGAACGGATGGCCGGCCGTCATCGGCCTCGCCTCCGTCTCCGCGGACGAGCCCGAGGATGACAGGGACGATGACCTCTCCGGCTCGCTGTACGGCTTCTTCGCCGAAGAGGTGTTCGCGGCGCTGGGGGAGGAGGTCCGCTCAGGCCTCGCGACGCTCGCGCTCGTCCCCGTCCTCGACGCCGAGCTGGCCGCCGCACTGCTGGGCCCCGAGCGAGCCGACGCCGTCTGTACGGCCGCGCTCGAGGTCGGCATCCTCGTCGAGCGCGGAGCCCACCTCGAGCTCCACCCGCTGGCCCGGGCCTTCCTCGGCGAGGACGCCGACTCCCGGCTTGCGCTTCCGCTCTCCGAGCTGGTGCGGCGCTGCCTCGCCCACTACCGAGAGCGTCGCGACTGGGACGCCGCCTTCGAGCTCGTCGCCCGAAACGAGTCGCTCGCCGAGCTCGAGCCGCTCCTGCTCGCCGCGCTCGACGAGCTGCTCGAGACCGCTCGCCTCTCCACCCTCAGGACCTGGTGCGGCCTCGCCGCCGACTCGGGCGTCGAGTCACCCGCCTTCGCGCTGGCCCGAGCCGAGATCGCCCTCCGTAGCGGCCGCTACGCGGAGGCGCGCACGCTCGGTGTGTCGGTGGCCGAGTCGGAGCGGACGGAGCTCGCCTTTCGCGCGCTCAGCGTGGCTGGCCGGGCCGCGCACCTGGCCTCCCGGGAAGAGGAGGCGCTTGCGCTCTACCGGCGGGCGGAAGGAACGGCGGCGACAGACGACGAGCGTCGCGATGCCCGCTGGGGCCAGTTCCGGTGCAAGGTCGAGCTGATGCTGCCGGAGGCCCATGGCGACCTTCAGGAGCTGCGCGCCGGAGTGAGCTTGGCCAACCCGCGCGACTTAGTTCAAGCGGTTGCACATGAAGTCAGCTACCAGCTGCGGTTCCCTCCGCTCGATCTCGCGGACGCCGATCGCGCGGCCGAGCTCCTTCCAGTCGCCAGGGATCCGTTGGTGCAGTCCGCGTTCCTGAGCATCTACGCCAACGCCCTCGCCCTCCAAGGGCGCTACGGCGAGGCGCTGACCTCCGCGGCGCGCCTGCGCGCCGTCGCGGGCCGGTACCGACTCGACTTCGCCGTCCCGTACGCGCTCTGCTGCGCGGCCATGGCCTACGCCGGCCTCCGCAGGTGGGAGCGGTGCGATCGCCGGGTGGGCGAGGCCATGCGGGCGGCCCGTGCGACTCGAGATGCCCACGTGCAGCAGTTCGGCTTCGCCGTGCGCGTGCGGTCGCTGACGCAGCGAGGGAGGTGCCGGGAGGCGCTCGCGCTGGAGCCGCCGCCGCTCGAGCGCGCGCTGCCGGTGGCGAAGGCCGAGGTCGTGGGCTCGCTCGCGCTCGCGCTTGCCGCGGCGGGGAGGCTCGAGGAGGCGCTGCTCCGGCTGGAGGAGCTCGGCGAGGGACGCACCGCCGCCGAGCCCGCGGTGCTGGCGGCGGCGACCGAAGCGATCGTCTGTCTCAAGCGGCGCGAGGAGGACGCGGGGGAGCGGGCCGCCGAGCTCGTCGACACGGTCCTGCGCACCGGCGTGTCCGATCCGCTCGTCGCCGCCTACCGGTCGGTTCCCGAGCTGCTCGCCCTGCTGCTCCGGCTGCCGAGCCACCGTGAGCACGTCGAGCGCCTGCTCCGCGGGGCCGGCGACGAGGACCTGGCGGAGGCGCTGGGCCACCCGATCGGGCCCGGCGACGATCCCCGAAGCCGGCTCTCTCCGCGCGAGCGCGAGGTCTTCGAGCTCCTCTCTCAGGGCCTCTCGAACCGGCAGATCGCGAAGGCCCTGTTCATCAGCGAGGCGACGGTCAAGGTGCACGCCCACCACATCTACGACAAGCTCGGCGTTCGCTCTCGGGTCGCGCTGACGATCCAGGCCGCGCTGGAGCGCGCCCGTCAGGCGACGTCGGCGACCGGCTCGCCGGACTCGGCGCCGTCGTAAGCGCTCTGCGCGAAGGCCCGGAAGTCCTCGCGCTTCGCCAGGCGGTACTCCTCGCTCTCGCCCGCGAGGATCGCCTCGAACGCAGCCACGACCGTCGTGTCGAACTGGCTGCCGACGGCTTGCGCGAGGCGGAGCCTGGCCACGCGGCTGGGCATGGCGTCGCGGTAGGGGCGGTTCGAGGTCATCGCGTTGTAGGCATCGGCGACGGCGATGATGCGCGAGACGAGCGGGATGTCGTCTCCGGCGAGCCCGTCGGGATAGCCCTGCCCGTCGATCCGCTCGTGGTGGTGGCGGACGATGGTGGCGATCTCCGAGTACTCGTCCACGTGCCTGAGGATCCGCTCCCCGATCGCCGAGTGCTCCTGCATCTGCCGGCGCTCCTCGAGGGTGAGGGCCCCCGGCTTCTCCAAGAGCCCGGGGGGGAGGCCGATCTTCCCGATGTCGTGGACGAGCCCGCAGAGGTGTGCCTTCTCCTGCAGCTCCGGGTCGAGCCCCATGCGCGCGGCGATGTCGCGTGAGTAGATCGCGACCGCCGCCGAGTGGCCGGCCGTGTACTGGTCCCGGGCGTCGAGGGTCGCGATCAGCGCGGACGCGAACTGCAGGTTCGCACGCGCGAGCGTCTCGTTGACCGTCGCCAGCTCGGCTGCGAGCCGCCGTTGTTCCTGGTACAGGCCGTAGAGGCGCTGGGCGGCCAACGCGGGAACGAGGAACAGTACGAGCGTCCACGGCGAGACTGCGATGTACGCGAAGGCCAGCAGGGCAATGACCGGGGCGTACACAGGAGCTGAGAGGAACACGATCGGGGTAACCGTTTGAAAGGCTTCGCGCATCGATCGTCCTCGGACCCTGGTGGTTAGAGCGGCGAAGAGGAGGTCGAGCATCTCCCCCACCAGTGCGCCCGCAAACGTGGCGGCAATCAGTCCGCCGAGTTCCGAGCCGGCCAGCGAGAGCATGCTCTGGGCTGAGAAGCCCATGGCGATGCCCGTCAGGAAGCGGGTGCTCGTGTAGGTTGCCCACTTGAGCCGCGGGGTTCGAGCCGCGTCCTTGGCTGAGACCAGGTCTGGATCTCCGAGCATCGACGCGGCCCCGACAAGCGCGCCCTCAAGCGGCCCGAAAAGGACGGCGGCGAACAGCGTAGGCAGGAGTGAGATCGAGTACTCCCACTTGCTTGAGACCTGCACGCCGACCCGTTCGGCAACTGCAGCTGTGGTCGCGAGGGCGAGGACGACGAGCGGGGCCTCGATCGAGTAGCCGGCTGCGACCACCGCGACCCCGGCGGTCGCAGCGGCGAAGACAAGCACTGCCACGTACGCGAGAGTGCGTCCCTGGCCCTCGTGTCGCCGGTAGGCAGCTTGAATCATCCCTCGAATGGGGTATACGATCTTCGTGCCGTCAGTTCCCAATCGAGGAGTCATCGCATGCGTAAGGGCGCCAAGACCTGGTAGAGCCGTCACATCCTCGGTTCTCCGCGCAGGGCGGGCATCCCTCTTTTGGGGGTTCGCTCCCCGAGGGGCCGCCCCGGCGGGACGGGGTGCTGACGGTCGCAGTTACGCAATGAGCCCACGCCGGAAGCCGACCGCTACGGCGTGGGCTCTGCTTCTCGCCTGAAGCTTCGCGAGGAGGTGGCGAACGTGGGACTTGACGGTCTCCTCCGAGAGGAAGAGACGCTCGCCGATCTCGCGGTTCACCAGCCCGTCTGCGACGAGCTGCAACACCTCGATCTCGCGCGCGGTCGGATCCTGTCCCAGCTCGCGCTGGACCTGAGGCGCGAACGGGATGACCGATCCGTGCCGGCGCGCGCTCCGGCGAGCCGCAGCCGCCTCGAAGCGGCGGCTGTGGTCACGGTAGCGCTCGAGGATCTCCTTGCGCTCGGCAGCGTCCACGCTCCGGGTATCGGCCTCGCTCCGGCCGCGCTTTAGGCTCGTCCGGTCGCTTTCGCTCGAACGAGGGACGTTGGCCAGCGCCCGTCGCGCGTTCCGAGATGCTACGCCGCCGGCGCGATCTTTCCGGCGCGGATGTCCTCGGCGTAGTGGCAGGCGACCAAGTGGCCCTCGACCGAACGCAGCGCCGGCTCCTCCTCTGTGCAGCGGGTGGGCTGGACGAACGGGCAGCGCGTGTGGAACCGGCAGGCCGCGGGCGGGTTGGCCGGGCTGGGGAGGTCGCCGGCGACCCGGATCGCCCGGCGGCGTCGCTCGATCTCGGGGTCGGGGATGGGGATCGCGGAGAGAAGGACGATCGTGTACGGGTGCAGCGGGTTGTCGTACAGGTCGTCGGCGGGAGCGATCTCGACGATCTTGCCGAGGTACATGACGGCGATGCGCGTGGAGATGTGGCGCACGACGGCGAGATCGTGCGCGACGAAGAGGTAGGTGAGTCCGAGCTCGCGCTGCAGCCCCTCCATCAGGTTGATGATCTGGGCCTGGATGGAGACGTCGAGCGCGGACACGGGCTCGTCGCACACGACCAGCTCCGGGTTCAGCGCGAGCGCGCGAGCGAGGCCGATGCGCTGGCGCTGTCCGCCCGAGAACTCGTGCGGGTAGCGGTTGGCCGCATCGGGAGGCAGCCCGACGATCTCGAGCAGCTCCCGCACGCGCGCCTCGCTCGCGCCGCGCGTGGCGAGCTCGTGGACGCGCAACGGCTCGGCCACGATCCGGCCGACGGAGTGGCGGGGATTGAGGGACGCGAAAGGGTCCTGGAACACGATCTGCATCCGCCTGCGGAGGGGGCGGAGCTGGCTCTCGGAGAGCCGCGTGATGTCGATCCCGTCGAACACGATCCGCCCGCCCGTCGGCTCGACGAGGCGAAGCATCGCCCGGCCGACGGTCGTCTTCCCGCAGCCGGACTCGCCGACCAGGCCGAGCGTCTCACCGCGCGCGATGGTCAGCGTGACCCCGTCCACGGCCCTGACGTCCCCGACGTGGCGGTCGAGCACGATGCCGCTCTTGATCGGGAACCAGACCCGCAGGTCCTCGAGCTCCACGAGCGCGGAGGCGGCGCGCGCCGGCGCGTCGGTCACGCCGCCTCGCCTCCCAGCCGGGCTCGCTTCCAGGCGTCGGCAGGCACCGGGTTGAAGCACGCCGCGCGCTGGCCGTCGCCCAGCTCCTCGAGAGCGGGCAGCTCGCGGTCGCAGCGCTCGAGCCGGTAGGGACAGCGCGGGGCGTAGGGACAGGAGGCCGGCGCGTCGAGCATGTTCGGCGGCGCACCCTCGATCGGCCGGAGGGGCTGGCGCCGGCCCGCGTCGAGTCGCGGCACGCTCTGCAGCAAGCCGAGCGTGTACGGGTGGCGGGGGTGGGAGAAGAGCTGGTCGGCCGTTCCCGTCTCGACCAGCGTCCCCGCGTACATGACGTGCACGCGCTCGCACATGCCGGCAACCACGCCCAAGTCGTGCGTGATCAGGATGAGCGCCGCGCCCCGCTCCGCGACCAGCTCGCGCAGCAGGTCGAGGATCTGGGCCTGGATGGTGACATCCAGCGCTGTCGTCGGCTCGTCTGCGATCAGGACCTTCGGCTCGCAGGCAAGCGCCATCGCGATCATCGCTCGCTGGCGCATCCCGCCCGAGAACTGGTGCGGGTAGTCCTTCGCCCGCGCC
Source organism: Gaiellaceae bacterium (assembly GCA_035559835.1). Classification (GTDB taxonomy): domain Bacteria; phylum Actinomycetota; class Thermoleophilia; order Gaiellales; family Gaiellaceae; genus GMQP-bins7. The sequence goes on from DATMAP010000057.1 coordinate 23,317, forward strand.
TTCGCGTTCGGGATGCCGACCCGGTCGAGGAGCGCGACCACCCGCCTCTCCGCCTCGCCCCGGTCCAGGTCGAGGTGCGCCTCGAGCGCCTCGCGCAGCTGCCGCCCGATGGTGAGCACCGGGTTCAGGCTGGTCATCGGATCCTGGAAGATCATCCCCAGCTCCCGGCCCCGGAATCGCTGCCACTCGCGCTCCGATTGGCCGAGCAGGTCGCGGCCCTCGAAGCGCGCCCGTCCGCTGACGACGCGGCCGGCGCGCGGGAGGATGCCCATCAGCGCGAGCGCGGTGACGCTCTTCCCGCACCCGGACTCGCCGACGAGACCGAGCGTTTCGCCGGGGTGGAGCGAGAAGGTGATGCCGTTGACCGCGTGCACGGTGCCGCGGCGCGTCCAGAAGTGCACCCGCAGGTCCTCGACCTCGAGGAGCGGTGTCACGCACGCCCCCGCAGCTTCGGGTCGAGCGCCTCGCGCAGCCCGTCTCCGATCAGGTTGAAGCCCATGACCACGATCACGATCGCGACGCCGGGGAAGATGGCGAGGAACGGCGCCGTCTGCAGGTAGCGCACGGTATCGGTCAGCATCGTGCCCCACTCGGGCGTGGCCGGATCCTGCGGGCCGAGGCCCAGGAAGCCGAGCCCCGCCGCGTCGATGATCGCCGTCGCAAGCGCGAGCGTGCCGGCGACGATGACCGGCGACACCGCGTTCGGGAGGATGTGGCTCGCGAGGATCTTCCGGCCCGGGACGCCCACCGCCCGCGCGGCGAGCACGTAGTCGTTCTCGCGCTGGCCGAGGATGGAGCCCCGCATCAGGCGCGTGAAGATGGGCACGTTGACGACGCCGATCGCGATCATCACCGAGAGCAGCCCGGGGCCGAGCAGGGCGGCGATCCCGATCGCCATCAGGAAGCCCGGGATCGCGAGCATGATGTCCATCACGCGCATGATCGGGCTGTCGAGACGGCGGAAGTAGCCGGCGATCGAGCCGAGCAGCAGTCCGAACGTCAGGCCGACCGTAACCGAGACGATGCCGATCAGAAGCGAGAAGCGGGCTCCGTAGATGATGCGGGAAAGCTCGTCGCGACCCAGGTCGTCCACCCCGAGCGGGTAGGCCCGGGAGGGCCCGGGACAGCACCCTTCGGCGACGAGGGCGAGGTTCTGCTCGCGGGGGTCGTAGGGGGCAAGCAGGGGTGCGAAGACCGCCACGAAGACGAACGTCGCCACGATCAGCGCCCCCACGATCGCTCCCGGGTTGCGGACGAGCCGGTACAGAGCCTCGCGCCAGAGGCCGCCGCCGACGGCCTCGAGCTGGACCTCGCGGACCTCGACCTCGGCGACCGACATCAGCGGCCCGCCAGCCGGATGCGCGGGTTGAGGAGCCCGTAGGAGAGGTCGACGAGGAGGTTGACGACGACCACGATCACGGCGACGAAGAGGATCCCGCCCTGCAGGACCGGGTAGTCGCGGTTCTGGATCGCCTCTTGGAGCCAGGTGCCGATGCCGGGGAAGGCGAAGACGGTCTCCGTCAGGATCGCCCCGGAGAGGAGGAGTCCGACCTGGAGCCCGATCACGGTCGAGACGGGCAGCATCGCATTGCGGAAGACGTGACGCGAGTCGACCACGCGCGACGGCAGCCCCTTGGCCCGCGCGGTGCGGACGTAGTCCTCGTTCTGGACGTCGAGGACGGAGGCGCGGGTGATACGCGAGATGAGGGCAAGCGGGATCGACCCGAGCGCGATCGCGGGCAGGACGAGGTGCTCGAGCGCGTCCCAGGCCGCCCGCCAGTTCCCGGTCAGGACCCCGTCGAGGACGTAGAAGCCCGTCGGGTGCTCGGCCTCGATGAAGACGTCCTGGCGCCCGATCGAAGGGAGCCAGCCGAGCCGGACGGCGAAGATCCACTTGAGGATGATCCCGAGGAAGAAGATCGGGATGGAGACGCCGATGAGCGAGAGGACCAGGCTCGAGTTGTCGAAGATCCCGCCGTGCCGCTTGGCGGCGAAGAACCCGAGCGGGATGCCGAGGAGGATGGCGAAGATCCCGGCCGCCACGGTCAGCTCGACCGTGGCCGGGAAGCGCTCCCTGATCTCGGTCGTGACCGGACGCCGGGTGGCGATGCTCGTGCCGAGGTTGCCCTCGGCGAGCGTCTCCAGGTAGCGCCAGTACTGGACGTAGAGCGGGTCGTCGAGGCCGAGCTGCTCGCGGATCTGCGCGATCGACTGCTCGTCGGCGCGCTCGCCGAGCAGCGACTCGGCGGGCGACCCGGGCAGCGCTCGCACCCAGAGGAAGACGAGGATCGAGAGCCCGAGCAGGATCGGGACGAGGAGGAGGAGCCGGCGAACCGTGAAGCGCAGCACCTACGGCCGCGCCCCCGTTCGCCGGCTCCACCTCACGATCGCGCTACCCGACCTTCTTGACGATGCGGAAGACGTCGTTCAGCGTCGGGCTCGGCTTGTACCCGACGACGTTCTTGCGGAAGGCGAGCGCCGGCATCGTGTGCACGTACGGCACGCCGATCACCTGCTGCATGATGTAGTTGTTGATCCGCCGGTACATGGCGTTCCGCTTGTTCTGGTCTGCCTCCGCGAGCGCCCGGTCGAGATCGCGGTACAGCTTCGTCCCGATCGGGTTGTTCTCCAGGCCGAACTGCTTCGCGGCTCGCAGGATGCCGCCGAGGAACGACTCCGGGTCGGCGTAGTCGCCGGTCCAGCCGAGCAGGTTGAGCGCGCCGGCCGTCCCCTGATCGGCGCGGCCGAGGTAGTCCGGCCGCCAGGGAGCGCTCTTCGCGATCACCTTGAAGCCCGACTTGTTCAGGCTGGCTGCGAAGGCCTGGAAGTTGTTCTTCGGGTTCGGCATGTACGGGCGGGCGACGTCGGTCGGCCACCAGAACTCGACCTCGACCGGGAGCGTCAGCCCCGCCTGGCGGAGCAGCGCCTTCGCTCGCGCCGGGTTGTACGGGTACTTGGGCACGCTCTTCGAGTAGCCGGGCACCGAGGGCGGCATGAACTCGTGGGCGACGACGCCCCGGCCCGCGTAGAACGACTTGACCACGGCCGGCCGGTTCAGCCCGTAGGCGACCGCCTTGCGGACGAGCAGGTTGTCGAAGGGCGCGACCGCCTGGTTGATCGTCACGTAGCCGACGTTGAAGGGAGGCCGGTCGAGCACCTTCAGGTCCTTGCTCCGCTTGATGGTCGCGATGTCCTGGGGCTCCACGTCGTCGTAGCCGTCGATCTCGCCCGTCTGCAGCGCCTGCAGCCGGGCCGCGTTGTCGGCGATCGGGCGGAAGATGACCCGTCGCAGGAACGCCTTCTCGCCCCAGTAGTCGTCGTTGCGGACGAGCGTCAGCCGGTCGCCGACCCGCCACGACTCGAACTTGAAGGGGCCGGTGCCAACCGCGAAGCCGTCCGGCGTCCCGAACTTGCCGAGCGGCTGGTAGACGCCGTCCGCCGTCAGGCGGCCCTTGTCGGCGCCGTACTGCTTCAGCGCCGTCGGGCTCGCGATCGCGAACGGCCCCAGCGTCATCGCGCCCAGGAAGGGCCCGAAGACACGCTTGAGCCTGATCACGGCCGTGTACTGGCCCCGCGCCTTGCAGTCGCGGTAGAGCGCCTTCGCACGGCCCGGCAGGCCCTTGCCGGGGTTCTTGAAGCCGCCGAAGACGACGTTGTAGTAGTACGAGGCGGACGAGCTTGCCTGCGCGCCCTTGAAGTTGTACCAGCGGTCGAAGTTGGCGCAGACCGCGGCCGCGTTGAACGGCGTCCCGTCGTGGAAGCGCACGCCGCGACGGAGGTTGAACGTCCAGGTCTTGCCGCCTGCCGACTTCGACCAGCTGACCGCGAGCCCGGGGACGAGCTGCGTCGTTCCGGGCTTCTGGGCGACGAGCGTCTCGTAGATCTGGTTGTTGACCCGGAAGGACTCGCCGTCTGAGATCAGGGCCGGGTCGAGCACGACCGGATCGGCCGAGGCGCCGAAGACGAGCGTGTCGCTCGCCTGTGCCGCGCGGTCGGCCGACCCCAAAGCGACCGCGGCGACGAGGAGAGGGAGCGCGGCGAAGGCGACGCCCGCTCGAAGCAGCTTGTGCATTCCCTTCCCTTCCTTTCTCGCGCTTCCGTCCGTACGAGCGGCGAGAGCTTACACCGGGAAGGGCCCGTTTTCGGACCGCGAGGGGCCCATGGGCCGGGGCCCCTCGCAACAGGTCCAGCGGGCGCCGGCGGGCGACGCGGCGAGCCTCCGGCGGGACTGTGTCAGGCCGCGAGGCCGGCCAGGTCGCGGAGCGCCTCCAGGCGCTTCAGCGCCTGGCCCTCGAGCTGCCGGACGCGCTCGCGCGTGAGGTCGAGCTCGTGCCCGATCGCCTCCAGCGTCCACGGCTCGCCCTCGAACCCGAAGCGCAGCTCGAGGATGCGCCGCTCGCGCTCGGGGAGCGCGTCGAGCGCGCGCCGGATGCTCTGCCGGCGGAGCGACTCCTCGGCCTCGTCGAAGGGGTCGGCCGCCTCGCGGTCGGCGAAGAGGTCGCCCAGCTCGCCCTCGTCGTCGGCGCCGACGGTCTGGTTCAGGGAGACCGAGGCATGGGCGGCGCCGAGCGCCTCGTCCACGTGCTGGATCGGCAGGCCGGTCGCCTCCGCGAGCTCGTCCTTCGTCGCCTCCCGGCCGAGCTCGACCTCGAGCCGGCGCGCCGCCCGGGAGAGCTTCTGCTGGCGCTCGACGACGTGCACCGGGACGCGGATCGTCCGCGCGTGGTTTGCGACCGCGCGCTGCACCGACTGCCGGATCCACCAGGTGGCGTAGGTCGAGAACTTGAAGCCGCGCCGCCAGTCGAACTTCTCCACGGCGCGGTTGAGCCCCAGCGTGCCCTCCTGGATCAGGTCGAGGAAGGGGACGCCGAGCCCACGGTAGCCCTTGGCGATGGAGACGACGAGTCGCAGGTTCGACTCGATCATCGTCCGCTTGGCCACGGGATCGCCGCGCTCGATGCGCTTCGCCAGCGCCACCTCCTCGGCCGCGGTCAGGAGCTTGTGGCGCCCGACGTCGGCCAGGAAGAGCTGCAGGCTGTCGGCCGCCCCGGAGACCGCGCCGGCCTCCACCGCCAGGTTCAGGTCCTCCTTGTCGGCTTCGGCGTCCGGCTGGCTGATCTCGATCGAGTGGGCCTCGAGCTCGCGCTGGAGCAGCTCGGCCTCCTCCTCGCCGAGGTCGTGCTCGAGCACGAACGCCTCGAGCTCGGCGACGTCCAGGTGGCCGCCGTGCTCCTCGCCGCGCTCGATCAGCGCCTTCACGTGCTCGGACTCGAGCAGTTCGATGAGCTGGTTCTGCGTCAACGTTCGGTGTCAGTCCTTTCGGTTCGAGTCGTGCCTGCGGTGTGACAAACGTACGGAGTGTAGGGAGGGTTCCCTTGTCTTTCCAGGGGCAACCGCCGCTCCGGCGGCGTCACAAGCCCGTAAACGTTCGTGCTCGTCTCGGTTATTCCGCTGCCGAGCCTCGTCGGTTCACGCGCCCGGGAAGCCCGGAGCCGGTTTGCACCCTCCACCTGAGACGTCCGTCGCCTCAGACGGTTAGATCATGACGCCTCGGGCGGACGACGGGAAGGTTCGCCACCAATCCTTTACGCGCTCTTAGCGCTCTTCGCGCGCCGCTCGGCGAGGAGCTCCGCCGCCCGCTCCGGGGTCAGCCCCTCGGGCGTGTCCCCCCGGCGGAGGCTCGCGTTCGTCTCTCCGTCCGTCACGTACGGGCCGAAGCGCCCCTCGCGCAGGACGATCGGCCGGCCGCTGACCGGGTCGGGTCCCAGCTCGCGGAGCGGCGGCCGGCTCGTACCGCGCCCGCGACGACGGGGAGGCTGGGAGAGGAGCTCGAGCGCCTCCTCCAGGGTGATCGTGAAGAGCTGCTCCTCGTGCTCGAGCGAGCGGGACTCCTTCCCCTTCCGCACGTACGGCCCGTAGCGTCCCGCGTGGACGGTCACCTCCTCGCCCTCGACCGTCCCCAGCGTGCGCGGAAGGGAGAGGAGCGCGAGGGCTTCCTCGAGCGTGACGCTGTCAGGAGACATCGTGCGCAGGAGGGAGGCGGTGCGGGGTTTCGCATCTGCTCCCTCGGGCAGGACCTCGGTCACGTAGGGGCCGTAGCGGCCCGTGCGGACGACGATCTCGCGGCCGGACTCGGGGTCGTGGCCGAGCGAGCGGCCGTCCTGCCCGCGCAGCAGCTCCTCGGCCTTCTCCGCCGTCAGCTCGTCGGGGGCGAGGTCGGCCGGCAGGCTCACGCGCTCTCCCCCGCGCTCGAGGTACGGACCGTAGCGGCCCACGCGCACGACCGCGTCGCTCCCCGGGATCGGGATCGAGTTGACCGCGCGGGCATCGATCTCGTCCAGGTGCTCGGTGACGAGGTGGTGGAGTCCCGGGCCGCCGCCGTCCCCGAAGTAGAAGCGGGTGAGCCAGGCGACGCGATCCTCCTCCCCGGCTGCGATCCGGTCGAGGTCGCCCTCCATGCGCGCGGTGAAGTCGAAGTCGACGAGCTGCTCGAAGTGGCGCTCGAGCAGGTTGACGACGGCGAAGGCGAGGAAGGTTGGCACGAGCGCCGTTCCCCGCTTGAACACGTACCCGCGCTCGAGGATGGTCGAGATGATCGCGGCGTACGTGGACGGCCGGCCGATCCCCCGGTCCTCGAGCGCCTTGACCAGGGTGGGCTCGGTGTAGCGCGGGGGAGGCGAGGTCGAGTGCCCCTCGGGCTCGATCCGGGTCGCCCGTACCTGCTGGCCCACGGCGAGCGGGGGCAGGCGCCGCTCCTCGTCCTCCTCGGCCGGCTCGTCGCGGCCCGGCTCGTAGACGGCCAGGAACCCGCGAAAGGTGATCACCGTGCCCGAGGCGGCGAACTCGACGTCCTCGCCGGCCGACGAGGTGGCCGCGATCCGGAGCGAGGCCGTCTGGCCGCGCGCGTCCTCCATCTGCGAGGCGAGGGTGCGCCGCCAGATCAGGTCGTACAGCGCCAGCTCGTCCTTGCCCAGCTCGCCGGCCACCTCCTCGGGTGCTCGGAACCGGTCGCCGGCCGGGCGGATCGCCTCGTGGGCCTCCTGCGCGTTCGCGACCGCGCGGCCGTACCGCCGGGCCCGCTCCGGCACGTACTCGGGGCCGAAGAGCTCGCGCACCTGCCGCCGTGCGGCCTCGAGGGCCACGTCGGAGAGCGTCGTCGAGTCGGTGCGCATGTAGGTGATGTAGCCGGCCTCGTACAGCCGCTGGGCGACCCGCATGGTCGTCTGCGCCGAGAAGCGGAGCTTGCGGCTCGCCTCCTGCTGGAGCGTCGCCGTCCTGAAGGGTGCCGCCGGACGTCTGCGGTACGGCTTCTCCTCGACCGTGCGGACGCGGAACTCGGCGCCCCGCAGGCGCTCGGCGAGCGCGCGGGCCTGCTCCTCGTCGAGCCGGAGGAGCGCGCCGTCGCGGAGCGTGCCGTCGGGGAGGAAGTCGCGTCCCTGGGCGACGCGGCGCCCCTCCACGCTCCAGAGGCGGGCCTCGAACGGGCCCGGCTCGAAGGTGGCGACGAGATCCCAGTAGGCGGCGGAGACGAACGCGATCCGCTCCCGCTCGCGCTCCACGACGAGCCGGGTGGCGACGGACTGCACGCGGCCGGCCGAGAGCCCGCGGGTGACCTTCTTCCAGAGCACGGGCGAGACCTCGTAGCCGTACAGGCGGTCGAGGATGCGGCGCGTCTCCTGCGCGTCCACGAGGCGCTGGTCGATCTCGCGGGTCTGCTCGAGCGCCCGGGCGATCGCCTCCTTGGTGATCTCGTGGAAGACCATGCGCCGGACCGGCACCTTCGGCTTCAGCACCTCGACCAGGTGCCAGGCGATCGCCTCGCCCTCGCGGTCCTCGTCGGTGGCGAGCAGGAGCTCGCCGGCGCCGTCCAGGCGGCGCTTGAGCTCGGCGACGATCTTCTTCTTCCCCGGATCGACGACGTAGTAGGGCTCGAAGCCGTTCTCGACGTCTACGCCCAAGGCGCCGAAGCGCTTGCGCTTGGGCTCGGGGACCTCGGAGGCGCGGTCCGGGAGGTCGCGCACGTGGCCGACGCTCGACTCGACGGCGTACTCGGGCCCGAGGAAGCCGGCGATGGTGCGCGCCTTCGCCGGGGACTCGACGATGACCAGGCTCTTCGGCATTGGCCGGACACCTTAGCGCCGTCCTCGCACGCCGCAGTCCCGCGATACTGCGGCGCGTGGGTACGCCGCCGCGGCCGAGCTGGTTCTACGCCCTCGTGGCCGTCCTCTCCTGGCCCCTGCTGCGCTTCGCCTTCCGGCTCCGCGCGACGGGGCTCGAGAACCTCCCCCGCGAGGGCGGGTACGTCCTCGCCGCCAACCACTGGTCGAACTTCGACCCCTGGCCGCTCGGGCTCCCCCTCTTCCCCCGCCGCTACCTGCGCTTCATGGCGAAGTCCGAGCTCTTCTGGTTCCCGCTCGGCGCGCTGATCAAAGCCGGGGGCGCCTTCCGCGTCCGGCGCGGGCAGGGTGACGAGGAGGCGATCGCGACGGCGGTCGCGCTCTGCCGGGCAGGCCACGTCGTGGTCATGTTCCCCGAGGGGACGCGCCGCCGGAAGGGGCTGCGCAAGCGACGCCAGGCCCGCTGGCGGACGGGTGCCGCCCGGATCGCGCTCGAAGCGGGCGTCCCGCTCGTCCCGGCGGCCGTCGCCGGGACCGAGCGCCTGGCGCGGCTGGGGCCGCTCCGCGTCGCCTACGGCAGGCCGCTCGCGCTCGACGACCTGGCCAGCCTGCCGCCCGCCGAGCGCGCGCAGGCGGCGACCGAGCGGCTGCGCGACGCGATCGTGGAGCTGGAGCGATCGCTCGCGTGAGGCGGCCGCTCCTCGTCGTGGACGGCGACTCGTTCGCGCACCGCGCCTACCACGCGCTGCCGAAGACGATCCGCCGGAGTGGCGGCGCTCCGGGGAACGCCCTCTTTGGCTTCATGACCATGCTCCTCCGCCTCTGGGAGGCCGAGCGGCCGCGCACCGTCCTCGTCGCCTGGGACACGCTCGAGGCGCCCACGTACCGGCATCGCGAGCTGCCCGGCTATCAGGCGGGGCGCGTCTTCGACGAAGAGCTGCTCGAGCAGCTCGCCCTCCTGCCCGCGCTCGCCGCCTCGCCGGGCTTCGCCACGGCGAAGCACGCCGGCTACGAGGCCGACGACTTCCTGGCCGCGGCCGCCGCGCAGGAGGAGGCATCCGGGGGGACCGTGCTCGTCGCCACCTCCGACCGCGACGCCTTCCAGCTCGCGAGCGCGCGTACGACCATCCTCCAGCCCGGGCGAGCCGGGGCGCCGCCGGTTCGGATCGGGCCGGCGGAGGTACGAGCTCGCTACGGCGTCGGGCCCGAGCAGGTGCCCGACTTCATCGCGCTGCGCGGGGACCCCTCGGACCGGATCCCGGGCGCGCGCGGCGTGGGGGAGAAGACTGCTGCGCGGCTTCTGCGCGAGCACGGCTCGCTGGAGGCGCTCTTGGCCGCCGGCCGCTTCGGCGCGGAGGCCGAGGCGCTTCGCCTCTACCGGCGCGTCGCCACCCTCGACCGGACGGCGCCGCTGCCGCCGCTCCCGGACGTCGACCCGGACTGGGCGGCCGCAGCCGCCGCCGCCCTCGCGCTCGGCCTGGAGGGGCTCGCGACACGGTTGCGGGAGGGATCCTCGTGGAGGTGATCAGCCACCCGGCCCTCGCACACCTCCACCCGGCGCGGCCACACGTGCACCCCGAGCGCCCCGAGCGCCTGGCGCGGCTGCTCGAGCGCTTCCCGGACTTCCGCGAGGGGTCGCCGGCGACGCGCGAGCAGATCGAGCGCGTCCACGAACCGAGCTACCTCGCAGCGCTCGACGCGCTGCACGAGGAGGTGTGGCTCGACGGGGACACGTTCGCCGGGCCGACCACCTGGGAGGCGGCGCGACTTGCGGCCGGATGCGCCCTGCTCGCGGCGCGCGAGCAGGGCTTCGCGCTGGTGCGGCCGCCCGGCCACCACGCCCTGCCCGCGGCGGCGATGGGGTTCTGCGTCGTCAACAACGTCGCCGTAGCCGCCCGCTACGCCCAGGCCGAACTCGGGCTGGAGCGGATCGCGATCGTCGATCTCGACGTCCACCACGGAAACGGCACCGAGGCGATCTTCCGCGACGATCCCTCCGTCCTCTTCGTCTCCCTCCACCAGTGGCCCTTCTACCCGGGCACAGGCGGTCCGGGGACGAGCGACGAGCACACCCTGAACATCCCCCTGCCCGCCGGCTCCGGCGATGCCGAGTATGCGGCCGCGTTCACGGAGGAGGTCGAGCCGGCGGTGCGCGGCTTCGAGCCCGACCTCGTCCTCGTCTCCGCCGGGTTCGACGCGCACGAGGCCGACCCCCTCGCCGGGATGGCCCTGACCCGCGACGGCTTCCGCGAGCTGGCCCGGCGCCTGGCGGTGCTCGGCCCACGGCTGGCCGCCGTGCTCGAGGGCGGCTACAACCTGGAGACCCTGCCCGGCCTCGTCGAGGCGGCGCTCGAGGGCTTCGCCGCCGAGGGCCGCTAGCTCCGCGCGGCCGCGAGCCGCTCGAGCGCCTCGCGGCGGGAGGAGACTCCGAGCTTGCGCAGGAGGTTCTTCACGTGCGAGCGCACCGTGTGCTCGGAGATGTAGAGGCGCTGCGCGATCTCCTCGGTTCCCAGGTGCTCGTCGAGCAGGAGCAGGACCTCCACCTCCCGGGCGGAGAGGACGCGCGCGATCGACTCGGGGATGCCGCCCAGGCGGCCGCCCTCGCGGACGCGCTCGAGCAGGCGGCGGGCGACCCCGCCCGAGAGAGCGGCCTCGCCCCGCGCGACCCCGCGCAGGAAGCCTGCGATCTGCTCCGGTGGCTCGGTCTTCAGGAGGTAGCCCGAGGCGCCGGCCCGGATCGCTCCCAGCAGGCTCTCCTCTGCGTCCGAGGCGGTGAGGACGACGACCTCGGCCTCCGGTGCCTGCTCGCGGATGCGAGGGAGCGCGGTCAGTCCGTCCATCCCTGGCATCGCCAGGTCGAGCAGGACGAGGTCGGGCTGGAGCCTGCCCGCCTGCACGATCGCCTCCTCGCCGCTCGCGGCCGCGCCCACGACCTCGAAGTCCTGCTGTGCGAGCAGGGCGACGAGCGCGTCGCGCGTCAGCGGATGGTCGTCCACGATCAGGATCCGTTCGGGCACGGTCTCTCTTATCGGCAGCTTCCGCGCTGCCGACAAGGGAGGGGTGGAGCACGTGCGGACCGAGACCTACCGCTCCTGGCTCGTCGGCGAGGTGCTGCTCGTCGCGCTGCTCGCCTCGGCGACCGCGCTCTTCGCCACGAGCTCCTTCCTCCAGCCCTCCTACGCGCTCCCCGAGGCTCGGATCGCCGTCGACACCGCCGTCTCCGTCGCAGCCGGGATCGTCGCCGTGCTCGCGAGCGTCCGCTTCCGGGTCGACGGCCGGGTGCTCGATCTCCTGCTCGCGGGCGGCTTCTGGAGCATCGCCTTCGGGACGGCTGCGTTCGGGCTCGTCCCGGCGCTCGGGGGCGGTGGCCTCGGGCCTGTCGCGGCCTGGGCGCTCGTGGGTGCACGACTGCTCGGCGTCGCCCTGCTCGCGGCTGCGCCGTGGACGAGCCACCGTGTGACTGCCCGCAACCGTCTCCTGCTCGTCGCTGGGACCGGAGTACCGGGCGTGCTCTTCGTCCTCGTGCTCGGGCTGCGGACCGCCCTTCGGCCCGAGCATGCCGCGAGCGTGGAGGGAGGCTGGGTGGTCGCGGCCGCGGGCCTGCTCGCTGCGCTCTGGCTCGTCGCGCTCGCCGGCTTCGCGCTGCGCTTCCGCCGCTACGGACGCGACCTCGACAGCTGGATGAGCCTCGCCGCCACGCTCGCCCTCTTCGCCGACCTCCACCTCGTCCTCGCGCCCGCTCTCTCCAGCGAGCGCGTGCTCCAAGGCGACTTCCTCCGCCTGGTCGCGTTCGGCAGCCTGCTCGTCGGCGTCTGGCGGGCGATCGCCGAGGCCGAGTTCGGGCGCGCGGTCGCCGACGAGCGCGCGCGCGTCGCCCGCGAGATCCACGACGGCCTCGCCCAGTACCTCTTCGCCGTCTCGACGCAGGTGAGCATGCTCGAGGCCGGCGCCCCTCTCGACGAGGTGCTCCCCCGCCTCAAGCGCGCCGCCACCGCCGCGCAGCAGGAGGCCCGCTTCGCGGTCCTCGCCCTCTCGACGGCCGGGGGCTCGGGGCGCTTCGACGCAGCGCTCCGGCGGTACGTCGAGGTGCTGACCGCGGACGGCGCCCTCGACGTCGAGCTCGACGTCGACCCGCAGGTGCGCCTGGCGCCGGACGAGCAGATCGAGGTGTTCCGCATCGTCCAGGAGGGGCTCGGCAACGCGCGCCGCCATGCGGACGCGACTCGCGTCGAGGTGGCGATCACGCAACGAAACGGCCGCCGCCTCGTGACCGTGCGGGACGACGGCATCGGCTTCGACCAGGGCGGCGTCGCCAGCGGTCTCGGGCTGGAGAGCATGCGGCGCCGGGCCGAGGCGATCCAAGGGCGCCTGAATCTGCGGTCGACGCCCGGGGAGGGGACGGCGATCGAGGTCGTCCTGCGGCCGGCATAGAACGACGAAGGCCGGGCGGGGGCCCGGCCTTCGTCGCCTGCGGGTCGCTATCAGAGGCTCAGCACCAGTTGCCGATCGAGCCCTCACCGCCTGAGAACAGCTCCGGGTTCGTGAGGTGGAGCTGGATGATCTCGCCGAGAGAGAGACCGAGGATCCCCCGCTGCGCGGCAGTGACGATGAGGTCGTTGCTCTTCAGGAAGCCGACGCCTGCCTGGATGCATGCGGCACCGGCGACGGGGTCGGCCGGCTTGCCTTTCGCGGGCGCGACGCTCATGAGGGCCATGGCCGACAGGGCGACCGTGGCGAGCACTGCGAGCTTCTTGAGCATGTCCCCTCCTTCCTGAGGTCGACGGGTTGACTCGTTGCTCCGCCTTTGTCAAGAGTACGTCTAGAAAAAACCTGAAATATCGGACAGGATCTGTACGATGCCACCGTGGGCGACGACGGCTACATCCGGATCGGGGAGCTCTCGAGACGCGTCGGCGTCACCCCGGAGCTCCTGCGGGCGTGGGAGCGCCGCTACGGGCTGCTCGAGCCGAGTCGCTCGCCGGGCGGCTTCCGCCTCTACTCGGACGCCGACGTCGCTCGCATCGAGCAGATGAAGCTCCACCTCGCCCAGGGTCTCTCGGCCGCCGAAGCGGCTCGGCTCGCGAGGGCGTCCGTGGCGACCGCCGTCCCGGGCGAGGTGGGCGCCGCTCCGCTCCTCGGCTCCGCGCTCGGCGAGCTCCGGCGCGCCCTCTCCTCGTTCGACGAGACCGCCGCGCACGCCGCCCTCGATCGGCTGCTCGCTGCGTTCGGGCTCGACACCGTGCTGCAGGATGCGGTGCTCCCGCTCCTCCGCGACCTCGGCGAGAGCTGGGCGCGCGGCGACACGACCGTCGCCCAGGAGCACTTCTCGAGCAACCTGGTGCGCGGGCGGCTCCTCGCGCTCGGCCGTGGCTGGGGCCGGGGAAGCGGACCGCACGCGCTCCTGGCGTGCCCCCCCGGCGAGCTCCACGACCTCGGGCTCGTGGTCTTCGGGCTCGCCCTTCGCAACCGGGGCTGGCGCATCACGTTCCTCGGCGCCGACACGCCGATCGAGACGGTCGAGGAGACGGCGGAGCGCATCTCGCCTCAGCTCATCGTGCTCGCCACGCTGCTCCCGTCACGCATCGGGAGCGTGCTCGACGAGGTTCGCGCGCTCGCGGCCAGCTGGCGTGTCGCGCTGGCGGGAGCGGGAGTCACGCCCGAGCTCGCCGAGGAGGCGGGCGCCGAGTACCTCGCGGACGGGCCGCTCGAGGCCGCCGATCGGCTCGCGCAGCCCTCCCTTCGTCGTTGAGCAGGGCGGTCGTCCTCTTCACGCGGGACCTCCGCACGCGCGACCACCCCGCGCTCGCCGCCGCGCTGCGCGATCACGACGAGGTGATTCCGCTCGTCGTGCTCGACGACCGCCTGCTCGCGCGCAGCGCGAACCGGACCGCCTTCCTGCTCGACGCGCTCGGAGCGCTCCGGGACGGGCTCGGCGGTGCGCTCGCCGTCCGCCACGGCGACCCGGCCGCGGAGGTCTCGCGGCTCCGCGCCGGCTGGGTGTACGTGACCGCGGATGTCGGCCCGTACGCCCGCGCGCGTGAGCGGCGGCTGGCGGCTGTCGCGCGGGTGCGAGCCTTCCCGGGGAACGGGGTCGTCGAGCCTGGAGAGGTCACACCTGCCGGCGGCGACCACTACCGGGTGTTCACCCCGTACTGGCGCGCGTGGAGCGCGGCGCCTCGGCGGGAGCCGGCGCCGCCGCCGCCGTCGCTCAGTCTCCCGGCGGACGTCGCTCCGGGCGAGCTGCCGGACGTGCGCGGCCTCGTCGCCTGCGAGCCCTCCCCGCTCCTCCCCCGGGGAGGCGAGCCGGAGGGACAGCGGCGACTCGCCGCGTTCCTCGAGCACGGCCTCCGCTCGTACGGCGAGCTGCGCGACGTCCCCGGCGTCGAGGGGACGTCGCGACTCTCGCCCTACCTCCGCTTCGGCTGCGTGTCGGCGCTCGAGGTCGCCGAACGCGCGACGGCGGCAGGGGGAGACGAGCTCGTCCGGCAGCTCGCCTGGCGCGACTTCTACCGCCAGCTCCTCGCGGGCTTCCCGCGGCTCGCCGTCGAGGACTACCGCCCCGGCGACCGCCGCTGGAGCGAGGACCCCGCCGCGCTCGGCGCCTGGAAGGCCGGCCGCACCGGGATCCCGATCGTGGACGCCGGCATGCGACAGCTCGCGGCCGAAGGCTGGATGCACAACCGCGTGCGCCTGCTCGCCGCCTCGTTCCTCGTGAAGAACCTCGGGATCGACTGGCGCGCGGGCGCGGCGCACTTCGACGAGCTCCTCGTGGACGGGGATCCCGCGAGCAACGCGGGCAACTGGCAGTGGATCGCGGGCACGGGGACCGACACGCGTCCCAACCGGAGGTTCAACCCGATCCGCCAGGCTCGCCGCTTCGACCCGGACGGGACGTACGTGCGCCGGCACGTCCCCGAGCTGGCGTCGCTCGCCGCGGCGGAGATCCACGAGCCGTGGCGCCTCGGGCCGCTCGCGCTGGCGCAGCTCGGCTACCCGCCGCCGCTCGTCGAGCTTCCCGGAGCGAGGTGACGCCCGAGCGCCCGTGCGAGGCGCCTGCACGACAGAATGGCCTCGTGACGACCGACGTCGCCGACGTGATCCTGCGCGACGGGACGACGCTCCGCCTGCGTCCTCCGCGCCGCGAGGACGCAGAGCAGATCGTCGAGTTCTTCCGCGGCCTCTCCCAGCGCAGCCTGTACCTGCGCTTCCACGGCTTCCCCCGGGTCGGCCCGGAGCTGGTCGAGCAGGTTCTCGACCCCGACTGGCGGGAGCGCGGTGCGCTCGTGGGCACGTTCGCCGAGGACGGCCGCGAGCGCGTGGTCGCGGTCGGGAACTACCAGCGCCTGCGCGACCCTGCGGTCGCCGAGGCGGCGTTCGCGGTCGCCGACGCCTACCAGCGCCGCGGCATCGGGACGCGGCTTGTCGAGCAGCTCGCCGAGCGGGCGGGGCGGGAGGGGATCGAGCGCTTCGTCGCCGAGGTGCTCCCGGACAACCGGGACATGCTCAGGGTGTTCGAGGCGCTCGGCTTCGAGCTCAGCCGCGAGCTGGCGGGGGGTGCGCTCGAGATCACGTTCCCGATCGCTCCCACCGAGCAGTTCCGGGCCCGGGTGGACGAGCGCGACCACGTCGCCGTGACCGCCTCCCTGCGCCCGTTCTTCGAGCCGCGCGGCGTCGCCGTGATCGGCGCCTCGCGCCGGCGGGGCTCGATCGGGGGCGAGCTGTTCCGGAACATCCTCGCCGGTGACTTCGCGGGCGCGGCCTACCCCGTCAACCGCGATGGGAGCCCGGTCGCGGGCGTCCGCGGCTACCGCTCGATCGCGGAGATCCCGGACGAGGTCGACCTCGCCGTCGTCTGCGTCCCCGCCGCGGCCGTGCTCGGGGCGGCCGAGGAGGCCTTGCGCAAGGGCGTGCGCGCGCTCGTCGTCATCTCGGCCGGCTTCGCGGAGACGGGGAGCGAGGGCGCCGAGCGCCAGGACCGCCTGCTCGCCCTCGTGCGTGCCCACGGCGCGCGCCTGATCGGCCCCAACTGCCTCGGGATCGCCGTCGCCGGTCCGAGCCTGAACGCGACCTTCGCCGGCCGCGCCGCGCCGAAAGGGAACATCGGCTTCTCGTCCCAGAGCGGCGCGCTCGGGCTCGCGCTGCTCGAGGCGGCGGTCACGCGCGGGCTCGGGCTCTCCGCCTTCGTCTCGATCGGCAACAAGGCGGACGTCTCCACCAACGACCTGCTCGAGTGGTGGGAGGACGACCCGGCGACGGAGGCGGTCCTGCTCTACGTGGAGTCGTTCGGCAACCCCCGCCGCTTCGCCCGGCTCGCGCGCCGGGTCGCGCGGCGCAAGCCGATCCTCGCCCTCAAGAGCGGCACCTCCCCCGGCGGCCAGCGGGCGGCGAGCTCGCACACGGCGGCCCTGGCGGGCTCCGAGGCAGCGGTGGATGCGCTCTTCCGGCAGGCGGGGGTCATCCGGGCCGTCTCGCTGGAGGAGCTGGTCGATGCGGCGACGCTGCTCTCGAGCCGGCCGCGGCTGGCTGGCCGCTCCGTCGCGATCCTCACGAACGCGGGCGGGCTCGGCATCCTGGCCGCGGATGCGTGCGAGGCGGCCGGGCTCTCCCTGCCCACGCTGGGCGCCGCGACCGTCGAGACGCTGCGGGCCGAGCTTCCCGCCGAGGCGAGCGTCGCGAACCCGGTGGACATGCTCGGAGGCGCGACGGCGGCGAGCTACGCGGCTGCGATCCCGCCGCTCTTGGCCGACCCGGTGGTGGACGCGCTCATCGTCCTCTTCGTGCCCGCGGTCAGCGCGACGGCGGACGAGGTGGCGGCGGCGGTCGAGCGCGCTGCGGCGGGGGCGGCCGCCGGCAAGCCGGTGCTGGCGGTGATCATGTCGGCGGAGGGCATCCCCGGCGTGCTGCGGGGCTCGCCGCACGTGGCGGCCTTCACGTACCCGGAGTCCGCGGCGCGCGCGCTCGGGCACGCTGCTGCGCGGGCCGACTGGCTGCGGCGGCCGCAGGGCACCGTCCCCGAGATCGACGGCCTCGATCGCGAGCTGGCGCACGAGGTCGTCGAGTCGGCGCTCGCGCGCGGGGAGGACCTCTGGCTCGACCCGGCCGAGACGCGCACGCTCCTGCTCGCCTACGGGCTGCCGCTCGTGCCCGAGCGGGTCGCGACCTCGGTCGAGGAGGCGGTCGAGGCCGCCCGGGAGCTCGGCTTCCCGGCGGTCGTGAAGACCGCGGCCGCCGGGGCGCACAAGACCGAGATCGGAGGGATCGCGCTCGACCTCCCCGACGAGAGGGCGGTGCGGGAGGCGGCCGAGCGCATCGGGCCGCCGCTCGTCGTCCAGCCGCTCGTCGCCGGCGGCGCCGAGCTGCTCGCGGGCGTCGTCCAGGACCCGGTCTTCGGGCCGCTGGTCGCGTTCGGGCCGGGAGGCGTCTTCGCCGAGCTGATCGGGGAGGCCTCCTTCCGGATCGCGCCGCTGACCGACATCGACGCGGAGGAGCTGGTCACCTCGGGCAAGGCCGGGCGGCTCGTCGCTGGCTTTCGAGGCACGCCGCCGGCCCGGGTCGAGGCCCTCACCGACCTCGTGCACCGGCTCGCTCGCCTGGGCGAGGACCTCCCGGCCGTCGCCGAGCTCGATCTCAACCCGGTGTTCGCGCTCGCCGATCGCTGCCTCGTCGTGGATGCGCGCGTCCGCGTCCGCAGGCCGCAGCTCCCGGCTCGGTCGAAGACCTGGTAGCCACTCGGTACTTCGCCGCAGCAAGACGGCGGGTTTGCGGGACGTTCGCCCCGTGGTTGCCACCGATGCCCGGGAGCCCCGGGAACGCGAGGCTCCCGAGCAGACGAGTCGACCTTCGGGAGGTACAGCGATGAGAAGCAGGAGAGTCTGGGAGTTCGGTGGCTTCATCGCCGGCGCGGTGCTGGTCGCGTTCGGTGCGGTCGCCATCTTCATGGGCGTCGACGGCCGCAGCACCGTCCGCGACAGCCTGAAGCAGGAGCAGATCTACTTCGGCTCGGTCGAGGATCCTGCGGTCGCCAAGTACGCGGCGAAGTGGGCGGAGCAGCAGGTCCTCACCGGCGAGCAGGCCCGCGCGTTCGCGAACATCATGCGCTACCACACGCTCAACGCGGAGTGGAACCCCGAGCACCTGACCTACGCCCAGATGGGGCGCTACCTCGCGGCCGACGACCCGAGCAACCCCAAGGGCACGAACGACGAGCAGGCCGCGCTCAAGGACGAGCAGGGCAACCCCGTCGCGAACAGCTTCCGCAACACGTGGGTGACCGAGACGGCCTTGTCCACGGCGCTCAACGTCAGCTACATGGCGGAGCAGCTCTCGATCTTCGGGATCGTGGTCGGGGTCGCGCTGCTCCTGACCGGGATCGGGCTGATCATCCTCGCGCTGGCCGTCTTCGGCCGGCTGCAGCCCGTGGCCGAGGCGGTGCTGCGCGAGCGGGGCAAGGGGAAGCCGGCGGCGCCCGCGCTCGGCTGACCTGACCGCTTCCGGCCGGCGGGAGGCGGCCGGAGCGCGACCGACTCCGACCTCCCGGAGCCGGCGGAGGGGCGGCTCGCCGCCCCTCCGCTGCGTAGTTCTCCGCGACCGGATCGGGTCCCGCCCCGGACGTGGGAGCTGCGGCCGGCCTGCACCATTGAGCCCCATGGCCGCGCACGCCCGGAGGATCGTCGTCGGCTTCGACGGCTCGGAGCCGGCGCTGCGGGCGCTCGAGGCGGCCGCCGAGCTCGTGGGCTACGGCTCTACGCTGGCGGTGGTGGTCGTGGCCGAGGAGCGGCCGGCAGACGCCCGCCGGGCGCTCGGGGAGGCCCGCGAGCGGCTCCTCCGGCGCCAGGTGGCCGCGACGTACGTGCAGCGCGTGGGGGACCCGGCGCGCGAGCTGGTGGAAGCCGCGCGCGAGCTCGAGGCCGACCTCGTGGTCGTCGGCGCCTCGACCGGGGCGCTGCCCGGGAGCTCCGTTCCGGGATCGGTCGGAGGCGAGGTCGTGCGCACGGCTCCCTGCGACGTCCTCGTCGTTCGCTGAGCCCCCGTCGGCGGCGCGTTACCGCTCGATCAGGCCCTGGTCGAGCGCGTAGCGGACGAGCTCGGCGCGGCTCGTCAGGCCGAGCTTCTGCATGATGTGCGCGCGATGCGTCTCGGCGGTGCGCACCGAGATGTAGAGCTTGGTCGCGATCTCCTGGTTGGTATGGCCGAGGGCGAGCAGCTGCAGCACCTCCCGCTCCCGCTCGGAGAGGGGATCGGCCTGAGCCCGCTTGCGCTCCTCGGCCTCGGCGGCGACCAGGCGCGCGCCGAGGGCCGGATGGAGGTACCGCTCCCCGGACGCAACCGAGCGGACGGCGTCTACGACCTCGGTGTCGGCCGCCTCCTTGAGCACGTAACCGCTCGCCCCCGCCTCGAAGGCCGCGCGCACGTAGCGCGGGTCGTCGTGCATGGAGAGGACGAGCACCTTCGCCTCGGGGACGGCCTGGAGGAGCGCGGGCATGCCCTCGATCCCGCTCTTCCCCGGCATGGTCACGTCGAGCAGGATCACGTCGGGCTTGTGCTCGAGCGCCTCGAACACGGCGCGCTCGGCGTTCGGCGCCTCGCCCACGGTCTCGATCCCCTCCGCCGCGTCGAGCACGCGCCGGAGGCCGCTGCGCACGACGGCGTGGTCGTCGACGACGAGCACCCGGATGCTCACGGAAGCGGCACCTCCGCCACGATGGTCGTCCCCCGGCCCGGCGCCGCTTCGATCGTCAGCCGCCCGCCGGCGAGCGCGGCGCGCTCGCGCATGCCCACGAGCCCGAGGCCCGCGTGCTGCGCGGCGGGATCGAAGCCGGCACCGTCGTCCTCGACCACCGCGGTCACTGCTCCAGCCGCTCGCCGCAGGACGACGCTGACCCTCGTCGCCTGCGCGTGCCTGACGATGTTCGTGAGCGCCTCCTGGACGATCCGGTAGAGCGTCGTCTCGATCTCGCCCGGCAGCCGCTCCTCGCCGAGCTGGAGCTCGAGGTCGAGCTGCAGCGAGGCCCGCTCGCGGATGGTCTCGGCAAGGCGCTCGAGGGCCGTCGCCAGCCCGAAGTCGTCGAGGGCGGCCGGGCGGAGCTCGACCGCGAGCCGGCGGACGCCCTGGAGCGTCGAGACCACCCGCTCGCGCAGGGCGGCAACGGCGGCGCGCCCCGCTTCCGACTCGAGCATCGGCTCGAGCGCCTTCAGCTCCAGCAGGATCGAGGTGAGCGCCTGCCCCGTCTCGTCGTGCAGCTCGCGCGCCAGGTGACGGCGCTCCAGCTCCTGCGCGGCGACGACCCGGCGCACGACGTCGCGACTCACCCGCTCGGAGAGGTCGACCGCGGTCGCCGCTCGTGCCGTGAGCGTCTCGGCGAGGCGGAGGTCGTCCTCGCCGAAGCGCGGGTCGGGCCCTTCCTTGTCGTGGGCGACGACGACGCCGATCGGCTTCCCCCGGACGGTCAGCGGCACGTAGAGCGCGGTCGTCGCCCCGAGCAGGCGGGCCGCCCGCTGGTCGACCTCGGGATCGTCGAGCAGCGCGTCGATCCGCTCGCTCCGCCCGCGCTCGAGGACCCGGCCCGCCTTCGAGGCGTGCAGCTCGAGGCGGAGCCCGAGCAGCTGCTCGGCTCCCTCGCCCGAGGCGGCGGAGACGCGCAGGATCTCGGGCTGGTCGGGGAGCGCGATCAGCACGAGGCGGGCTGCGACCAGCTCGCGCAGCCGGTCGGCGACGACGGCCAGGATCCGGTCGAGCTCGATCTGGGAGGCGATCGCGTCGCCGATCTCGCTCAGCGACTCGAGCTGCCGCAGCCAGCGCGTCGCCGACTCGTACAGCCGCGCGTTCTCGATCGCGACCGCCGCCTGGGCGGCGAGGAGCTGCGTCAGCTCCTCGTCCTCCTCGGTGAAGGGCTCGCCCCCTTCCTTCTCGGTCAGGTAGAGGTTCCCGTACGCCACCCCGCGGAGGAGGATGGGGACGCCGAGGAAGGTGGTCATCGGCGGATGGCCCGGGGGAAAGCCGACCGAGCGCGGGTCGGCGGCGAGGTCGTCCAAGCGCAGGGGACGCTGCTCGCGGATCACGACGCCCAGGACTCCGCGCCCGCGCGGCAGCTCGCCGATCGCGGCGATCGTCTCCTCGTCCATGCCCGTGGTGACGAAGCGCTCGAGGCTCCGGCCGGAGCGGTCGACGACGGCGAGGGCCGCGTAGCGGGCGCCCGTGAGCTTCGCCGCCGTCTCGACGATCCGCTGCAGGAGCGCGTCCAGGGACAGCTCCGAGCTGAGCGCGATCCCAGCGTCGAGCAGGAGGCGCAGGCGATCGACGTCGCCGGTCCGCTGGTCGGCTCGCAAACCCATCGTGCCTCCTGAGACTACGCAACCCGGCGAAACCCCGTGTTGCGGACCCTGTGATGCCGCGCGGCGCACTGGCTGGTGCCAGCGCGCCGTCTGGTCGTGGCCTTGGGCCCGTCGCTCGCCATCCGTATGCTCAGAGCATGGCGGTGAGGATCGACCCCGCGGTTCTGCGTCGGGGCCGGGTTCGCGGCCGCTACTTCCGCGAGAACTTCGCGCAGGCCGGGATCGACCTCTCGCAGATCATCCCCGAGCTGGTGACGAACGCGGACGCGGCGATCGCCGCCGCCGGACGCGAGCGCGGGCGGATCCAGCTCCGCATCGGGCCCGCGGATCCGGAGCTGCGCCGTGCCTGGAAGGCGGCTCTGCGCCGGCTGCGGCTGCCCGCGCTCTCCGACTGGCTGCACGAGGTCGTTTGCACCGACGACGGCGAGGGCGTCGACGCCGAGATCGTGGAGCGCCGCCTGGGCGCCCTCGGGGTGGTCCCCGAGCGCGAGGGCCAGCGGGGCCTCTTCGGCCGCGGCCTGCGCGACGTGTGGCTCGCGCAGGGGGGCGGGCGGATCCAGGGCGTGCGCGGCGAGCGCGCCGTCGAGTCGTGGTTCCTGCCGGCAGCGGGCGACGATCCGTACGTCTACGTCCACGTCCTCGACGGCCCGGCGACCCGCGAGCTCCGCGCCGAGCTCGGGCTCACGGGCGAGGGGACGCGCGTCACGGTGCCGCTCGCGCTGCGCCGGCTGCCGCCGAACGCGCGCCTGCGGCGGCTCGTGTCCGACCTCGTGCAGCTGCGGCCGATCCTCGAGGATCCGGCCCGCGAGCTGCTCCTCGACCTCCCCGGCGAGCCGCTCCAGCTCGTCCGGTACGCGCCGCCCGAGCCCGACCCCGACCGGCCGGTCCTGCTCGAGGACGAGGTCGAGATCCAGCGCGGCGTCGTCGCGCGCGTGGTCGTTCGCCGCGCCGCCCACCCGATCCCGCTCAGCCCGTCCCGGGCCACCCGCCGCGGCGGGCTCGTCGTCCGCTCGGGCCGCGCCGCCCACGAGGCGACCCTCGTCGGGCTGGAGAGCCGCCCGGGCGCCCGGCACCTCTACGGCGAGGTGTGGTGCGACGCGATCGAGAGCCTGCAGCGGCAGGCCCTCGACTCGCCCCGCCCGCAGGTCGTCGTCCGGGTCGACCGCAGCGGGCTGAACGAGGCGCACCCGCTCGTGCGGAGCCTGTACGCGACGCTCGAGCGCATGCTCCGCCCCCTCGTCGAGGCCGAGGAGCGCCGGGCCGGCGCACGCCTCGTCCGGGCCGGCCGGGAGATCGCGGCCCGCGACGAGGTCGGTCTCCGCGCGCTGAACGATGCGCTCCGGTCAGCCTTCGACGCGCCGGGGCGGGCCGGCTTCGCCCGCGGCGGCGGGCCGGTCGAGCGGCCGCCGCTCGAGGAGGCCGAGCGGGAGGGAGCGGCGGGCGCT
>DATMAP010000058.1:0-10101 GCA_035559835.1 Gaiellaceae bacterium
CCAGAGGAGCGGCACCGCCGAGAGCCAGACGAGCGCCCGCGACCGCAGGGCACGGAACGCAGCGGCCAGCGGGAGCCTCCGCCGGCGTGCCCGGGCGAGCAGGTCGAGCGCACCCAGGGCGAAGGGGCAGACGGCGACGACGAGCAGGAGGCGCGCCGCCCAGCCGCTCGCTACCCGGCCGCCCAGGAAGAGGCTGTCCGGCGTTCCGAAGCCGGCCCGCGCGCTCGCATCGAGGGAGGAGACGAGCGCCTCCGCCGCGCGGCCCAGCCGCTGCAGGCGTGGGGCGGCGGCAGCCACGCCCTGCGCTTGCCCCGGGCCGGCGCCGCTCTGCTCCCGTCCGATCGTGACGGCCGCGATGCCGCGGGCGAGCAGCGGACCCTGCTCGCCGGCGGCGTAGGGAAGCGCGAGATCGACGAGCTGCGCGAGCGGGGACGGGAGAGCCGGGGCAACCCCGGCCTGCTCGGTGATGCGCGCGGAGGCGCTGGCGACGAGCGCGCGTGAGGGAGAGACGGTGCCGCGCCCTGCGACCGCGAGGAAGGGCCGCCCGCCTCCGTCGAGGTCGTCGAGAACGATCGCGGCGAGCGCCCGCTCGGCGTGGGGGGAGACGGTCGCGAAGCGGGCGGCACCGGCGCCGCCGAAGGCGCCGCCGTCGGTGGAGACGAAGACGAGGGTCCGCTGGGGCTTCGGCGCAGGCGAGGCACCGCCGGGTGCGAACCCGCGCGCCAGCTCCATCAGGGCGGCCGTCCCCCACGCGTTGTCGCCCTCCTGCTCCGCCCCTGCGTTGTCGCGATGGGCAACTAGGACGATCGCCTGCGGCGAGCGGCCGGGCACGACCGTGACGAGGTTGCGCAGCTCCACGGTGCCCAGGCCGGGCAGGCGCTCGCGCCAGGTGTCTTGCTCCGTGCTCAGGCCGAGCGAGGCCATCGTCTCCCGGTACCAGCGGGAAGCCCCTTCCGCCTCCGAGGAGCCGGGCACGCGAGAGGGGTACTCGGTGGTGAGTGCCGCCGCGAGCTCGGCCGCGGAGCGCCCGTCGAAGGCAGGCTCGAGCGCCGGCCGCGGCAGGGCTCCGGCCGGCGCGATCGAGAAGAGGAAGGCGAGCAGGGGGAGGACGACGAGCACGCTCGCGGCGCGGACCAGGCGCACGTTGACCGGGCGGTCGACGGTCCTGCGACGCGGCCGCCGCCGCCTGGAAGGCCGGGCCGCTTCCATCGCGGGGCTATAGTAGGCCGGCGGCCGCCGGGGCTCGTTCCTTCACGCCGATGCCGGACTCCTCGACCATCCTCCTCGTCGACGACGAGGACGCGATCCAGACGCTCCTCAGCTACCCGCTCGAGCGGGACGGCTACCGCGTCGTCCAGGCCCGCGACGGGGAGGAGGCACTCCGGCGCTTCGAGGAGGAGGACGTCGATCTCGTGGTGCTGGACGTGATGCTCCCGAAGCTGGACGGGCTGGACGTGTGCAAGCGGCTGCGCAGCAAGAGCAGCGTGCCGATCATCATGCTGACCGCGCGGGGCGAGGAGCTGGACAAGGTGCTCGGACTCGAGCTGGGCGCCGACGACTACATCACCAAGCCGTTCTCGATCCGGGAGTTCCGCAGCCGGGTGCGCGCGCTCCTGCGCCGGGCGGCGATGCCGCACGTGCGCGAGCGCGACGAGGTCCTCGACCGGGGCGAGCTCGTCATCGATCTCCCGCGCCGCACGGTGCTCGTGCGCGGCCAGCCGGTCCAGCTCACGTTCATCGAGTTCGAGCTGCTCGCGTTGCTGGCTGCCAATCCGGGCGTCGTCTTCTCCCGGCGCGAGCTGCTCGAGCGCCTGCGCGGGAGCGCCGACTACCGCGAGCCTCGAACGATCGACGTCCACGTTCGGCACCTACGGGAGAAGATCGAGCGCGATCCCGCCCAGCCCGAGCTGATCCTGACCGTGCGCGGCGCCGGCTACCGGTTCCGGCCCGAGTGAGGCTCCCGGGCGGCATCCGCGTCCGCATCGCGGTCGCGCTCGCGGGCATCGTCGGGATCGCGCTCGGGACGGCGTACCTGATCGTCGTCCCCTCGCTTGAGCGCCGGCTCGTGGACGCGCGCCTCGAGCACTTGGAGCAGTACGCGCGGCGGCTCTCCGGCGACCTGCCCGCGAACCGCTTCCTCTGGCCGGATGCGGTCGACTCCTTCGCGGTCGCGGCGAACGCGCGGGTGGTCGCCTTCGACGTCCTCTCGCGGACGCCGCCCGCGCTCGCCGTGGTCGCGGACTCACGGCGCGGGAGCTCTCGCGACGTGAGCGAGGATCCCGTCGCGCTGCGCGCGCTCGCGAGCGGGCGCGTGGAGCGCGGTCGCGCCGTCAGCGACGCCGGCGACGTCGCGGACACCGCCGTCCCGCTCGGAGAGGACGCCGTCCTGCTCTTCCAGGCGCCCCTCGCCGACTCGCTGGCGACCGTCCGCCTGGTCGAGCGCCGCTTGCTCGTGGCCACGGCCTTCGCCCTCGCCCTCGTCCTCGTCCTCGGCCTGACCGCGGCCGGGATGTTCGCCAATCGCCTGCGCCGGCTGGAGGTTGCCGCCGAGCGGATCGCCGGGGGCGACTTCGAGCACCCGATCGTGGACGCCGGGGACGACGAGATCGGGCAGCTGGCGCGCACCTTCGACCAGATGCGGGTCCAGCTGGCGCGCCTCGACGCCGCTCGCAAGGCGTTCGTCGCGAATGCCTCGCACGAGCTGCGTACACCCCTCTTCTCGCTTGCCGGCTTCCTCGAGCTGCTCGCCGACGAAGAGCTCGACGAGGAGACGCGCCGGGAGTTCGTCGCCACCATGCAGGGTCAGGTCGAGCGTCTGGCGAAGCTCTCCGCCGACCTTCTCGACCTCTCCCGCGTGGACGCCGGTCAGCTCGTGGTCGAGCGGAAGCCGCTGGAGCTGGGGCAGGTGGCCCGAGTGCTCGCCGGCGAGCTGGAGCACGTGGCCGCGGCGGCCGGGCAGGAGCTCGAGACCGACATCGAGGGCGAGGCGTGGTGCCTGGCGGACGAGAAGCGCGTCGTGCAGGTCGGGACCGCCCTGGTCATGAACGCGATCGTGCACACGCCGCCCGGCACGCACGTCCGGCTCCGCGTGCGCCGACGTGACGGGCGCGCACAGCTCGCCGTCGAGGACGACGGTCCCGGCATTCCCGAGGCGCACCGGGAGGCGATCTTCGAGCGCTTCTACCGGGTGGAGGGGGAGCGCGCGTCGGGGAGCGGGCTCGGGCTGGCGATCGCGCGGGAGCTGGCGCGGCTGCTGGACGGGGACGTCCGGCTCGAGTCGGCGCCGGGCCGGACCGTGTTCACGCTCGACCTTCCGGCCGCGTCCCCGCCGTTTTCACGTGAAAACGGGCGCGCGCTCCCGAGCGAGTCCCGACGCTGAGGTCGCCGGGACTACGATCTCGCTGCCGATGAGCGACCTGACCCACGTCGACGAGTCCGGGAACGTGCGCATGGTGGACGTGGGTGGCAAGCCGCTCTCGCGCCGCCGCGCCCGCGCCCGCGCCACGGTGCGGATGGCGCCGGAGACGGCGCTCCGGCTGCGGGAGCTGCCCAAGGGGGACGCGCTCGCCACCGCGCAGCTCGCCGGGATCATGGCTGCGAAGCGGACGGCGGAGCTGATTCCCCTCTGCCACCCGCTTCCCCTCACGCACGTGGAGGTGCGGCTGGAGGTGGGCGAGGCGTCGGTCGAGATCACCTCCGCGGCGGAGACGACCGCGCAGACCGGGGTGGAGATGGAGGCGCTCGTCGCCGCCACGGTTGCGGCGCTGACCGTGTGGGACATGGCCAAGGCGGTCGACCCGGCGCTCGAGGTGACGGACGTCCGGCTCCTCGAGAAGACGAAGGAGCCCGTGTGAGGGCGGCTGTCCTGACCGTCTCCGACGGCGTGCACGCGGGTGTGCGCGAGGATCGAAGCGGAGACGTGCTCGAGGAGCTCCTCCGGGAGGAGGGCTTCGAGGTCGCCCGCCGGGTGGTTCCGGACGAGGCCGACGCGATCGCGGCCGCGATCGCCGAGCTCGCCCGAAGCGCGCGGCTCGTCCTGACCACCGGAGGCACCGGCTTCGCTCCGCGCGACGTGACCCCCGAGGCGACCCGGTCGGTGCTCGACCGGGAGGCCCCGGGGGTAGCGGAAGCGATCCGGGCCGACGCCCGCGCGCGCACCCCGCACGCGCTGCTCTCGCGGGGGGTCGCCGGTCTGCACGGGGCGACGCTGGTCGTCAACCTGCCGGGCTCGCCGGGTGGGTGCCGGGACGGCTTCGCCGTCCTCCGCCCCGCCCTCCGGCACGCGCTCGAGCTGGCGGCAGGCGACGTCGAGACGGCGCACTCGCAGACGTGAGCACCACGAGCGCTCCCCTCCCCCGGCGGCTCGCCTCGCTCGTGCGGATCGAGCACACCGTGTTCGCGCTTCCGTTCGCCTACGTGGGCGCGTTCCTGTCCGTGGACGGCTGGCCGGGGACGGCACGGTTCGTGTGGGTGACGCTCGCGATGGCCGGCGCGCGCACCCTGGCCATGACGCTCAACCGGCTGGTGGACGCGGAGCTGGACGCGCGCAACCCGCGCACGGCCTCGCGCGAGCTGCCCACCGGTGCGGTCACGCGGGGCCAGGCCTGGGCGCTCGCAGGGGCGGCGCTCGCGCTCTTCCTGATCGCCGTCTTCCAGCTCGATCCGGTCGTGCGCTGGCTCTGGCCGATCCCCGTGGCCATGTTCTTCGTCTACCCGTATCTCAAGCGGGTCACGTTCCTGTGCCACCTGTGGCTCGGCGCCTGCCTCGGCCTCGCCCCGGTGGCCGCCTGGCTGGCGGTTGCCGGCGTCGCGCCGTGGGAGGCGTGGGCGCTGGGGGCGGCCGTCGCGCTCTGGGTGGCGGGGTTCGACCTCTTCTACTCCCTGTACGACCTGGAGCACGACCGCCGCGAGGGGCTGCACTCGTGGACGGTGCGCTTCGGCGAACCGGGCGCCTTCGCCGGCGCACGGGCGTTCCATGTAGCCACCGTCGTGCTGCTCGGGCTCGCCGGGGTGGGCCTGGCGGCTGGCCTCCCCTACTGGCTCGGGGTCGCCGCGGTGGCCGCGCTGCTCGCCTACGAGCACTCGCTCGTGCGGCCGGGCGACCTCCGCCGCCTCGATGCGGCGTTCTTCACCGTGAACGGTGTCGTCAGCGTCGTCTTCTTCGCCTTCGTCGCGGTCGACACCTTCGCCGGATGATCCGCGCGCGCGGGCTGGAGAAGCGCTACGGGCGGAAGCGCGTCCTGCACGGCCTCGACGTCGAGCTGCCGCGGGACGGCTTCCTGCTCGTCACGGGCGCCAACGGCTCGGGGAAGACGACGCTGCTCCGCGTCCTCGCCGGGCTGGCGGCGCCCACGCGGGGGACGCTCACGGTCGAGGTCGACCGCGCGCGCCTGGGCTTCCTCACCCACGAGCCCCTCGTCTACCGGGAGCTGACCGCGCTCGAGAACCTCGACCTGTTCGGGCGCCTCTACCGCGTCCCGGAGCGCCGCGAGCGGATCGGCAGGCTGCTCGAGCGCTTCGGGCTCTGGGAGGCTCGTAGCGAGCGGGTGTCGTCGTACTCGCGCGGGATGGCTCAGCGTCTGGGGCTGTGCCGGGCGCTGCTGCACGAGCCGGAGCTCCTCCTCCTGGACGAGCCGTACGCAGCCCTCGACGAGGAGGGGGCTCGGCTGCTCGACCGCGAGCTGGAGGCGCTCGCGGGAGCGCGCACGCTCGTCGTCGCCACCCACGAGCCGCGGCGGCTGGAGACGCTCGCGACCGCGAGGCTCGCGCTCGGGTGACGTACCTCGCGGACGTCGCGGCGCTCGCGCGCAAGGACCTGCGGGTCGCGCTCCGCGCGCGCGACACCCTGCCCGCGATGCTCCTGTTCGTGCTCGCGACGCTCGTCGTCTTCCACTTCGCCCTGCCGGCGCGGGCGGACGATGCGGCCGCCTACGGGCTGCTCTGGGTGGCGATCGTGTTCACGGTCCTGCTCGGGCTGACCCGGGCGTGGGTGCCCGAGCACGAGCACGGCGTCCTCGACTCGCTCGTGCTCGCCCCCTGCGACCGCAGCGCAATCTGGCTCGGCAAGACGCTCGCCACGCTCGCCTTCCTCCTCGCCGCGCAGGCCGTCGCCCTGCCCGTCTTCGTCCTCCTCTACGCTCCCCTGGACGGAGCCGCCCTCGCCGGGACCGTCCTCGCCGACCTCGGGCTCTGCGCCGTCGGCTCCCTGCTCGCGGCGATGGCGGCTGCAGGACGCGCCCGCGAGCTGCTCCTCCCCCTCCTCCTCCTCCCGCTCGCCATCCCGCTCGTCGTGGGCGGGGTGGGAGCGGCGATCTCGCCTGCCGAGGAGCGCTACCTGCTCTTTCTCGTCCTCTACGACGGCGTGTTCGCGGTACTCTCGTGGGCGTCCTTCGAGTACGTCGTCACCGAGTGACCCGCTGAGCCAGCTCACCTCCGACCGCGCCCTCCCCGGCCTCGCCGCGCTCGCCGCGGGGCTGATGGGGCTCGGGCTCGCCCTCGCCCTCCTCGTCGCGCCCGAGGACGCCGATCAGGGCATCTCGCAGCGGATCTTCTACCTGCACGTGCCGATCGCCCTGACCGCCTACTTCTGCTTCGGGCTCGGCGCCTGGAAGGCGCTGCTCTACCTCTGGCGAGGGGACGAGCGGCACGACCTGGAGAGCTACGTGGCCGTCCACCAGGGGACGATCTTCGGCTCGCTGACGCTGATCACCGGCTCGATCTGGGCGAAGGCCTCGTGGGGGGTCTGGTGGACCTGGAGCTCGAACCAGCTCGTCCTCTTCCTCGTCCTCTTCCTCTTCTACTGCGCCTACTTCATGCTCCGCTTCTCGCTCGAGGAGGGCGCTCGCCGGGCCCGGTCGTCCGCGGTCTACGCGCTCTTCGGGGTCGTGCTCATCCCGGTCAGCTTCCTCGCCATCCGGCTCGCCGAAGACTTCATCCACCCGACCGTCTTCACCCGGGAGGGGCCGCAGATGAGCGGGACGATGTTCGCAGCCTTCTGCGCGATGTGGCTCGCGGTCACCCTGCTCGCGTACGTCCTCTACCGGGTCGAGCTGGTCGGCAAGCGGCTGAGCACGCAGCTCCGCGAGCTGGCCGAGGCGCTGCGGTGAGCCAGGGTCAGTACGTCGCCGTCGCCTACGGCGCCGCCTTCGTGGTCGTGCTCGTCTACGTGGCGATCATCGCCGCCAAGCTCGTGCGGCTCCAGCGCGACCTCGCCCGAGCGCTCGAGCTCGTCGCCGGGCGCCAGGCTGCCACCGAGCAGCAGGCGGCCGGGCAGCCGGACGCGGCGACTCTTCGGTCGTGACCCGCCGGACGTCCGACTATGCTGCCCAGGTGGGCGTGGCGGCGAGGGACTCGGGACGGGTGTCGTGACGAGGCCGTTCCTCGCGGGGAGGCCGCTTCCCCTGCAGCTCCCGACCGCGTTCCTGCGCATCCGCCCGCGGGGGCTCCGCCGCTGCGGAGAGACACGGCGCGGTCAGGCGCGCGCCTGCGCCCCGGCGCGGGTCCGACCCCGCTCGTAGAGCCCGCCCGCGCGGCGGTACGCTCCGCGCGTGTTCATCGCCTTCCTGAGCGACTTCGGGTTGACGGACGACTTCGTGGGCACCTGCCACGGGGTGATCAAGCGGATCGCGCCGGAGGCGCAGATCATCGACGTGACCCACGGCATCCCGCCCCAGGCCGTGCTGCAAGGCGCGCTCGTCCTCGCGAACACGCTCGAGTACATGCCCATCGGCGTCCACCTCGCGGTGGTCGATCCCGGAGTCGGCGGTCCGCGGCGACCGCTCGCGCTCCGGGATGGCGAAGGACGGCTCTTCGTCGGTCCCGACAACGGCCTGCTGCTGCCGGCGGCGAGCCGGGCCGGGATCGTGGCCGCGCACGAGCTCGCCAACCCGGCCTACGCGCTGCCCACGATCTCGCGGACGTTCCACGGGCGGGACCTGTTCAGCCCTGCGGCCGCCCACCTCGCCCGCGGCGTCCCGCTGGAGGAGCTGGGTCCGCCGCTCGACCCCGAGTCGCTCGTGACGCTGGACCTGCCCCGGCCGGAGATCCGCGACGGGGTCGCTCTTGCCACCCTGCTCTACGTTGACAGCTTCGGCAACGTCGTGCTCAACCTGACCCGCGACGATCTCGAGGGGCTGGGGCTCGTCCCCGGAAGCCGGGTCGAGGTCGAGCTGGCCGGGGAGCGCTACTACGCGGTCGTGGCGCGGACGTTCGCCGACGCACGCCCGGGTGACGTCATCCTCTACGAAGACAGCTACCGGAACATGTCGATCGCCGTCTCGCGCGGCAATGCGGCACGTCTCCTGCACGCCTCCCCGGGCCAGCGCCTGCGCATCGTCCCGGTGCGGTAGCGGCTCAGGAGAGGGGCGGGCGGAGGTCGGCCCAGGGACGGGCCTGCTCGAGCTGGGCGGCGAGCCGGAGCAGCACCGCCTCGCCGCCCGGCGGGCCGATGGCCTGCACGCCGAGCGGAAGCCCGTCGGCGCTCCGGGCGAGCGGCAGGGAGACGGCCGGCAGCCCCGTCAGGTTCGCGACCGAGGTGAAGGGCGTGAACTGGGTGTTGCGGCGGATCTGCTCTCGGGCGTCGGCCGCGCCCTCCTCCTGCCAGCCGATGGGCACGGGCGGAAGCGCGAGCGTGGGGGTGAGGACGACGTCGACCTCCTGCCAGAAGGTGACGATGCGCCGGGCCGCCGCCTGGAGCCTGGCGACGGCGTTCGCGTAGTCCGCCGACGAGGTCGCCCGAGCGGCCGCGGCCAGCTCGCGGTTGAGCGGAGTCAGAAGCTGCGGATCGACGGGGTGGAGCGTCGGCCCGACCTGCCAGACGACGAGGAAGTCGCGCAGCAGGTCCGGCTCGCTCCAGGGCGGCGTCGCCTCGCCGACCTCGTGGCCGAGCTCGGCGACGAGCGCTGCTGCATCGCGGGCTGCGGCGGCGCACTCCGGATGCACCTCGACCTCGAGCGGCGGCCGGCTGGTGAGCGCGACGCGGAGCGGCCCGGGGCTCGCGCCCACCTCCTCGGCGAAGGGGCGCTCGGGCGCCGGCGCCCACCAGGGATCGCCGGGCTCGTAGCCGGCGAGGACGTCGAGCAGGGCAGCCGCGTCCGCGACCGAGCGCGTGAGCGGCCCCGCCGTGGAGAGGCCCTCGAGCGACGAGAACGGGGAGGCGGAGACCCGGCCCCGCGAGGGCTTGAGCCCGACGAGACCGCAGCAGGAGGCGGGGATGCGGATCGAGCCGCCGCCGTCTGTCCCGTGGGCGAGCGGGACGAGCCCAGCGGCCACGGCCGCGGCGGCGCCTCCGCTCGATCCGCCCGGCGTCAGGGTGGGGTTCCACGGGTTCCGAGTGGCGCCGTTCAGCTCCGACTCGGTGAACGCGGTCGTGCCGAACTCGGGAGTGTTCGTCTTGCCGACGATCACGAACCCCGCCTCCCGGATCCTCCGGACGACGGCCGTATCGAAGTCGGGCACGTAGTCGGCGTACGCGCGGCACGAGTAGGTCGTGCGGATGCCGGCCGTGGGAGTGAGGTCCTTGATCGCGATCGGGACGCCGTGGAACGGCGCCTCGGCGGGAGCGGCGTCGGCGGCGCGCGCTGCGGCGAGCGCCTCCTCGGCGCACACGGTCACGAAGGCGTTCAGCTCGGGGTCGAGCCGCTCGATTCGCCGCAGGCACTCGCCGAGGAGCTCGAGCGAGGAGACCTCGCGCTCGCGCACGAGCCGCGCCTGCTCGAGCGCGGGGAGGAAGGCGAGCTCCATGCCGGCGACCGTACCAGCACCGCGTGCGGGCGAGCAGTGGCAGGAGAGCCGGTGAGTGGCGAGGGCCGGACTTGAACCGGCGACACCACGGTTTTCAGCCGTGTGCTCTACCAGCTGAGCTACCTCGCCGCGGCGCCTCAGTGTAGCCGGGCATCGCATAGGGTTCCCGGCCGTGGTGCGAAGCGGCGTACGCGAGGTGGCGGTCATCGGGGCGGCGCTCGACCTCGGGCAGAGCCGCCGCGGCGTCGACATGGGGCCCTCCGCGCTCCGCTACGCGGGTCTCGAGGAGCGCCTGGCCGGGCTCGGCTTCCAGGTTCGCGACCACGGAAACGTGGAGACCGCGGTCCCGGAGGCGACGGC
>DATMAP010000059.1:0-6430 GCA_035559835.1 Gaiellaceae bacterium
CGGCGCCGAGCGCCGCCTGCGCGAGCTCGCAGAGCGCCTCCACGCCCGTCGAGCGCGGAGGCTCGAACGCGGCCGCGTCCTCCTCGGCGGACGCCGCGGAGCGCTGATCGCGCCGGCGCATCCGCACCCGCTCGCGCGCGGCCTCGAGGGCCTTGACGACGAGCGTGCCGTCCTCGGCGGCGAGACGGGCGCGGAGGTAGAGCGAGCCGTCCTCGGCCCAGTGGTAGTCGACGTACTCGAGCGCGTGCGCCTCGCCCGCCTCCTCGGCGCGCAGCCGCCGGAAGGCGCGCAGCGCCCGCTCGAGCTGGGAGGCGGTCAGCGCGCAGGCGAGCTCGAGCAGCCCCTCCTCGGAGGCGGGCGTGGCGACCCGGGTCAGCGCGCGGACCTTCGTGAAGGTGAGCTCGCCGCGGGCGAAGGCCGCCCGGATCGCCGGCAGCTCTCCGAGCGCCTCCGCCACCCGCACGAGCTCGCGGGCCTCCCGCGTGGTGACCCCGCAGCGAAACGCGACGTAGCGCCCGATCTCGTCCGCCAGGCCGCCTGCCTCGGCCAGCTCGCGCACGAGCTCGAGGAAGCGCGCGGTGGCGGCGTTCAGGTGCGCCGCGAGCGTCGTGAGCTCGTCGTCCAGGCGAGCTGTCTGCGTTGTCTCCATTGACGACAGACTAGCGCACCGCCCGGACGGACAACCCGCGGGAAGAGGAGCTGCGCAGGCGAGCGCCGATCGCGCGTCGACGACCTGGGCTCCGCTGCGGGGATCGCCAACGCCTCCGTCGTCGTCGCGTGCGAACGGCGAAGGAGTCGGGGAGCAGGCGCGACTCGCGGACGCGCCGCCCGAGGACCGCTCACGGTGCACCTCGGCCGCCTGCCCCGCCGCGGGATCGAGCTCGTCGAGGCCGAGCCGACGGTCGACCCCGAGGGGCGGCGGGTCGTGACGTCCTCCGAGCCGCTCGTGTACGACCGGCTCGTGGTCGCGCTCGGCGCCGAGCTGGCCCCCGAGCTCGTGCCGGGCTTCGCCGAGCCTGCGCACGACGTCTTCGTGCTCGACGAGCTCCGACTTCCAGGCCGACTCGCGCAGGACGCTCGCCAGGAGCGGGTCGTAGAAGCGTGTCAGGGCGCGGAAGCGAAGGGCGGGAACGAGACGCTCCTGCGCCTGTCGCCTCGCCTTCATCGCCTTCATCGCCTTCGATCCGCGGCGAGGGGGTCGGCCATGTGCCGCACAATACCCCATCGGGGTATCAGGCACGGACGCGCTCGCTCCGTTCCGCGCTCCGCGAGCTGACCGCTTGACCGAATCTTGACGAAACTCCTGCCGAAGGCTTGAGACGGCTCCCCTAGCGTGGGCCCCGACGAAGACGAAGGGAGGTCCACGATGATGGATGGCTGGGACGGCATGGGCGTCGCCGGCTGGTTCCTGATGACCGTGCTCTGGGTGGTGCTGATCGCCGCGATCGTCTGGGCGGTCGCGAACCTCTTCCCCGCGCGCGGCCCGCGCGAGGGAGCCGGCGCCGAGCGGCCGGAGGAGATCCTCGACCGGCGCCTGGCGCGCGGCGAGATCGATCCCGCGACCTACGACGAGCTGCGCGCGAGGATGCGCGCGGCGCGTGCGGAAAGGGTGTGAGGGCGATGAGGCAGAAGACGGTCCCGCTCGTCGTCCTCCTCGCGGCCACGGCGGGGCTCGTGCTCTCGGTCGGCTGGGCGGTCGCCCGGGCCGACCGTAGCGACGGCGGCTGGATGATGAGCCGCTACGGACCGGGGATGATGGGCTACGCACCCTCCGACGCCGGCCGGCCCGTCCGCGACCTGGCGGATGCGAAGCGCCAGGCGCAGCGCTTCGCCGACCGCCTGGGGCTCGAGGTGGGCGAGGTGATGCGCTTCACCAACCACTACTACGCCGAGCTGGTCGAGAAGGACGGCCGCCTTGCGACCGAGGTGCTCGTCGATCCGGCGAGCGGCGCCGTCTCCCTCGAGTACGGCCCGGCGATGATGTGGAACACCCGCTACGGGATGATGGCCGACTTCCGCCTCCGCGACGGCGGCGGGATGATGGGCGGCTCGGGCGGCATGATGGGCGGCGGGATGATGGGCGGCGGCATGATGGGCGGCGGCATGATGGGCGGCTCGGGCGGGATGATGGGCGGCGGGATGATGGGCGGCGGCTACGCCGATCCGACCTGGACGCCCGGCGCGACGACGGCCGACGTCACGCCCGCGCAGGCGCGCCGGATCGCCCAGCGCTGGCTCGCCCGCCAAGATCCGGAGCTGACCGTGGGCGAGGCGGACGAGTTCCCCGGCTACTACACGCTGCACGTCCTGCGCGCCGGCAAGGTGGCGGGGATGCTCTCGGTCAACGCTGCCACCGGCGCGGTCTGGAGCCACTGGTGGCACGGCCGCTTCGTCTCCATGCTCGGGGAGTGAGCGGGTGAGGGGGCCTCGCCGGCTGGCGCTCGTCGTCGAGGACGAGGCCCCCCTCGCCGCCCTCGTCCGCTCCTACCTCGAGCGGGAGGGGTTCGAGGTCGTGACGGCCGGCGACGGCGAGGCCGCCGTCGAGCTCGCCCGCGAGCGGGAGCCGGACGTCATCGTCCTCGACCTCATGCTGCCGGGCATCGACGGCCTCGAGGCCTGCCGGCGGATCCGGACGTTCAGCGACGCCTACATCCTCGTGCTCACCGCCCGGGCCGAGGAGGCCGACAAGGTCGCGGGCCTCTCGACCGGCGCCGACGACTACGTGACGAAGCCGTTCTCCCCCGGGGAGCTGGTCGCCCGCGTCCGCGCGCTCCTGCGGCGCCCGCGCGAGGGCGGGGGCGAAGGCGCTCCCGGGTCCACGCCCCGGCGCTTCGGCGACCTCGTCGTCGATCCGCTCGGGCGCGAGGTGCGGGTCGGCGGGCGGCCCGTCGAGCTCACCCGCCTCGAGTTCGACCTGCTCGACGCGCTCTCGGAGCGGCCGCGGGTCGTCTTCACGCGCGGCCAGCTGCTCGAGCGCGTCTGGGGCCCGGCCTGGTTCGGCGACGAGCACGTGGTCGACGTGCACGTCGCGAACCTGCGCCGCAAGCTCGGCGACGACGGCCGGAAGCCGCGCTACATCCGGACCGTGCGGGGCGTCGGCTACAGGATGGGAACGGGCGAGTGATCCGGCGGCTGCGCCGGAGCCTGGTCGGGAAGCTCTTCCTCGCCCAGCTCCTCGTCATCGTCGCGGGCGCGGCCACGCTCGCGCTCGTGGCGCTCGCGGTCGCGCCGGGGCTCTTCCACGACCACGTCCGCGACGCGCTCGGGGTCGTCCCCGACGACGTCGCGCGCCACCTCGACGAGGCCTTCGGCGAGGCGGTGCTGCTCGCCCTGGGGGTCGCCGTCGCCGCCGCGGCGGTCACCGCCGCGGTCATGAGCTGGTTCCTCTCCCTGCGGATCGTGCGCCCGATCGGCGCGCTGGCGGAGGCGGCCGCCCGCATCTCCCGCGGACGGTACGGCGAGCGCGTGCCGGTGACGGGGCGGGACGAGCTCGCGATCCTCGCCGGGGCGTTCAACGAGATGGCCGCCTCGCTCGAGTCGGCCGAGCGGGTGCGGCGGCAGCTTCTGAGCGACCTCGCCCACGAGCTGCGCACGCCGCTCGCCACGATCGAGGGGTACGTCGAGGGCGTGCGCGACGGCATCGTGCCGCCCACGGCCGAGACCTGGTCCGTGCTCGAGACCGAGAGCCGGCGCATCCGTCGCCTCGTCGACGACCTCCAGAAGGTGTCGCGTGCGGAGGAGCGGCAGCTCGACCTCCGCCTCCAGCCGCTCGCGCCGGCCACCATCGTCGCCGAGGCGGTGCAGGCGGCGGGGCCCGCGTACGCCGCCAAGGGCGTCGCGCTCGAGGCGGCGGTCGCCGACGGCCTGCCGCCGGTCGCCGTCGACCGCGACCGGATCGGGGAGGTGCTCGCGAACCTGCTCGACAACGCCCTCCGCCACACCCCCGCCGGTGGCCGCGTCGAGGTACGGGCCGGCGGCGGTGGGGACGAGGTGGAGCTCGCCGTCGCCGACTCTGGAGAGGGGATCGCGCCCGAGCACCTGCACCGGGTGTTCGAGCGCTTCTACCGCGTCGACCGCGGGCGCTCGCGGGCCCGGGGAGGGAGCGGGATCGGTCTCGCGATCGCGCGGGCGCTCGTCGAGGCGCACGGAGGCCGGATCCGGGCCGAGAGCGACGGCCCGGGGAGGGGGAGCCGCTTCGTCGTCTCCCTTCCCGCGGAGCGCGGCGCCTTCCTACACTCCGGTACGGAGGTCCGATGACACTCGGCCGGCTGAAGTGGCTCGCTATCGTCGCCCCGCTCGGCTTCCTGGCCGCGATGTGGGGGCTCCTGCACAGCGTGCTGCTCCCGCTCCACCACTTCCCCGCGGTCCTGGCCGTCCTCGGCGTCACCGTCGCCGGCGTCTCGCTGTTCGCGTTCGGGGTGTTCGAGGTCGTGAACCGCCTCGAGCGGCAGATCCTCGAGCAGCGCGACGAGCTCCGGCAGCGCACGCAGGAGCTCGAAGCCGTCCTCGCCGTCGGCCGCGCGGCGTCCTCGTCGCTGGAGCTGGGAGAGCTGCTCGACGCGGCGATGGACGCGATCCTGGAGGTGACGAGGACGGATGCCGCCGAAGTGTGGCTGCGCGAGGAGCCGGGAGAGCTCGTGCTCGCCCGGCATCGGGGCGTCGACGCGGACGCGTTCGCCGAGCGGACGCGGCTCCGGGACGGCGAGGGGCTTCCCGGCCTGGCGGCCACGGAGGGCGCTCCGATCGTGGTGCACGACCTCCCGCACGAGTGCCGCTTCGTCCGCCCCCAGATCCTCGAGCGGGGCTTCCGGACCTACTGCGCGCTGCCGCTGCGGCACCGCGAGGAGATCGTCGGCGTGCTGGGCGTCGCCTCCAAGGACCCCGACAAGCTCTCCGGCGAGCGCGAGCTCCGGCTGCTCGTCGGCATCGGCGAGCGAGTCGCCCTCGCGATCGCCAACGCGCGGCTGCACGAGCGCGTGCTCGACGGCGCGGTGCTGGAGGAGCGCATGCGGATCGCCCGCGAGCTCCACGACGGGCTGGCCCAGGTGCTCGGCTACATCAACACCCAGACGCTGGCCGTGAAGCGGCTGCTCGCGACGGGCCGAGCGGAGGAGGCGAGGGGCGAGCTCGACGCGATGGAGGACGCCGCGCGCGACGTGTACGGGGACGTCCGCGAGGCAATCCTCGGGCTGCGCATGTCGCTCCCGCGGCAGGGGCTCGTTCCCGCCCTGCGCGGCTACCTGGACGAGTACGCGCCGATGTCCGGCGTCCAGCTGAGCCTCGAGGCCGACGAGAGGGTGGAGCTGCTCGAGCTCCCGCCCGAGGTGGAGATCCAGCTCCTGCGGGTCGTGCAGGAGGCGCTCGCGAACGTGCGCAAGCACGCGCGCGCGACGCACGCCGCCGTCCGGCTCGCGCTCGCCGACGGGGAGCTGGCGATCGAGATCGCCGACGACGGTCAGGGCTTCGATCCCCGCCTCGAGGCGCATACCGGCTGGCCGCGCTTCGGCCTGCAAACGATGCGCGAGCGAGCCCAGGCGCTCGGCGGGCGCTTCGCCGTCGAGTCCGGGCCGGGCGCGGGGACGCGGGTCAGGGTGTCGTTGCCGGTCGGCCGCCCCGGGGAGGTCGCGAGTGCGGCTCGTGCTCGCTGACGACCATGCCCTCTTCCGCGCTGGGATCGCGAGCCTGCTGCGGGCCTGGGGGCACGAGGTTGTCGGCGAGGCGGGCAACGGCCTGGAGGCCCTGGAGCTGGTGCGGCGGCTGCGCCCCGACCTCGTCCTGATGGACATCTCGATGCCCGAGTGCAACGGCCTCGAGGCGACGCGGCTGATCAAGGCGGAGCTGCCCGACACGCGGATCGCGATCGTGACCGTCTCCGACGACGACGAGCACCTCTTCGAGGCGATCAAGTCCGGCGCGGAGGGGTACCTGCTGAAGGACGTGGCCGAGGGGGAGCTGGAGTCGACGCTGAGCGCCCTCGAGGCCGGCGAGCCCGCGCTCTCGCCGCGGTTGGCCGCGAAGATCCTCGACGAGTTCGTCCGGCTCGGGCGCCAGGAGCCGCCCGAGGAGGGCCGCCGCCACGATCTGACCGCGCGCGAGCGGGAGGTGCTGCAGCTCGTCGCCGAGGGCGCGACCAACAGGGAGATCGCCGCGTCGCTCCAGCTCTCGGAGCACACGGTGCACTTCCACGTGAAGAACATCCTCGCCAAGCTGCACCTCCGCAACCGCGCGCAGGCGGTGGCGTACGCGATCCGCACGGGTCTCGTCACGCCTGCCGCCGACGACTGACCTGCCAGGTCTGGCAGGTCGCACGACCCCTCGCTGTCGTAGGCGCGAACCCGAGGATCCCCGCATGCCGCGGCGCTCCGGGAGGCCGATCATGGGCAGCAGACGAAGACCGAGACCGAGACGGAGGGAGAACCATGAAGAGAAC
>DATMAP010000060.1:0-13852 GCA_035559835.1 Gaiellaceae bacterium
GGCGGCGGCGAGCGCCGAGGCAGCGGCGCAGGCGAGCAGGGCGAGCAGGGCGCGACGGCGCATCACCTCCGGTATCGGCGGCGGGGCCCGCTTCCTCCAGCCTCGGCCGGGGGAGTCCTTCGCCTCCCGAGCCACGCGCGGTACGCTGCGCAGGCAATGAGCACGACCGCCCGTTCCCGCTTCTCGGACGCCGTGCCCGCGAGCTGGCTCGCCGCACGGCTCGGGATCGACCCGGCCAAGCTGGAGGCGCTACGGCGTGCCGGCGAGCTGATCGCCGTCCGCGAGCCGGGCTCGACCGAGTGGCGCTACCCGGCCTGGCAGTTCGCGGGCGGCAAGCCCCGGCGTGGCGTTGCACGGGTCGTCGCGGCCGCGCGCGAGGCCGGCCTGGACGAGACGAGCCTGTACGACCTCCTGACCGCGCCGCTGGGTCTCCGCGGGGACGTCCGCTTGGCCGACCTCCTGGCCGAGGGCAGGGTGGACGAGGTCGTCGCCGCCGTACGCGCGTCCTGAAGGGGCGGATCAGGCCCGGGAGGAGAGCGTCGCTCGCGTGAGCGCGACGTCGCCGCTGACCGTCTTCACGTGGACGGGAACGGCGGCGCCCGGAGCCTCCGCCGGGAGCGTGTCCTCGACGTCCAGCTCGGAGGCGAGCTCGCCGGAGACGCTGGCCGCGTCGATCCAGACGCGCGTACCGCCGGCAACGCCGATGCGGACGTCCCCGGAGACCGTCTGCACCCGTACCTCGCCTGCCTCGACCGCCTCCAGCTCGACCTCGCCCGACGTCGTCCCCACCGTCAGCGGAGCGCGCACGGTGCCGACCGCGACGTCGCCGGAGACGGTGCGCGCGGTCAGCGAAGACGAGTGCGCGGCGACCGAGAGGTCGCCGGAGACGCTCAGCAGGGACGTCTCCCCTGCTGTCTCCCGCACGCGGACGTCGCCGCTCGCCGTCCGCGCCTCGAGCTCTCCCCGGACGCGGTCCAGGTGGACGTCCCCCGAGGCGGTTCGGACGCGGACGGTGCCCAGCTCACCCTCGACCCACAGGTCGGTCGAGCCGCCGGTGAGGTCGAGGTCGGCGCCCTGCGGGCAGGCGATCCGTACCTCGACGCTCCCGAGGGAGATCCGCAGCGGGCCCCACCGGATCCGGTCCTCCTGCTCGATCGTGACCACGTGCCGGCCGGCCCGCTCGTCGGCGGTGACGGCCACGTCCGCGACCGCCTCCCGGCCGCGCCGCCCGAGCGGGACGAGCTCCACCTGCGTGCGAAGCTCGTCGTGCGTCGTCACGACGACGCGGCCGGAGGAGAGACGGACGTGGAGGGATACAGGCCCCGGGGTCTCGAAGACGGGCATCGGCTAGCTCCGGGACCCCGCGGGGGGCCGGCGAACTCGGCTCCCGCCCCCGCGGGCGCGAGTCCGCCGGAGGCGGTCGCCGGGGTCGACGAGCACGACGTAGTCGAAGGGAAACGGCGTGAGCAGCATGGCGTCCTCCTCAGCCCTGGGCGTAGCCCTGGAGTCGATGCCGGCCGCGACGGACGGAGGGCCGGTGCGTGTCGAGCACCTGCGCGATCGTGCGCACGAGCCAGGCGTTGGTGGAGATCCCTTCCCGAACCGCAGCCTCCTCGACGCGCGCCTTGAGCGTCTCGGGCAGCCGCAGGGTGATGCGCCCCGTGTGCTCCTCCCCCGAGCTCGCCGGAGCGGGCTCCGGGCCCTCCTCGGGAACGACCACCAGCTCGGGATCGCGGCCCGCGAGCCGGATCTCGAGCCGGCCGCTCGGGAGCTGAGCCCCGATCTCGAGCGCCGCCTCACCGAGCAGATCGAGCAGGCGCAGGTGCAGCGTGGCGCCGAGCGCCTCGCTCAGCCTGCGCCCGGCCTCGGCCAGCGCCTCGTCGCCGAGCGCCGCGGCCGCGGCCAGGTCGTGCTGGATGGCCTGGAGGTGGGGTTCGAGGTGCATTGGTGACGTCATATTGACATCACTTTGACTTCGTGTCAATGGCAGGGAGACATCGTCGCGCGGCACAGCCCGGCCCACGACCGACACGAGCGGCGCGGCCGACGAGCGCAGCGTCGAGGTCGGCGAGCAGGCCGGGTCCTGCCCGGCGGCTCAGTCGCCCCAGTCGAAGTCGCGCGGCTGTCCCGTCCAGAGGGTCTCGTCGAGGGCGGCGCCCTCGACGTCTTCCACCGTCTCCTCGCCGGGCCAGGGCAGGCGCTCCGAGCTGAGCTGCGCGGCCGGCTCGCCGTCGAGCGTCTCCTCGATCCGCGCCTGCTCCTCGCTCTTGAAGAGCGGATGGTTCTCGACGGGGTCGGCCTCGAGGTACCGCTCGAGCGGCATCTCCTCCTCGAGCGCGGCGTTGCGGGCCTTGAGCTCCAGGTGCTCCCTGATCGCCTGCGCGAAGGGGGACTCCAGCTCTGCTCCTGCGTCGTCGAGATCCGGCATGGCTCTCCCTGCGGCGAGGGAGTCTAGCTCACGGCGGCGCGGACGATCGACGGTCGCCCGCGCGGAGGGAGTATCGTCTCCGCCGTGGCCCTGCTCGTCCGCCTCTTCCCCTTGGCGCGCGTCGCCGTGCGAGCGTGGCGGCGCCTGCCGGCCTCGCAGCGGCGGCGCCTGCTGGTCGCAGCGGGTCGCCACGGCCCGCGTCTGGCCGCCACGCTCGCCCGCCGTCGGCGTCTCCTGCGCTGAGCGGGTCGCGGCGGGCCTCAGCCCGCACGGAAGCCGAGCGCCTCGCGGACGATCCGGTCCTGCTCGCGCTGGTGGAGCGTCGGGTAGCCCTCGCTCGGGCTCGCCCGCCAGGGACGGCCGACGTAGAGCACGCGCTCGAGCGAGCGCGAGCCGGAGGCGGCTTCCTCCAGCCGGTGCCGGATGGAGCGCCAGGCGCCCATGTTCTGCGGCTCCTCCTGTGCCCAGACCAGCTCCCTCGCCTGCGGGTAGGAGGCGACCAGGCTGGCGACGGCAGCGACGGGGAAGGGGTAGAGCTGCTCGAGCCGCGCGACGGCGACGGTCGAGGCGAGCCCGCGCAGCTCGTGGCCGGCGATGTCGTAGAACACCTTCCCGCTGCAGAGGACGAGCCGCCGCACCGCGGCGCGGTCGACGACGCGGTCGTCGAGCACCGCCCGGAAGGAGCCGGAGGCCAGCTCCTCGAGCGACGACGTCGCCTGGCGCAGGCGGAGCAAGCCCTTGGGCGTCATCACGACGAGCGGGCGGGCGGTCGCGTCGAGCGCCTGCCGGCGCAGCAGGTGGAAGTACTGCGCGGCGGTGGTGCAGTTCGCGATGCGGATGTTCTCCTGGGCGGCGAGCTGGAGGAAGCGCTCCAGACGGGCGCTCGAGTGCTCTGGCCCGCCGCCCTCGTAGCCGTGCGGGAGGAGCAGGGTCAGTCGCGAGGTCTGGCCCCACTTCGACCGCCCGGAGACGATGAACTGGTCGACGACGACCTGGGCCCCGTTGACGAAGTCCCCGAACTGGGCCTCCCAGAGGACGAGCGCGTCGGGGGCGGCGATCGAGTAGCCGTGCTCGAAGCCGAGCGCCGCGTACTCGGAGAGCGGCGAGTTGTAGATCTCGAAGGATGCAGCCGCGCCGGTGAGGCGCTGCAGCGGCGTGAGGGTCTCCCCCGTGCGGGGATCGTGCAGGACCGCGTGGCGGTGCGAGAAGGTGCCCCGCTCCGTGTCCTGGCCCGAGAGCCGGATCGGGATGCCCTCGCAGAGCAGGGAGGCGAAGGCGAGCGCCTCGGCCTGGCCCCAATCGATCCCGCCCTCGCGGATCGCCTGGCGGCGCCGTTCGAGCTGGCGCTCGAGCTTCTCGTTGACGCTGAAGCCCTCGGGGAGCGCGAGCAGCTCCTCGTTCAGCTCGGCGAGGCGCTCGGCGGGGACGGCGGTGACGACCGCCTCGCCGGTGTCGCTCGGTAGCCGGGGCTCGGGGGGCGGCTCGGGAGACTCGACAAGCGAGGAGCGCAGCCGGTCGTGGGCTTCGCGCAGCTCTTGCAGGGTGCGCTCGAGCAGCGCCTCGTCCTCCCCGGCCTCGACGATGCCGTCGGCGACGAGCCGGGCGGCGTACAGCGCCCGCACCGGAGGCTGGCGGGCGATCCGCTCGGCCATCAGCGGCTGCGTGTAGGCGGGCTCGTCCTGCTCGTTGTGGCCGAAGCGGCGGTAGCCGACGAGGTCGACGACGACGTCGTGGCCGAACTCCTCCCGGTAGGCGAGCGCGAGCCGGATGGCGGCCACGGCCGCCTCCGGGTCGTCGGCGTTGACGTGGATGATCGGCACGTCGAAGCCCTTGGCCAGGTCGCTCGAATAGCGGGTGGAGCGCCCCTCCGCCGGCTCGGTGGTGAACCCGATCTGGTTGTTCGCGATCACGTGCAAGGTGCCGCCGGTGGAGTAGCCGTCCAGGGCGTGCAGGTTGAACGTCTCGGCGACGACGCCCTGGCCGGCGAAGGAGGCGTCGCCGTGGATGAGGATCGGCATGGCGATGGTCGGATCGTGGATGCCTCCACCGCTCGAGCGGTCGGTCTGCTCTGCCCGGGTCAGCCCCTCGACCACGGGGTCGACCGCTTCCAGGTGGCTCGGGTTCGCGGCCAGCGTGACCTGGATCTCCCCCGCCCGGGTCAGCCGCGAGCCGGAGGCGCCGAGGTGGTACTTGACGTCGCCCGTCCCGCCCTCGGGGTCGGCGACGAGCGCGTGGATCGTCCGCTCGCCCTCGAACTCTCGCAGGATCGACTCGTAGCTCCGGCCGACGGTGTGGGCGAGCACGTTCAGGCGGCCGCGGTGGGCAGTCCCGACGACGACCTCGTGCGCGCCCGCCGCCGCCGCTAGCTCGATCGCCTCGTCGAGCATGGGCACGAGCGCGTCGAGGCCCTCGATCGAGAACTGCTTCTGGCCGATGAACGCCCGACGCAGGTACGACTCGAACGCCTCCACCTGCGCGAGCCGCGCGAGCAGCGCACGTTGCTCCTCTGCAGCCAGGGGTTGCCGAAAGCGCCCGGACTCGATC
Source organism: Gaiellaceae bacterium (assembly GCA_035559835.1). Taxonomy (GTDB): domain Bacteria; phylum Actinomycetota; class Thermoleophilia; order Gaiellales; family Gaiellaceae; genus GMQP-bins7. The sequence continues at coordinate 4,973 of DATMAP010000060.1, forward strand.
GCTCGGCGCAGCCACGCGCGCTCGGCGTGATCGGAGATGTGCTCGATCTCGTAGGCGATGTGCCCGCAGTAGACCCCGCGCAGGCGAGGGAGCACGTCCGCGAGGGTCTCGCCCTCGACGTGCACGCCGAGGATCGAGGCAGGGATGCGCCGCTGGAGCTCGGGGGTGAGCGGGACGGGCAGCTGCGCCTCCTCCAGCGCCGGGTCGCCCGGTGGTTCGGCGCCGAGCGGATCGAGCCGGGCGGCGAGGTGGCCGTGGGTGCGGATCGCATCGACGAGCGCCATCGCCGAGGCGACGGCCGCGAGGAGCTCCCCGGCCTCCGCCTCCGGGGGTGCGGCAGGCGGCGCCTCCGCCCGCTCGGGCGCAGGCGGCGCGGGAGCGATCGGCAGGGGAGGGGCGGCCGCGCTCGCCGCGACCGCCTCCGGTGCGCCCGCACCGGGCTGCGGCCCACGCCGGCCCACGAGACGGGCGAGGCCGGGGAGCGAGGCGAGCAGGGAGGGATCCCCCTCGTCGAACAGCTCACGCCAGGCGGGCGGAACGGCCTCGGGATTCTCGAGGTACTGCTCGAGCAGGAGGCCGACGTAGCCGGCGTTGAGCCCCGAGCGCACGGAGGAGACGGGCACGGTCCTGTTGTACCAGCGGCGCCCGGCCGGGCCGGCTCAGTACAGGCTGGCGTCGGTGAGCACGGCGACGACCAGGCCGAGCACGAACGCGACGCCGGCGACGCCGACCGCGACCGAGGCCAGCCGCCGATGGGCTTCCGACATCCGGGCCGCGACGAGCGCGACCAGGATCGCCGCCGGCGCGAGCAGGCCCGGCTGGCGGACGATCGCGATCCCCGACAGCGCGAGCGAGAAGGCCGCCAAGAAGCCGGCGACGGTGTCGGCGGCGCGGTGGGAGACCGCCTCGTTCAGCTCGGACCTCCGACGGACACCCGCGGGGGCCGGCGACGCGTAGGCCGAGGACCTCGCACGCCGCGAGCGAGCGCGCGGCGGTGGATCCGGCCAGGCCAGTCGCAGGGCTCGAGCGGAACCCGGGCGTGCACGGTGTCAGGCCCCTCGCCCGGGTGCGGCTCGGCGCGGATCGCCCACCAGACGACCGCGGCCAGGTAGACGACGGGGATCTTGAGGACGAGCAGCATGAAGATCGCTTCCCAGGCCGAGACCGAGCCCATCGGCGCAGTGTACCGCGGGCGCCCCTACGCGTCCGCGGCGTCTCCTAACACGTCGCTCACAGTCGAGCCGCTAGGGTGCCCGGGACGTCGGCGCCGCCGAACCGCCGAACACGTACCGCGCACGGTGAAGGAGACCACCACGTGAGCCGCATCGCCCGCCTCGTCCTCGCCCTGACCACCTTCGCAGCGCTCGCCGCCCCCGCAGCCCTGGCCGCCGAGCGGATGTGGGTCGGCTTCCACGACGACCCCAGCTTCCGCTGGGTCGAGAACCGCCAGAGCCGGATCATGGGCGCCGCCCGGGACGGCTCCACGGTCATGCGGCTGCTCGTGCAGTGGAACCTGGCCGCTCCGCAGCGGCCCGCCAACCCCACCGATCCGTTCGACCCGGCCTACGTGCTCGACGACGTGGACGAGGCGGTTCGGGTCGCGCAGCAGTCGGACCAGGAGGTCATGCTCACGATCTCGGGCACGCCCCGGTGGGCGAACGGCGGCAAGGCCCCGAACACGATGCCGACCCGGCTCGCCGACCTGACCGACTTCGCGCGGGCGATCGCCTCCCGCTACTCGGGCCGCTACGAGGGTTACCCCTTCGTGCGCTTCTGGTCGGTCTGGAACGAGCCGAACCTCCAGCTCTTCCTCGCCCCCCAGTTCGACGCCCAAGGCCGCTCGGTCGCGCCTGCCAACTACGCGAAGCTGTACGCCGCGGCCTACGCCGGGATCAAAGCCGGCAACCCGCTCGCGCAGGTGGCGATCGGAGAGACGTCCGCGCGCGGGAGCGACAAGCCGGGCGGGCTGCGCCCGACGCACTCGCCGGGGAGGTTCGCGGAGCTGGTCGCGAAGGCGAACCCGCGGCTCAAGTTCGACGCCTGGTCGCACCATCCGTACCCGTTCAACCCCAACTCCAAGCCGACCCAGGTCGTGAAGTGGCCGAACGTCGCCCTCACCTCGCTGCCCCGCTTCGAGGACAGCCTCAAGGCGTGGTTCAAGCGCAGGTCGGTGCCGATCTGGATCACCGAGTACGGCCATCAGACGAAGCCTCCGGACGCATTCGGGGTCTCCTACGCGACCCAGGCGGCGTACATCCAGCAGTCGATCGCGATCGCCCGCTCGTACCCGTTCGTGACCATGTTCATCTGGTTCGTCTACCAGGACGACCAGGGGCAGCCGTGGGAGTCGGGCCTGTACACGTACGACGGCTCGCCCAAGGCGTCTTCGCCGGCGAGGTTCTCCGCGATCGCGAGACCGCTCGACGCTCGAAACGGGGTGCTGGGCCTGCGAGCGGGGACGGCCACGCCGCTCGTGACCGTGTACACGCGGAGCTACTGCTCCCTCGACCCCCCGGGCACGCCCATCGGCATGACCTGGCGGATCTTCCGGCAGGGCCAGCTGATCGCGGTCGGTCAGCAGACGGCGCCGCTCCGGACGGACTGCACGATCGGCGCGCGCCTGCGCTTCCCCAACGGGAGCCCGGCCAAGGGCCAGGTCTACGTTGCCACCTTCGAGCTGAACGACCGGAACGGGATCGTGCTGACGCGCAGGCTGACGATCCGCGCCACGTAGCCGCTCAGCCCTCCCACACGAGCGCCTGCACCCCCTCCCACCACTGCGGGAAGCCGCGCTCCTTCCCGTCCAAGGCGAGGATCCGGCGGGCACGGGGCTGCCCGCGCAGGTAGTCGTCGAGCGCGCGGGCGACCTGCTCCCAGTCCGTGTCGTCGACGATCAGGAGGGCCCCCGGGGCGAGCCAAGGCTCGGCGATGCGCAGGCCCTCGAGCTGGGCCTCGTAGGAGTGGGAGGCGTAATAGTACCAGACCCCGACGCGCACGCCGCGGAGCACCCCCGCCGGGACCAGCTCGAAGACGTCTCCGACGAGCAGCTCCGGCCGGGGCAGGCCGAAGCGCACCAGGTTCTCCTCGACCTTGGCGAGGGAGGCGTCGCGGAAGCCGAAGCTGTCGATGCCGACGAAGCGCCGGCCCTCGTTGCCCAGCATCGCCGCGATCAGGCTCGCCCCGTGGAAGACCCCGACCTCGACGTAGGCCTCGTCCGGGTCGAGGCAGGCGGCGGCGAGGTTGAGGAGCGCGAGGACGTTCTCCGAGGTCAGGTTCTCCACCTGCTCGACCACCCGCGCGAAGCGGCGATCGCGCGGGTGCGCGGAGCGCGGGAAGTCGTCGAAGAGCGTCGGCAGCTCGCGCAGGAAGCGCTCGGCGTCCATCCGCCGATCGTAGCCGCGGGCCCGGGAGGCCCGGCCACCGGAGCGCGCTGGCTTCGCAGCGATGTGCAGACTTGGTCCATGCCCCAGCAGACCCCTGCCGATCCCCGCCGCGTCGTCGAGCTCCGTCGGGCGTCCCTCGAGCGGGCCGGCTACGATCCGGACACGGCGCGCGCCCTTGCCGAGCGGGTCGAGATCCCGCTCCGGGACGCGCTCGCGCTGCGCAAGGCCGGCTACCCGCCCGCCGCCGCCCTCGCCATGCTGACCTCGGGCAGCCGGCCCGTCTTCTGAGCGGCCGCTACAGGTGGCTCGTCACGCCGGCGAGACCGGGCTCCTCGGCCGGCGGCTCGTACCAGGAGTAGGCGTAGCGGCCGTCGTCGAGGTCGCGCGCGAAGGTGGAGAGCCGGAGCGGCCGGAAGGTGTCGCACATGACCGCGAGCTCGGTCGTCTCGGCGACCCCCAGGGAGCGCTCGGCGAGCCCCGGCTGCGGCCCGTGCGGCAGGCCCGACGGGTGCAGCGTGATCGAGCCGACCGAGATGCCCTTGCGCGAGCCGAAGTTGCCGGAGACGTAGTAGATCATCTCCTCCGACTGCAGGTTCGAGTGGTGGTAGGGGATCGGCACCGCCTCCGGGTCGAAGTCGAGCTTGCGCGGGCAGAAGGAGCAGATGACGAAGTTCGGCCCCTGGAAGGTCTGGTGCGAGGGCGGGGGCTGGTGGATGCGACCGGTGATGGGCTCGAAGTCGTGGATGGAGAACGTCCACGGGTACAGGTACCCGTCCCAGCCGACGACGTCGAAGGGGTGGTAGTCGAGGACGTAGTCCTGGTAGCCGCCCCGCACCCGCACCTTGACCAGGAACTCGCCGCTCTCGCGGTGCGTGCGTAGCTCGGTCGGCGGGTGGATGTCGCGGTGGTAGTAGGGGGCGCCCTCGAGGATCTGGCCGTACTCGTTGCGGTAGCGGCGCGGGATCTCGATCAGCCCGGGCGTCTCGAAGACGAGGTAGCGCTGGGGCGACCCGCCGGGGCAGAAGCGGTAGGTCGTGCCACGCGGGATGACGACGTAGTCGCCGTCTCGGTAGGGCAGCTCGCCGAAGATCGTCTCCAGCGTCCCCGAGCCCTCGTGGACGAAGATCACCTCGTCGCCCTCGCCGTTGCGGAAGAAGTAGTCCATCGACGCGGCCGGCCGGCAGAGCGAGATCTCGACGTCGTCGTTCCACATGAGCGTGCGCCGGCCGGAGATCTCGTCGCCCCCGGGAGCGACGTCGTAGGTGTCGAGGAGCCGGTGCGCGTGCGTCTCCGGCACCCACTCCTCGCGCTCGATCGGCGTGAAGGCCCCGAGCTCCTTCACCCGGCAGGGAGAGTGCAGGTGGTAGAGGATCGACTCGTTGCCGGTGAAGCCCTCGAGGCCCATGACCTCCTCGGTCAAGAGCCTCCCGTCCTCGCGGAAGACGATGTGGCGCTTGCGCGGGACCTCCCCGCGACGCTGGTAGAAGGGCATGGCCGTCCCTTTCTGCTCGGTATCACCCAGGTTCTAGCACCGGACGAGCCAGACGGCGCCGACCCGAGACGGCGCCGGCCGAGCGCGCCGCCCCAGGGTCGCGGGCGCCGCGCCTACGCGCCCGGAGCGGGTGCCGAGGGGTCCGTCTGCCAGAGCCCGAACGCGTTGCCCTCGGTGTCCCGGCAGAGCGCGAACCAGCCCATCCCCGGGACGGGCGTCGCCTCGCCGGCCTCGCCGCCGAGCTCGGCGACGCGGGCCGTCCCCGCGCCGATGCCGTCGACGTCGAGGTAGACGCGCGTGCCCCGCTCGTCTCCGTCCGCGCCGTAGATCGCCGACCCGGCCGTCTCGGAGATCTGAGCCAGGTGGTACTCGGTCGGGCTGCCCGGGAGCTCCTGGAACTGCCACCCGAAGAGCGAGCCCCAGAACGCGCGCGCCCTGGCGGTGTCCCCGGCCGGGATCTCGAGGTGCACGATCTGACCTGCCATCCGTCCTCCTCTCGGTTGCGGGCGGAGGCGGCATGCCTCGCCCCTCGTACGACGAAGAGACGGCCCGGAGGTCGACAGCTCATCGCACGGGTCGGCGCGCGGTACCCGAGGCGACCGATGGAGCCAGCCGGGCTCGAACCGGCGACCTCTGCGATGCCATCGCAGCGCTCTCCCAGCTGAGCTATGGCCCCAGGAGAGCCATCAGTCTAGCGCCCGCGCTCGCGCTCGCAGGCGAGCGTCAGCCGGCCGCGGCCTCGGCGAGCGCCACCGAGGGCACGTCGCTCCACAGCTCCTCCAGCCGGTAGAAGCTACGCCTGTCCGGGGTGAAGAGGTGGAGGACGACGTCGAGGTAGTCGGCGACGATCCAGGTCGCCTCGACAAGCCCTGCCGTCGAGCGCGGCAGCAGGCGGTGGTCGCGCTTGAGGGTGCCCGCGACCTCGTCGTAGATCGCCTTCGTCTGGCGCGGGTTGCGGCCCGTGGCGATGACGAAGAAGTCGGTGTAGTCGCAGACGCCCCGCATGTCGAGGATGGTGACGTCGGTCGCCAGCTTCTCCTGGCAGAGGGCGGCGGTTCGGCGTGCTTGCTCGAGCGGGGTCAGTCGGTTCTCAGTCCTCTCTGGTCGTACTCGCAGTGTACTCGGCCCCCCGGTAGAGGCCGAGGCGCTCGATCGCCTCGGCGACGGCGGGCGGGACGAGCCCGTCGATCGGCTCCCCGCGCGCGATCCGGGCGCGCACCTGCGACGAGGAAACCGGCACCGGATCCAGCTCGAAGAAGAGGATGCGGCCGGGTGCGGAGAGGCGTGCGAGCGCCTCGCGCAGCTCCACGTCGGGAACGCCCGGCCGCCGCGCCACCGCGAGGCGCACGAGCTCGAGGATGCGTTCGGGACGCTTCCAGCGCGGGAAGTCGGCCAGCTCGTCGGCGCCGAGGACGAAGACGGCGTCGCCGAGCTGGCGCGCCTCGAGCGCGTCCACCGTCCGCGGGTAGGGGTCGAGCTCGACCCGCGCCCGCGGCACCTCGGCGAAGGCGAGCCGGGCCAGCTCGAGCCGGACCTCCGCCGGGGTCGTCGCGCGCTTGTGGCCGGGGCGGGCGACGACGAGGACGACCAGCTCGTCGAGACCGAGCCGCTCCACCGCCGCCCGGGCGAGAGCGACGTGACCCACGTGCGGCGGGTCGAAGACGCCGCCGAGGAGACCCGTCAGCGCCACTCGAGCGTCTCTCCTCCCACCTCGACCTCCGCCCCCTTCCGGATCCCGGCCCGGCGGAGCGCCTCCTCGAGCTCGCTCGCCGGCGGAGGCGTGCCGACGATCCGGAAGCCCCGGTCGGTGCGCAGGATCCGGAACGACGGGCTCCGCCGCGGGCGGGGCCGGTACTCGACGAACTCGGGCAGCCCCTCGGCGACAGGAGCGGCCGCCTCCGGTGGGCACAGCTCGAAGAGCGCGCGCTTCAGCTCGGCGATCCCCTCGCCCGTCACGCACGAGATGGCGACGACGCCCGCGATCCGGGGGTCGGCGAGCTGGACGGAGGTCGCCGCTCCGGGCAGGTCGGTCTTGTTCAGGACGACGAGCTGCGGGCGCTCGGCCAGGCCGGCCCCGTAGGCCGCGAGCTCGCGATCGACGGTGCGGAAGCGCTCCTCGAGATCGCCGGCCGCGGCGTCGAGGACGTGCACGAGCAGGCGGGCCCGCTCCAGGTGGGCGAGGAACTCGTGGCCGAGGCCCGCGCCGGCGGCGGCGCCCTCGATCAGCCCGGGCACGTCCACCACCGTGAGCTGGCGGCCGTCCGGGCCCTCGACGGTGCCGAGCACCGGCTCCACGGTGGTGAAGGGGTAGTCGGCCACCTTCGGAGTCGCGTTCGAGATGCGTCGCAGGAGCGACGACTTGCCCGCGTTGGGCAGCCCGGCGAGCGCGGCGTCGACGACGAGCTTCAACTGGAGGACGAGGTCGGCCTCCTCGCCGGGGAGACCGACCTCCGCGAAGCGCGGCGCCTGGCGCGTCGGGGTCGCGAAGCGCGCGTTGCCGCGGCCGCCGGCCCCGCCTCGCGCGGCGAGGTACCGCGCCCCGGGTAGCGAGAGATCGGCGAGGAGCGTGCCGTCCGGCGCGAGCACCTGCGTCCCGACCGGCACGCGGACCTCGACCGTCTTCCCATCCGCCCCGTGCTTCCGGCTGCCTCGTCCGTTGCCCCCACGCTCGGCACGCAGCACCCGCACCCGGCGGAGCGACGAGAGGTCGCGGAGCGCGGGATCGGCGACGACGACGACGTCTCCGCCCCGGCCTCCGTCCCCGCCGTCCGGGCCGCCCCTGGGCACGTACTTCTCGCGCCGGAAGCTGAGCCCGCCGTCGCCGCCCCGCCCGGCCTGGACGTGGAGCTCGACCCGGTCGTGGAAGGGCATGGCGCCCCTGCCACCTCCCGCGCGGGAGGTCAGCGCCTCACTCGGCGGCCGCGACGGACACGTAGCGCCGGTCGCCCGAGCGCCGGAACTCGACCGTGCCCTCGCGGAGCGCGAAGATCGTGTCGTCCCGCCCGAGGGCAGCTCCCGGCCCTGGGCGGAAGCGCGTGCCGCGCTGGCGGACGATGATCATCCCCGCCTTCACCGGCTGGCCCGCGAACACCTTGACACCGAGTCGCTTGGACTCGGAGTCGCGCCCGTTCCGCGAGGAGCCGAGGCCCTTCTTGTGCGCCACTAGGACTCACCCTCCTTCTCGGCGGCGGCCGCCTCCAACGCGGCGAGCGCGCCCTTGCGCCGACCGTGCTCGCGCTCGTAGGCGAGCGCAGCGGCCAGCTCGGCGGCCGTCCAGCCCCGCGCTGCCTTCTTGATCTCGACCACGGTCAGCTCCGCATACCCTGCGGGGACGCCGGCGGCGGCCTCAGCGGTGGGGGTCTCCGCGACGGCGGGCTCCGCAGCCTCGGCAGCGTCGGCCCGCCTGCGCTTCCGCGCCGGCTCGGTCGCCGCTCCGCCCGCACCGATCGACTCGATCTCGATCCGGGTCAGCGAGGCCCGGAAACCCGTGTGTCGCCGGTAGCCCGTGCGCTTGCGGTACTTGCCGATGCGGATCTTGGGCCCCTTCTCGGGCCCGAGCACGCGCGCGACCACGGCCGTCCCGGCCGGAGCGAGCTCCGGCTCACCGGCGCCGCCGACGAGGAGCACAGGCGGCGAGAAGGTCGTGCCCTCCTCGGCCTGCAGGCGGTCGACCAGCAGCCGCTCGCCCTCACGGACTCGGTACTGCTTGCCGGCAACCTTGATGATCGCGTAGGTCACGTCTGTTCCTGGTCGAAAGCTCGTTCGGCGAGAGGCGCAGGCCGCAGGCCCGCGGGCCGCCGCATGATAGCGGAGGCCGGGCCCCCGGCCGCGCTCAGCGGCGGTCGAAGTCCTCGATCCACTCCGCCATCGGGACGTAGCCGGGCTCGCCGGGCGCGGGCTCGGCCGCGACCGCCGCCGGCTCGCGGTCGGACTCCCCCTCCGCCTCGAGGGTGCGCTCGTCGCCAGCTGCGGAGTCGTGCTCGAGCCCGGCCTCGGGATCGCCGG
>DATMAP010000061.1:0-18305 GCA_035559835.1 Gaiellaceae bacterium
GCTTCTCTGAGGAGCGGGTCCTCAGCTCCCAGCCGTTGCTCTACACGTGGATGTCCGTGAGGGTCGCCTCACTCACGGCGGCAAACCATGGCCCAGGTCCCTTGGTGGTCAGCGCATCTTCGATGTCGGCCCAGCGACGCACGAGACGGCCGAGGGCATCCCAGGTAGAGAGATCTCGCTTGCCCGCGATCCAGAAGACGCGGAGGCCGTGCCGACGAAGCAACTCCAACTCTCCCGGCTTGGTTCGGATCCGCTTGTCCCGCGCGATCACAGCCAATCCCCGAGAGGCGACGGCCGGGATCCAGACGGGATCGACGGCGCCGAGCGGGATCTCCGGGACGAGCGGGTGACCCGTGTGCACGACATCGCGCCGCGCCATCGCGAGCACCTTGCCGAGCCCCAGCGCGCTCTCGTCGACGAAGAAGCGCAGCTGGGACGGATCGGCGGGCATCGGTCACCGTGTTGCGGACGAGCCCCTCGGTCGGAGCGGGGAGGGCATCCCGATCAGGCAGCGAGCTTCTTGGCAGCGCCGCAGACGAGCTCGTAGCGAAGGGCTGCCTCGACAAGGTGAGGGTCGAGGTCATAGAGCTCGGCGATCCCATCGATCGTCTCGCCGACGCGCACCTGCTCGGCGATGACCTCGGTACGGACGCTGCGCACCACGGGTTCGCCGAACTGGCGCAGGGGATCGATGACAACCTCGCCGATGTCGGCGACCGGTCTCAGCCGCTTGACCACCTGCGTCTCTTTGTCGAACTCTGCCGACCGCACGAACTGTTCGGCGGGCTGCGACAACACGATCTGGTCGTTGCGGACGACGACGAGCAGAAGCTCCCGGTCGAGCCTTACGTCCTCCTGGGCCCGCAGCACGAGCTCCCGTCCGTGGACATCAAGGAAGGGGCGCGAGTGCGCGAGCGGGTAGCGCGGGTGAAACTGCTCGCGCAGGCGGTCGATCGCCGGGCGCATCCTGATGAGCGACACGCCTGCGTCGCGGTACTCCGAGAGCAGTCGCGTCTCGACGAACTCGCCCCATGTGACCACCTCGTCTCCCGTCGGCTCGATGCGGACAACCGGCGGGTAGTCCTTGCCACCGCGACGGTAGCCGTCGATCCAGCGTCGGGCCGTGCCGGGCGACAGGCCGAGCAGCCGGTCCACCTGGCCAAGGCCGTAGAGCGGACGGTCGAGCAGATCAGCTGTTTCAGGCACTTTGCGGAGTGTATTCGGCGGGTGACTTTTCATCCTTCTCCGGAGTGTACCGAACGTATGTTCGGTACACGCGCGGAGTGCGAACCGCGGCTTTCGCGAGCGACAAGCGCTCAGACAGCAAACAATAAGGCCCGCTTAGCAGGGCCTCCCGCTTAGCAGGGCCTTTCGAGTAGCGGGGGCAGGATTTGAACCTGCGACCTCCGGGTTATGAGCCCGGCGAGCTACCAGACTGCTCCACCCCGCGTCGCAGGCGGCAGTATAGCCGCTCCGGGGCTCCTCGACGAGCCCGGTCGAGCCTCGGCCGACCGCGGCCGGCCGACGCGAGCCTCAGCCGACCGCGGCCGGCCGAGCGCGGCTCAGCCCACGGCGGTCGGCTCGCGCGTCTGGGCGGCGACCTTGTCCAGGATCGCCTCGAGCAGGCGGCCGGAGGAGAGCACGTGCTCGCGGGCGAGCACGCGCGCGCCCTCGGGGCTGCGGGCGGCGATCGCCTCGCGGATCGCCCGGTGCTGGCGGTCGTTCGCGTGGAAGAGCTCGTCCAGGTCGGCCCCGGTCGCCCAGAAGGGCTTGACGAGGAAGGTGCGCCGGGCGGCCTTCGCCATTCGCTCGATCAGCGGCACCTGCGCCGCCTCGTAGATGACGTCGTGGAAGGAGTGGTTGGCGTGCAGCCACGCGCGGGCGAGCTCGAGGTCCTGGCGGCCGGCGTGGCTCGCCTCCACGAGCGCGCGCGTGAGCTCGCTGAAGCGGCGCTCGGCCCGCTCGAGCGCCCGCAGGTCCTCGTCGGTCATCTTGGGAGTGGCGATCTCGGTGGCGAGGCCCTCGAGCTCGGCACGGACGAGGAAGGCCTCGCGCAGCTCCTCGCGGGAGAGGCTCCGCACCCGCACGCCGCGGTTCGGCTCGAAGGTGACGAGGCCGAGCGCGGCGAGCCGCCGCAGGGCCTCGCGCACCGGCGTGCGGCTGACCGCGAACTGCTCGGACAGGTGCTCCTGGCGGAGCACGCTCCCGGGCGGGATCTCGCCGGAGACGATCGCCTCCTCGAGCGCGAGCGCGATGTCGTCGGCCTTCGTCCCGTCGGACATCTACTCGAGCTCCAAGAGGCGCTCGTAGGCGGGCAGGGTGAGGAACTCCACGAAGTCCTCGGCGAGGGCGACCTGCTCGAAGAGCGCCCGCGCCTCGGCGTAGACGGGCTCGGCGGGGAGCTCGGCGGACACCTCCCCGACCACCCGCTCGACCTCCGAGCGCGCGACCCGCCCGTGCCGGACCCACTGCCAGACCTGCGAGCGGGAGATCTCGGCGGTGGCGGCGTCCTCCATCAGGTTGTCGATCGCAGCCGCGCCCACGCCCGAGAGCCAGGCGGCGAGGTAGCGGATGCCGACGGAGACGTTCGTGCGCAGCCCTGCCTCGGTGATCTCGCCCGGCGTCGCCGGCACGCTGAGCAGGTCGGCCGCCTGCACGGAGACGTCCTCGCGCAGGCGCTCGAGCTGGTTTCGCCGCTCGCCCAGGACGGCGTCGAAGACCTCCCTCGCCGTGGGCACGAGGTCGGGGTGCGCGACCCAGGTGCCGTCGAAGCCGTCCTGCGACTCGCGCAGCTTGTCCTCGCGCACGCGCGCGAGCGCGCGCTCGTTCACCTCGGGGTCGCGCCGCGAGGGGATGAACGCGGCCATGCCGCCGATCGCGTGCGCGCCGCGGCGGTGGCACGTACGGACGAGGAGCTCGGTGTAGGCGCGCATGAAGGGAACGGTCATCGTCACCTGCACGCGGTCGGGCAGGACGAAGTCCTCCCGCTCGCGGAACTTCTTGATCGCCGAGAAGATGTAGTCCCAGCGGCCGGCGTTGAGGCCGCCCGAGTGCTCGCGCAGCTCGTACAGGATCTCCTCCATCTCGAACGCGGCCAGGATCGTCTCCACGAGCACGGTCGCCTTGATCGTCCCCCGCGGCAGCCCGAGCCGGTCCTGGGCGAGGCAGAAGGCGTCGTTCCAGAGGCGGGCCTCGAGGTGGCTCTCGAGCTTGGGCAGGTAGAAGTAGAAGTAGGGCCCCGTCCCGCGCTCGAGCAGGCGCTCGGCGTTCCGGGCCAGGTAGACGCCGAAGTCGAAGAGGCTGGCCGAGACCGGCCGTCCGTGGAGCTCCACGTGCCGCTCGAGGAGGTGCCAGCCGCGCGGGCGGACGAGCAGGACCGCGACCTCCTCGTTCAGCCGGTAGGTCTTGTCGGGCGTCTCGAGGGTGATGGTGCGCTCGATCGCGTCGGTCAGGTTCTGCTGCCCGCCGACGACGTTCGCCCAAGTGGGCGAGTTCGCATCCTCGAAGTCGGCCATGAACACGCGCGCGCCCGAGTTGAGCGCGTTGATCACCATCTTGCGGTCGCCCGCCGGCCCGGTGATCTCGACGCGGCGGTCCTCCAGGTCGGGCGGCGCGGGCGCCACCCGCCACTCGCCCTCGCGGACGGCGCGGGTCCCGGGCAGGAAGCCCGGCAGCTCTCCGGCGGAGAGCCGCTCCTGGCGCTCCGCCCGCGCACGCAGCAGCTCCCGCCTACGCTCCCCTAGCTCGCGCTCCAGCTCGGCCACGAGCGCAAGTGCCTCCGGGGTGAGGACGCCCGCCTCGTCGGGAGCGAGCACCGCGATCCCGGACGCCGCGAGCGAGCTCATGCGCCGGCCGGAGCCTGCTCGAACTGCGCCTCCTCGGTCGAGCCCCGGAGCGCGAGCGTGGAGCTCTCGCCTCCGGTGATCGCCTCCAGGACGGCGTCGAAGTAGCCGGCGCCGACCTCGCGCTGGTGGCGCGTGGCGGTGTAGCCGGACTCCTCGAGAGCGAGCTCGCGCTGCTGCAGCTCGACGTATGCGCTCATGCCCGTCTCCGCGTACTCGCGCGCGAGCTCGAACGTGGAGGCGCAGAGGGCATGGAAGCCGGCGAGGGTCACGAACTGGAACTTGTACCCCATCGCCGCGAGCTCGCGCTGGAAGGACGCGATCGTGCGCTCGTCCAGGTGCTTGCGCCAGTTGAAGGAGGGGGAGCAGTTGTAGGCGAGGAGCTTGCCCGGGTAGCGCGCGTGCACCGCCTCCGCGAAGGCCGCGGCCTCGTCCAGGTCGGGGGTCGAGGTCTCGCACCAGAGGACGTCGGCGTAGGGCGCGTAGGCGAGCGCGCGCGCGATCGGCGCCTCGATCCCCGGCCGCACCCGGAAGAAGCCCTCGGCGGTGCGCTCTCCGGTCAGGAACTCCCGGTCGCGCTCGTCCACGTCGCTCGTGAGCAAGGTCGCCGAGAGGGCGTCGGTGCGGGCGACGAGGACGGTGGGGACGTCGAGCACGTCCGCGGCCAAGCGCGCGGCCACGAGCGTCTGCACGAACTGGCTCGTGGGCACGAGCACCTTCCCGCCCAAGTGGCCGCACTTCTTGGCGGAGGAGAGCTGGTCCTCGAAGTGCACGCCCGCAGCGCCGGCCTCGATCATCGCCTTCATCAGCTCGAACGCGTTCAGGGGCCCGCCGAAGCCGGCCTCGGCGTCGGCGACGATGGGCGCGAGCCAGTACGTCCCGTTGCGGCCCTCGGCCGCGTCGATCTGGTCGGCGCGCAGGAGAGCGTTGTTCAGGCGGCGGACGAGGGCGGGGCCACTCGAGACCGGGTACAGGCTCTGGTCGGGGTAGGTCTGCCCGGCCAGGTTCGCGTCCGCGGCCACCTGCCAGCCGGAGAGGTAGATCGCCTTCAGGCCCGCCCTGACCATCTGCACCGCCTGCGCGCCCGTCATCGCGCCGAGCGCGGCGACGTAGTCCTCCTCGTGCAGGAGCCGCCACAGCCGCTCCGCTCCGAGGCGGGCGAGCGTGTGCTCGACGCGGAACCGCCCGCGCAGCCGCTCGACCTCCGCCTCCCCGTACGGACGCTCGATCCCGTCCCAGCGCCGCTCGTCTCCGCTCACGTGCTCCTCCCTCGATTGTGTCCAGATGATGCGAGTTTCGGATCCTAGATTGCCGCTCATACGCCGTCAAGGGCCGTATCGCGCTCGTTCTGGATCCGAGAATCGCTCGAGTTGGATACGAAGTGCCCGCTGGTACGATCGCGCGGCAGTGGTGCTCTCCGCCTTCCTCGCCGGGCTCGCGCTCGTCCTCGCCTCCTCGGCGCTCGCCTTCGTCCGCGGGCTCCGGCTCTGGCGCCAGACGAAGCGCACGGGCAGGAGGCTCGGCAGCGAGCTCGCGGCCTTCGAGCGGAGGGCGGCGCGCACGGAGCGCCTCCTCGGCGAGGCCGACCGCGCCTCGCGCGACCTCGAGGCGGCGCTCGAGCGGCTGCGCCGCTCCCGCGCGCGGCTGCACGTGCTCCGTACCGCGCTCGAGCGCTCCGGCCAGCGCGTCCGCTGGCTGCGCGCCTTCACCCCCTGGTAGCGGCCGATGGTCAGGGTCGCCGCCATCGACCTGGGGACGAACTCGACCCGGCTCCTCGTCGCGGACGTCGAGGACGGGCGCTTGGACGAGGTCGCCCGGAGGCTGACGATCACGCGCCTCGGCGAGGGCGTGGACGAGCGGCGCCGCCTCCTCCCCGTCCCCATCGCCCGCGTGCGCAGCTGCCTCGCCGAGTACCGGCGCGAGCTGGAGGCCCTCGGCGCCACGCGTACCCTCGCCGTCGCCACGAGCGCCGTCCGCGATGCCGAGAACGGCGAGGCCTTCCTCGGGGAGATCGAGTGGAGCTACGGGTTCACGACCCGGCTGCTCTCAGGCGAGGAGGAGGCGGCGCTCACGCTGCGCGGCGTCGCCGCCGGGAGGCCTTCCGTCGAGGGCACGCTGATCGTGGACATCGGCGGCGGCTCGACCGAGCTCGTCCTCGGTGGCGCGGACGGACCGGCGGCCTCCTCGAGCGTGGACGTCGGTTGCGTGCGCGTGACGGAGCGCTTCCTCGCCTCCGATCCACCGTCCCGGGAGGAGCTCGCCGCGGCGGCGGCCTACGTCCGCTCGCTCCTGCCTCCGCTCGAGGCGCGGAGCGCGATCGGGGTCGCCGGCACCGTGACCACGCTCGCGACCCTCGACCTCGGCCTCGCCGAGTACGACCCGCAGCGCACGCACGGCCACCGCATCCCGCGCGCCTCCGTCGAGCGCGAGCTGGAGCGGCTGGCGGCGCTGACGAGCGCGGAGCGGGAGCGCGTCCCCGGGATCGAGCCCGGGCGGGCGCCGGTCATCGTCGCCGGGCTCGTCGTCCTGCGCGAGGTGCTCGACGCCTACGGCCTGCCGGAGATCGAGGTCAGCGAGCGCGACCTCCTGCACGGCGCCGCGCTCGCGGCGGCCGAGCTGCCGGAGCCCGAGGAGGGCGATGCGCCGCCCGGCGCCTACACCTGCTGCTGAGGCCTACGCGCCCGCCGGCCAGTGCTCGACCGCGAGCTCGGCGAGCGGGAAGTCACGGGGATTCCCCGTAGCGAGCCGGCCGCCGATCGCGAGCGCGGCCGCGGCGACGAGGCAGTCGGCCTGCGAGAGCGTCCGGCCACGCGCCGCGAGGTCCCGCCTCCACGTTCCCGCCTGCCAGCCCTCGGGCTCCCCCAGGGGCGCCAGCCCCAGCCCCGAGAACAGGCTGCGCGCTGCGGCTTCCTCGCCGGGCCGGAGGCCTCGAGCGATCTCTTCCACATTGACCGCGCAGGCGTACGGCACGTCGCCCGCGGCTCGCAGCGCGCGGAGCCGCGCGACCGCCCCGGGCCTCCCGCGCAGGAGGTCGATGAGGACGGTCGTGTCGAGCAGGACCGCCGCCATCAGCCGACGCGGCGCGCGTCCGCCTGCCTGACGCTTCGTACCCACGCGGCCGGGTCCTCGTCCCACTCGTGCCCCTCACCGGCGATCGAGCCGAGCGCGGCCTCGATCGCCTCCCAGCGGCGCTCGTCCTCGAGGGCGACCCGGACGGCGCTCGCGATGAACGAGCTCCGCCGGCGAGGCCCGACGCGCCGGTCGAGCTCGCCCACGAGCGCGTCGGGGAGCGTAATGTGTAGACGCATGGCCATAGCATAGCCCACCCCATGACGCCGCCGGCGGGAGCGGCTGCTACGCCGCAGGCGGGAGCGGCGCGTCCCCGTCCTCCGCGGCCGGCTCCTCCTCGGCCAGGCGCCGCTGGAGGACGCTGCGGGAGAGGACGCCGATGAGGCGGTCGTGCTCGTCCACGACGGGCACGCGCTCCGCGTCCTGCTCTTCCAGGAAGCGGAAGGCGTCCTCGAGCGCGACGTCGGGCCCGATCGTGTAGTGGGGGCGCTCGGCGATCTCCCGGAGCAGCGTCGTGCGCGGGTCGCGCCCGGGCGCGACCACCTCGCGGACGAGCGTCTTGCGGGTCACGACCCCGAGCAGACGCTCGGCCTCGTCGGTCACGTACACGGCCCGCACCTCCGGCCGTCGCAGCAGCTCGCCCGCGGCCTGGGCGGACGCCTCCGCCGGCAGCCGCCGCGGATCGGCGACCATCGCCTCGCGAACGACCGTCACGGGAACAGCCCACGCGCCTCGAGCGCCTCGGCGACCTCGCGTACGCCGACGACGAGGGCCGCCGTGCGGAGCGTGACCCCGCGTTCGTGCGCCACGTCCCAGACCCGGTCGAAGGCGTCCGAGAGCTTGGCGGCGAGCTTGGCGCGGATCTCGTCTCGCGTCCAGAAGAGCCGCCCGAGGTCCTGCACCCACTCGAAGTAGGAGACGGTCACCCCGCCCGCGTTCGTGAGCACGTCGGGCAGGACGGGGATGCCGCGCTCGGCGAGGATCGCGTCCGCCTCGAGCGAGACCGGCCCGTTCGCACCCTCGGCGATCAGGCGCGCGCGCACGCGGGAGGCGTTGTCGGCGCCGATCTGGTCCTCCCGGGCGGCGAGCACGAGGACGTCGCAGTCGAGCTCGAGCAGCTCCTCGTTCGTGATCCGCTCGCCCGCGTCGCAACCCTCGAGCGACCCGTGCTCCTGCGCGTAGGCGAGCAGCCCCGGGACGTCCAGCCCCTCCTCGGCGAAGAGACCGCCGTAGGCGTCCGAGACCGCCACCACCTCCGCCCCTTGGTCGGCGAGCTCGCGCGCCGCGATGCTCCCCACGTTGCCGAAGCCCTGGACGGCGCAGCGCTGGCCGGCGAGCGGACGGCCGAGCCGCTCGCACGCCCGCGCGACCACCATCACCACCCCTGCCCCCGTCGCCTCGTGCCGGAAGACCGAGCCGCCGATCGAGACCGGCTTGCCGGTCACGATCTCCGGCACCGCGTACCCGCGCTGCATCGAGTACGTGTCCATCATCCAGGCCATCGTCTGCTCGTTCGTGGCCATGTCCGGCGCGGGGATGTCCTCCTGGGGGCCGATGATCGGCAGGAGCTCGGAGGTGAAGCGGCGCGTGATGCGCTCGAGCTCGGCGCCGGAGAGGGCGCGGGGGTCGCAGCGCACGCCGCCCTTCGCTCCGCCGTAGGGGAGACGGAGGAGCGCGCACTTCCAGGTCATCCACATCGCGAGCGCGGCGCACTCGCCGAGCGTCACGTCCCGGTCGTAGCGGATCCCGCCCTTCGTCGGGCCGAGGATGCTCGAGTGCTGGACCCGGTAGCCGGGGAAGACGACCCGGCGGCCGTCGTCCAGCCGCACGGGGACGCTGACGATCAGCGAGCGCTCGGGGTAGCGGAGCCGCTCGGCGACGTCCTCCGGGATCCCCGCGTAGGGGAGCGCCTGGTCGAGCTGCGCGACCGCCATGCGGTAGAGCGGCGTGTCCCACTCGAGCTGGGCTTGGGCAAGCGCTTCCGGGGACCTCGCCACGGCGCGCCGAGTGTAGCGGCCGCGCTTCCGGGGTTGTCCGCGCGGCCGGGAGGCTAAGGTGCCGGGGGCGGGACTCGAACCCGCACGCCCCCTGAGGGGGCACCCGCTTTTAAGGCGGGCGCGTCTCACCCGTTCCGCCACCCCGGCGAGCGGAGTGTACGGCGCTAGGAGCCCGGCTGGAGGGCGCTCGGGTCGAACCGCTCCGGGCCTCGGAACTGGAAGGCGCGGAAGAACGAGGAGACGGCGACCTCGTCGAATGCCTTGCACTTGGCGAGGTAGCCCTTGTGCGTGTCGCCGTCGGAGACCCAGGCGCCGAGGGCGAACTCGTCGCCGAGCCGCGGCAAGGGGGCCATGATCGTGCCCGTCTTGTGCTGCGCGTAGAACGCCCGCAGCTCGTCGACGGTGGCAGGCGGCACGTCCTCGCCCCAGAGGATGAAGACGCCGCCGTGCTCGAGGTTGTGGACGACGCGTGCCAGCTCGAGGGGCTCCTCGTAGATCCCGAAGATCGCGGCCTGCGCGTAGTGCGGACCGCTCGTCGGCGGATCGGTGTTCCACTTCGGCGAGCTCCCGGAGGGATCCGTGACCGAGTGCTCTCCAGGCAGAGCGGGCTTCGCCTCGAGCGTGCACCCCGCGGCCTCGAGGTTCGCTCGCACCTCGTCCTCGGATGGCCGTCCGCCGCCGCCGAGGCTGACGAAGGCGAGGACCGCGCCGACCGCCCCCAGGGCTGCGAGCGCGGCGGCGGCGGCGAAGAGCGGCGAGCGTCCCCGCGCGGAGCCCCCCGGCGCGGGAGCGCTGCGCTGCTTGGGTGCCTTGACGCGCGGCTTGTCGGGCATGCCGCGCGCGACTGTACCAGCGTGGCCCCACCGTCCTCGCTCCGTCCGCCGCCCTCACTACCGTTCGTTGGTCCATGGTCGCTTTCGCCTTCGCAGTCGGGCTCGCCGTCGGTGCCCTCGGCGCCTACCTCGCCCTGCGCGCTGCGCTCGCCGAGCGGGCGCGTCTCCGGGAGGAGGCGCTGGCGCTGCGCGAAGCCCTGGCCGCGGCCCGCGGCGAGCTCGAGGCCGAGCGACGCACGCTCGACGAGCGTCTGGCCGCAGTCGTCAAGCAGCTCTCCGCGCAGGCGCTGGACGAGTCGAGCAGCCGTTTTCTCGAGCTCGCGGAGGCGCACCTGGCCGGGCACGTCCGCCCGCTGAAGGAGTCCCTGGAGCGGATGGACGAGCAGCTCCGGGCCGTCGAGCGCATCCGCCAGGAGGCGTACGGAGCGCTCCGCGAGGGCGTGCAGCAGCTCCGCTCCGACCAGGAGCGCCTGCGCGCGGAGACCGGCAACCTGGTCACGGCGCTGCGCGCCCCGCACGTGCGGGGGCGCTGGGGGGAGATCCAGCTCCGGCGGGTGATCGAGCTGGCGGGGATGCTCGAGCACTGCGACTTCGACGAGCAGCCGTCCACCACCGACGGCGAGGGGAACGTGCTCCGCCCGGACGTGATCGTGCACCTGCCCGGGCAGAAGCAGGTCGTGATCGACTCCAAGGTCCCGCTCGCCGCCTACCTCGACGCCTTCCGCGAGGACGCCTCCGACGACGAGCGCCGCGCCCGCCTGGCCGACCATGCCCGCCACGTCCGCGAGCACATCCACCGGCTGGGGCAGAAGGCGTACTGGCGCCAGCTCCCGGCGACGCCCGAGTTCGTCGTCATGTTCCTGCCCGACGAGACCTTCCTGCGGGCTGCGCTCGAGCAGGACGCCTCGCTGGTCGAGCTGGCGGTCTCGAACAACGTCATCCCGGCCTCGCCGACGAACCTGATCGGGCTGCTGCGCGCCGTCCACTACGGGTGGCAGCAGGAGACGGTCGCAGCCAGCGCGCGCGAGGTCAGCGAGCTGGGCCGAGAGCTGTACAAGCGCCTCGCCACCATGGGCGGTCACGTCGCGCGCCTCGGCAAGTCGCTGGACGGCGCCGTGAAGGCCTACAACGAGACCGTCGGCTCGCTCGAGCGACAGGTCCTGGTGCAGGCGCGACGCTTCGAGCGGCACGGCATCTCGGGCGTCCAGCCGCCCGAGCTGCAACCGATCGAACGACAGGCGCGGCCGCTCGCGGCTCCCGAGCTGACCCCGGCCGGCGAGCCGCCCCTGCAGGCGCTTCCCGCCGGCGCCGACGCGGCGTGACGCGCGGGAACAGGACGCGAGGCCGGAGCGTTTCCGTCAGCGTGCAGGCGCCCGGCGCCTGCGGTCACGAAAGGAAGACCCTGTGGACGACGTTCGCGACGTGATCATCATCGGCGGCGGGCCGGCCGGGTACACGGCCGCCCTCTACACGGCACGCGCCAACCTGCGCCCGCTCGTCATCGAGGGGTTCAACTGGGGCGGCCAGCTGATGATCACGAGCGAGGTCGAGAACTACCCGGGCTACCCGGACGGCGTGCTCGGCCCGGCGATGATGGCCGACTTCCGCCGCCAGGCGGAGCGCTTCGGGGCCGAGTACCTGACCGACGACGTCACCCGGGTGGACTTCTCGGAGCGCCCCTTCCGGATCTTCGTCGGCGACGACGAGTACCGCGCCGAGGCCGTGATCGTGGCCACGGGGGCGAGCGCGCGCCAGCTCGGGCTGCCCTCGGAGCAGGCCCTGCAGGGCCGCGGCGTCTCCTACTGCGCGACCTGCGACGGCGCCTTCTTCCGGGACAAGGTGGTCGTGGTCGCCGGCGGCGGCGACTCGGCGATGGAGGAGGCCACGTTCCTCACCCGCTTCGCGCGCAAGGTGGTGATCGTGCACCGCCGGGACGAGTTCCGCGCTGCGCCGATCATGGTCGACCGAGCGCGCGCGAACGAGAAGATCGAGTTCGTCCTGAACGCAGTCGTCGAGGAGGTGCTCGGTGAGGCGGAGGGCCACGTCACCGGCGTCCGCCTCCGCGACACCGTGACCGGGGACGAGACGGTGCTCGAGGCGGACGGCCTCTTCGTCGCCATCGGGCACGTCCCGAACACGTCGCTCTTCCTGGACTGGCTCGACCACGACGAGCAGGGCTACCTCGTCACGGAGCCCCGCTCGACGCGGACGAACATCCCCGGGGTGTTCGCGGCCGGGGACGTCCAGGACCACACCTACCGGCAGGCGGTGACCGCGGCCGGCAGCGGGGCGATGGCCGCGCTCGACGCGCAGCGCTGGCTCGACGAGCGACGACACGTGCCGCAGGCCGCGACCGCGTCCGCATAGCAGCTGGTCCGGCCGGCCGCCACGCTACCCTCGCCTGGCGGTGGCGACACGCTGGCTCGACTTCGCCGATCCCACCCGCGAGGAGCTGGTCGCGGCCCTGCCCGCGGGAGTCGATCCCGACGTGGTCGAGGTGCTCACCGCCCGCCGCGAGGACGGGCCCGAGCCGCGCCCGCTGCTCGAGGCGCACGGTGCGTACGCCTTCGGGGTGCTCGTCGCCTTGGCGACCCTGCCCGAGCAGAAGCGGGTCGTCCAGCAGGAGATCGACCTGATCGCCTCGCCGGAGCTGCTCCTGACCGTGCGCAAAACCCCTCCCGGCGGGCCTGCCTACGACGCGGCCGCTCTCGGACCGGCGGCCGAGTCCGGAGCGCCGGTAGGCCTGCTCGTCCACCGCTTGGCAGACGACGTAGCCGAAAGCTACCTCGTCGCGCTCGACGCGATCTACACGGAGATCGACGAGCTCGAGGACGAGGTCGACGAGCTGCGGGGAGCGGAGGCGCGGATGCGCCTCTCCAACCTGCGGCACGAGCTGCTGCACCGCCGCCGCACGGTCTCGGCAACCCGCGCCGCCGTTCGCCGCGTGCTCGACGGGCGGATCGAGGTCGGCGACCACGCGCTCTTCCCGCCTGAGCTGGAGCGGCTCTTCGGCGACACCTACGACACGCTCGTGCGCGTGACCGAGGAGCTCGATATCGCGCGCGACCTGCTCGCGAGCGTTCGCGATCATCTGCAGGCGAAGATCGCCGAGAGCCAGAACGAGGTCGCCAAGAAGCTGACCGTGATCGCCTCGCTCGTGCTCGTCCCCTCGCTCGTAGTCGGCTTCTACGGCCAGAACTTCGAGTCGGCCTTCGCTGCCGGCTACTGGTCGCTGGGCGTCTCCAGCGCGCTCATCGGCGCCTCGACGGCGATCCAGCTCGCGCTCTTCCGCTGGCGCCGCTGGATCTGAGCCGCGAGGAGGGGCACAGGTCCTCCAGCACGCACGCCTCGCAGCGCGGAGCGCGGGCGGTGCAGACGCGCCGGCCGTGCCAGATGAGGAGGTGAGAGACGCGCGCCCAGTCCGCCCGCGGGACGACGCGCTGGAGATCGCGCTCGATCTTCACCGGGTCGTCGTGGCGCGTGAGCCCCAGGCGCTGCGCGAGCCGGCGGACGTGCGTGTCCACCACGATCCCCTGCGTGTGGCCGAGCTCCGCCGCGACCACGTTCGCCGTCTTCCGCGCGACGCCCGGGAGCCGCACGAGGTCCTCCAGCCGGCGGGGCACCTGTCCCCCGAACTCCTCCAGCAGCATGCGCATCGTCCCGCGGAGCGCCTTCGCCTTCTGGCGGTAGGTGCCGGTCGGGTAGAGGTCTCGCTCCAGCTCTTCGGCCGGGACCGCGAGGTAGTCCTCCGGCCGCCGGTACTTCTCGAAGAGACGCGCGGTGACGCGGTTGACGGTGGTGTCCGTCGTCTGGGCGGAGAGCATGACGGCGACGAGCAGCTCCAGGTCGGAGCGGAAGCGCAGGGCGATCCGCGCGTCCGGGTGGGCGGCTGCGAGCCGCTCGATGATCTCGCCGATCCGCTCGCGGCGCGAGCCCAGGCCCCGGCGGCGCGCCTCGGAGACGTAGCTACGCGCCACGGAGCTTCCCGCAGGACACCGTGGTCTCGTCTGGGTCGGGCGGCTCGAGCACGTGGTCGAGTGCGGGCAGGTTGCCGTGGATGTCCGCGAGCGCGGCGACGCGCACGGCGCGAGGCTACCGCGAGACGGGGAGGCGAGGGCCGGCGCACACGATCTCGAGCGCCGGGCAGTCGCTGCAGACGAGCTCGCCGGGGGTGGGACGGAACTCCCCCGCGCGGATGCGTGCAATCGTCGCCCCGAGCTCCGCCTCCAGGCTCGGGGCATCGCCGGCCGAGAAGGACGCAGAGACGACCTCCTCCGGGCGCTCGAGGAACTGGTAGGCGACCTCGACCTCGGCGGCGCCGTCGCGGAGGCAGGCGAGGGCGTACACGAGCCGCTGCAGCCGGTACTCGCTCTCCACGACGGCGGCGGGCTCGGCCTCACCGAGCACGTTCGACTTGTAGTCGACGACGAGCGCGGCCTCCCCGTCGCGCCAGAGGACGTCAAAGCGCCCGTGCAGGAGCACGCCGTCGTGCTCGAACGCGAACGGCCGCTCGGGGCGGGCGCCCGGCAGCGAGGCGATCCGGCGCGCGAGCGAGGAGGCGCAGTAGGCCTCGACGAGCGTGCCGATTCGCTCGACCTCGGCGGCGGACGCCGCCGGGTACCAGCCGCGGACGGCGGCCTCCAGCTCGGCGCGCGGCGGCGGCGCCGGCTGGTCGAGCCGCATCCCCTCGAGCACGCGGTGGACGGCGTCCCCCACCTCGTGGGCGGCCAGCCCGCCCTCGCCGTCGTGCTCGCCGTCGCGCTCGCCGCCGCGGGCGCCGGGCCGGAGCCCCAGCACCCGCTCGGCGAAGTAGCGGTAGGAGCAGCGCTCGAAAAGGGCGAGCGCGCTGTAGGAGAGGCGGCGCGGATCGTGCAGGGGCGGGCTCGGGGGGACCCGGAGCGGAGGCAGCTCGAGCCCCCGGCCGGGCGCCACGCCGGGGAGCTCGGCGAAGAGCGCCAGCTGCCCGACCTCCGGCTCCTCCCCGGCGGAGAGCGCCGGCTCGGCCTCCTGCCGGTCCACGTCCGGCCGGGGCCTCGGTGCGGGGCGGCGGTCGACACGGAGCAGGAAGCGGGCCTCGCCGCGCTCGAGCTCGACCGGCTCGTCGCCGGCCTCGGCCACCGCCTCCCGCGCACCGAGCCGCTCGAGCACCCACCCGATCGGGGTCTCGCGGTCTGCACGGCGCTCGGGATCGATCGCCCCGGACACGAGCAGACGGTCGATCGCCCGGGTCATCGCCACGTAGTAGAGGCGGAGGCGCTCCCTCCGCTCGGCCTCGCGCTCGGCCTCCCGGACCTCCTCGAAGCCGAACACGGGTCGCCGCTCGCCGCGGGTCGGATGCACCATCTTGAAGCCGAAGCGCCCGTCGGAGAGGGCGACGATCTCGTCTCCCCCGCGCAGGCGGCCCGTGTCCCGGCCGGCGTCGGCGACGACCACGACCTTGAACTCGAGCCCCTTCGCTGCGTGGATCGTCAGCAGCCGGACGGCGTCCGCTCCCTCCTCCTCGGCGACGGCCTCCAGCTCGCGCGCTCCCAGCGCGTCCTGCTCGCGCACGAAGCGGACGAACCCCGGGAGGTCGGAGCCGCGCAGGGCCTCGTACTCCCGCGCCAGCCGGCCGAGCTTGCGCAGATTGGCGAAGCGGCGGGTGCCGTCCCAGCGGGCGAGCACGGCCAAGTCGTAGTCGTGCTCGGCGAGGATCTGCTCGAGCAGGCGCTCGAGGCCGGCTCGCGAGGAGAGACGGACGAGACGCTCGTAGCGCTGCAGGAACGCGCGCAGGAGCCGGGCGTCCGCCTCCTCGACCGTCTCCGGGCTTCCGCGCTCGAGCGCGGTGAAGAGCGGCCGGCGCGGCGCTGCACGGCGCAGCAGGACGAGCGTGTCGTTGGAGACGCCGACGAAGGGCGAGGCGAGCACCGTCGCCAGCGCGACGTCGTCGTAGCGGTTGTGCAGCAGCCGCAGGTAGGCGAGCAGGTCGACCACCTGCTGCTGGCCGAAGTAGCCCCGGCCGGTCGCCCGGTAGGTGGGCAGTCCTTCGCGCCGGAGCGCCTCCTCGTAGCGCTCCGCGTCCGTGCCGGCGGCGAAGAGGACGACGATCTCCCCGGGCTGGGCGTGCCCCGCCTCGACCAGCTCCCGCACCCGGCGCGCGATCGCGCGCGCCTCGCCCTCCCGCCAGTGCTCCCCGGAGTCGCGGTAGGCCGACTTGTCCGTGACGAGCAGCTCGACCGGGTGGCCGAAGACGGGATCGGCGAAGGCCGCGGAGGCGACGAGCGGCTGGTGCTCCTCCCCGAACGCGTCCGCGAAGAGGTGGTTGACCGCTGCCAGCACCTGCGGCCGCGAGCGGTAGTTGCGCCGCAGCGTGAGCAGGTTCGCCGCCCGCGCCCGGCGCTCGCGGAAGACCTCGACGTCCGCGTGGCGGAAGCCGTAGATGGACTGCAGCTCGTCGCCGACCGTGAACACCTCGGTCAGCTCCGGGTGGGAGACGAGGTCGATGAGCTCGCACTGGAGGCGGTTCGTGTCCTGGAACTCGTCCACCATCACCAGCCGGAAGCGCAGGCGGACCGCGTCCCGGACGGCCTCGTCGCTGCGCAGGAGGTCGCGGGCGGCGAGCTGCAGGTCCTCGAAGTCGACCGCCGACTCCCGCCGCTTCGCGGCCGCGTACTCGGCCGCGAAGCGCTCGAGCAGCTCCTGCAGGAGGTCGCGGTCGTGCGCGGCCAGCTCCTCCAGCGCGGCCCGCTCGACCGCCTTGCGGGCCTCCTCGAAAGAGGCAGCGCGCGAGCCGCGCGCCTGCAGCGCAGCCAGATCCACCAGCCGCTCGGGCGGCGCGCCCTCGGTCACGATCCGCAGCGCCTCTTCCGCCGCACGCCGCTGGGCCGCGCCCGCGCCCTCGTCGGCGGCGAGCGCGGCCGCCTCCTCGCGGAAGCTCCGCACGGCCACGTCCAGCCCGGGACGCTCCCCCAGCTCGAGCACGAGCTCCCGCCCCGCGGAGCGCAGCGTCTCGTACACGCCGGTCAGCATCCGCCGGAGCCCGTCCGCGCGGTAGGTGGCGAGCAGGCGCAAGCGCTCCTGGTCGCCGTCCGCGCAGAACGCCTGCAGAGCCCGGTCGAAGGCCTCGCCCTCGAGCACGGCGGCACCAGCCTCCTCGAGCTCGCGGAAGCGCGGGTCGAGCCCGGCCGCGAACGGGTGGGCCTTCAGCAACCGGTTGCAGAAGCCGTGGATGGTCGAGATCCAGGCCCCGTCCAGCTCCCGGGCGAGCTCGGGGCGGCCGCGCTCGAGGAGCGCGCGCCGGATCCTGGTGCGCAGCTCTCCGGCCGCCTTGCGCGTGTAGGTGATGACGAGGATCGAGTCCACGTCGAGGCCGCGCTCGCAGACGGCGCGCACGTAGCGCTCGACCAGCACCGAGGTCTTCCCGGTGCCGGCGCCCGCGGACACGAACACCGTCCCGGGAGCCTCGACTGCGGCGAGCTGCTCCTCGTTGAGCTCGGTCCGGGGCCCGAGGGTGGTGGTCACGGTCTCGGCACCCGGCACATGGGCCAGAGGTCGCACCACGAAGGACAGCCGTCCCCCTTGGGGTCGTGCCGGACGTCGCCGGCCTGGATCCGGCGGGCGCGCTCGGCGGCACGCTCACGCGCCAGCTCCACCTGCGCCCAGAAGGCCTCCTCGTCCAGGTAGTCGTCGGGCGCGAAGCCGGGCAGCTCCTCCCGTGCGGACGCGCGCAGCATCCCGCGCGTCACGCGCTTGCCGGAGAGGGCGCGGTAGATCCCGCCCAGCGGCTCGAGACCGACGAGGTCGCGGAGGGCGAGCACGTAGAGGGGGATCTGCAGCCGGACCTCGCGGTCGATCTCCCGAGCGGAGTGCGCCCCCTGGCCCGACTTGTAGTCCTGGACGAGCCCGCGGGCGCTGAAGGGGTCGACGTCGATCCGGTCGATCTTCCCGGAGAGCCACAGGTCCTCCGCCAGCGGCAGGCCGCGCCGCAGCTCGGGCGCCGCTCGCTCCGAGCCGAAGGCAACCTCCAGCCGGCGCGGCACGAAGCGCAGCTCCGAGGCCGCCTCGTCCCGGACGAAGCCTTCCAGATCGGCGAGCAGGGTCTGCCGCAGCTCCGCCTCTTGGAGCGGGGTGAGATCGAGGCGCACACCGGAGGAGAGCGCCTCGTCGAGACAGCGGCGGACGAGCGCGAGCGCTTCCTCCAGGCTCTCCTCGGTTACCCGCTCCGCGCCGAGCTCCCGCGGAAGCTGCGCGTAGAAGCGACTCAACGCCGTGTGCACGACCTGCCCGCGCAGGATCGGGTCCGGCTCGGCGTCGATCCGCTTGGGAGCGAGCACGCGCTCGACGAGCCAGGCCGAGGAACAGTCGGCGAAGCGCTCGAGCTCGGTGGCGGAGAAGACGGTGCGGGACGCCAGCGCGTCGAGCACCTGCGGCTGGCGCAACCTCGTGGGGCGGTCGAACGCCGCCCGGGCGCGCTCCAGCCGCCGCGACCAGCCGTTCGCCGCGGCGAGCGCCGACGCGCCGCCCGCGTCCTCGACGCTCAGGCGGGCGAGCGCCCGCAGGCGCTCACGCTCGCTCGGGGCCGCCTC
>DATMAP010000062.1:0-11502 GCA_035559835.1 Gaiellaceae bacterium
GAGCGCGATCTCGCGCGCCGCCTCGGCGGGCTCGAGCTCGGAGAGCGGGCGGTGCGCGATCCCGTGCGACTCGATCCGCACCCCGCCAGCCTCGAGCTCTGCCAGCTCCTCCCAGCGCAGGGTCGGGTTGCGGACGCCCAGGGCGTGCAGCGCCTCCTCGTGCGGGAGCGGACGTCCGTCATCCAGGAACCCGATCGGGACGAAGAGCACCGCCGGGTAGCCGTAGCGACGCAGGATCGGGAGCGCGTGCTCCAGGTTGTCGCGGTATCCGTCGTCGAACGTGATCAGCACTGCGCGCGGCGGGAGGGGCGAGCCGTGCAGGTAGTGGTCGCGAACGGCGTCGAGCGGGACCGGCCTGTACCCCAGCTCCCCGAGGAGCGCCATCTGCTCGGCGAAGACCGCCGTCGGGACCGTTGCCGGATTCGGCCAGCGGTCGTTGACCTTGTGGTACATGAGCACGCGGAGCGTCCGCTCCTCGCCGCCGTCGGGCGCGCCCACGCCGCTCGCCGCCTCCCCCAAGGCGCGGTAGACGCCGTTCTTGAGCAGCTGCTTCGCCCGGTCCGCCCGCATCGGCCGGAGTGTAGGCAGCAAGCAGCCCCGCGCTACGCCGGTCGCGTCACCGCGATCACGTACGAGAGCGTGACGTCGCCGACGCGACCGGTGACCCGCCAGCAGCCGGGGCTCGCGAAGCGCATCCGCGCGGCCCATGTCGCAGACCCCCGGAACGAGGTCCTGGAGCCGCGCACGGTCTCCGCCTCGAGCGTGGGGCCGGGCGCGTCGAGCCGCTCCAGCCGGACCGTGAACCGCCCGTCGACGCGGGCCGCGAACCAGATCCACTTCTCGAAGATCGACCCGTCCGGCTCGACCCTGCCGCCGGAGAAGACACCATCCTCCGGCAGTCCCGTCCAGAGGAAGCCGTTCGTGTGCCAGCGAGCGCTCGGCTCGAGCCCGGGCGGAGCGCTCGTGGCGTTCGGAATCGTGACCGGGCAGGCCTCACGAGGGTCGGGCAGCTCCACGCGCAGCCCCATCAGGTGCCGGAAGCGCGCGACCCGCGGGATCGTCTGCACGCCGAACGTCGGGCTCCCGTGGCGCGCGCACCCGGGACACCAGTACGCGAGCACGTAGTCGCCGGTGTCCAGCGGCGGCACCGTGAACCTGAGCAACCCCCGCCCGCGCGCGTCGGGCACGATGCGGCCGAGGAAGCTCAGGCGCGGATCGAAGCGGCCCCGGATCTCGGCTGCATCCTCGGCCGCGACCAGGTACACGCGGAGTCCCTGCTGGAACGGTCGCTGCCGCTGGCTCGTCGTGAAGGAGGGCGGCGTCCCGCCGAGCCGGACGGTCACGAGGTCGCCCGCCTTCGCGCTCGTCGGCTCGAAGAGGAAGAAGAGCGCCGCGGTCGCAGTCGAGGCGAGCGCAGCCGCGACGGCCGCGGCCACGACGGTGAGCGCACCGAGGCGACGCACGACTACTCGATTGTGCCGGATGCGACGACGTGCTCGACGAGGTCGCGCACGCGCCGCGCGTACTCCTCGGGCGTGGCGAGCCAGGGCTCGACCGCGCGCCGCCCGGCGGCCCCAAGCCGCTCCGCGAGCGCGCGCTCGGAGAGCACGCGGACGAGCGCGTCCGCGAGCGCCGCCGCGTCGCCCGGCGGCGCGAGGAGCCCGCTCTCGCCGTCCACGACGAGATCCGGAATCCCGCCCACCCGGCTTGCGACCACGCCGCGGCCGCGGCAGAAGGCCTCCACGACGACGCGGCCGAGCCCCTCCGAGCGCGAGGGGAGGACGAGCACCCACGCCTCGTCGAGCGCGCGGGCGACCTCCGGGGTGGGCAGCGTCTCCGTCCAGCGCGTCTGCGCGGGCAGCTCGGCCACCAGCCGCTCGGCGACTCCCCGCAGCGTGCCTCGGCCGACGAGGTGGAGCGTCGCCTCCGGAACGCGCGGCGCGGCGAGACGCCATGCGTCCGCGAGGACGTCGACCGCCTTGTAGCGCTCGAGCACGCCAACGAAGAGGGCAGCGGGACGCTCCGGCAGCGGGGCGGGCGGCGACTCCAGGAAGGGCTCCAGATCCATGAAGGCGGCGAAGGTGGCGGTCGGCTCGGCACCGGCTGCCCGCACGACGCCCGAGGTGTAGGCGGAGATCGTGCGCACGCCGTCCGCTCGCCGCAGCCCGATCCGGCCGAGCAGATCGGCGAGCGGCGCAAGCGCCCGCCGGAGCGGCGAGCCGTACAGGCGCGCGGGGGCAGCCGGGTCGCCGTGCACATCCGCGATCACCTTCGCGGGAACGCGCGCGAGCGCCCGGCCGAGGAGGACGAGGGCCGTCTCCTGCGTCCCCTGCACGAGCACCGCGTCGGGGCGGAAAGAGCGCAGCTCGCGGGCCACGCGAAAAGGCAGACAGGCGTAGAAGGCGGGTCCGTCCAGGAGGGGCAGCCGGCGGGCGAGCCGGAAGCGCGGATCGGCGCCGCGGCCGCCCCCCGCGCTGGCCAGCACCCGCACGTCGAGCTCGGCGGAGAGCGCGTCGAGCTTGCGCGCCAGCGAGGGCGAGAGCGGGAGCGCGTACCGCGTCCTGCCCACCATGAGCAGCCGGCGCCTCATCGCGCCGCCGCCCGGGCCAGCTCCGCCTCGATCCGCGCGAAGACCGCCTCCTCGGTCAGATCCGCGACCGCCCGCGGCGCCTTCTCCTGGAGGCGCCGCCGCAGGTCGCCGTCGGCGAAGAAGCGCTGGATCGCTCCCGCCAGGGCGGCCGGGTCGTGCGGCGCCACGAGCAGCCCGCTCTCCCCGTCGCGCACGACCTCGGGGACGCCTCCGACCGCGGTTGCGATCACCGGGGTGCCGACCGCGAGCGACTCGAGCACCGTGTGCGGCAGGTTCTCCCAGGCGGACGAGAGGAGCGACGCGTCGGCAGCGCGGAAGAGGCGCAGCACCGCCTCACGCGAGGCCGGGCCGAGGAAGCGGACCCGCTCCGCCAGCCCCAGCTGCGCCGCGCGCCGCTCGAGCCGCCCGCGCTCGGGGCCGTCCCCGGCGACGACGAGCATGACGCCCGGACAGGCGGCGAGCGCCTCGAGCGCCACGCCGAGCTCCTTCTGCACGCCGAGACGGCCCGCGAAGACGAGCAGCGGGCCAGCGAGGCCGAGCTCGGCCCGCAGCTCCTCCCGAGCCGGGAGCGGCGGCACCCCGGGGGCCGGGTTGGGGAGCACCTGCACCCGCTCGGGGTCGAGCCCCCAGGCAAGCGCGAGCGCGCGCAGGTAATCGCTCGGGCAGAGGACGCGGCGTGCGCGTCGCAGAGCCGCGTTCCGGGTCGCGCGCAGGAAGCGCGTGCGCAGCCCGCCCCGCACTCCCTGGAACTCGTCCAGCGTCCCACGGAAGCGGCCGCTCCGCACGGCCCGCTCGAAGACCTCGTCGGAGACGAGCTTGACCACGAGCGGACGCCGGGCGAGAGTCGCGCCGAGCGCGGCCCGGCGCACCATGCTCGTCGCGTAGACGACGTCGCTCGTCGCCGCGCGCCGAGCGACGACGAGCGCTACCCGCGCGTGCCGGAGCCCGGGCGGGAGCCGCCGCGACACCCACGCCAGCCGGTACGCCTCGGGAGCGGGGGGTGCGTCCGCGGTCGTCACCACCTCCACCACGTGGCCGCGCCCGTGCAGGAAGGCCGCGAGCGCCGGGGCGTGGCTCGCCGGGCCGCCGGGGTCGGGTGGCCAGATCCCGCTCACGAGCACGACCCTCACGGCTGCCAGGCCCCCGAGGCGCCGCCCGCCGGGACTCGCGCCGCCACCTCCGCTCGCAGGCGCCCGAGCAGGACCGCCCACGCGGCCGCGAACACGACCGTCGCCGCGAGCACGCCGGCCGCGGCCCCGGTGGCCCCCCAGCGCGCACCGAGCACGGCGGCGAGGGGGATCGCGACCAGCGCCTCGAGCCCGTGCGTGACGATGCGCAGGCGCGGACGGCCGATCGTGACCGGGAGCGACTTCGTCCAGCCGATGGCGAACTGGATCGCCGCCGCCAGGAGCACGATCCGCGCAGCGTCCACAGCGGCGCCGTACTCGGCCCCGAACACGGTCTCGACGAGCCAGGGCATGGCCCAGAAGAAGAGCGGCACGGCGAGCGCCATCAGCGCGCCCGCCCAGAGCGTGTAGGAACGGACGCCGGCGAGCACACGCGTCCTCTCGCCCTTCTCCCAGTCCCGGGTCTGCTCGGTCAGGAGGACGAGCCGCGCGGGCGAGCTGGCCGCGGCGAGCCCCGTCTGCGGCGTCTGCGCGATCCGGAAGAGGCCGACCTGGGTCGGGCCGGCGACCGCGCCCAGCACGAGCGGGACGAGGGTCGTGCGCAGCGAGATCACCCCCGTTGCCAGGCTCGACTGGAGCACGAAGGAGCGGATCCCGGGGACGTCCTCGGCCAGCGGGCGCTCCGGCGCCGCCGGAAAGCGCCGCAGCGCGGCCAGCCCGACTGCGGAGATGACCGCAGTCGCGGCCGCCTGCGCGAGGACGACAGCAGCGAGCGCCTCGGTCACCCCGAGCGGAGCGGCGAGCGCGAGCGCCACCAGGCGCAGGGCCGCCGACCCCGCCTGGTAGGCGCCACGCAGGTCGTAGCGGCTGTGCAGGAGGAGCGCCGTCGCGCCGACGTTCTCGACCGACTGGACGAGCGGAAGCAGCGCAGCCGCGAGCAGCGCCTCCCCCACCCCCTCGGCGTCGAAGAGCCGGTCGGCGGCGGGCGCCAGCGCGGCGAGGATGGCCGTGGCCAGCGCGCCACCCGCGACCTTGAGCAGGAGCATCTGGCGGAAGAGGCGGCGCAGCCGGCCCCAGTCCCGCTCGGCCACGTAGCGGAAGCCGTACTTCGTCAGCGACTCCTCGACCGTGAGGTCGAGCAGGACCTGGAAGAAGCCGACGGCTGCGAGCGCCGTCGCGAAGACCCCGAACTGCTCCAGGCCGAGCGCGCGCGCGGCGACGACCGTGCCCAGGATCCCGCAGGCGACGGCGGCGTAGATCCAGGCGGCCGTCGCCGACCGGCGCCGGAGCAGGCGGGAGGACATCGGACGGTCAGTCTAGGGGCGACCCCCGCGAGGATGCCGCCGGGGGGCGGCGCTAGAGTGGCCCCGGTGTCGGCGCCGCCGCTCCCGAGTCGTCTCGCGCTCGTCCGGCGCCTGCGCGGCGTCCTCGACGACGCCTCGGGTGGCGCGCTCGTCCTCGCCGCCGCGCTCCCCCTCCTCTTCCTCCACGAGCGCTATCAGCCCGCGCTGGCCGTCGGAGTCGGCCGGACGTCGCTCGACCTGCGTCCCTCCGACGGGGCCATCCTCGCGATCGTCGCCGCCGCCGCCCTCGCCGCGCGCTCCGGCCTCGCCCGCCTGCGCGCGGGCGTCATCCTCTGGCTGCCCGGGGTCGCCCTCCTCGCGTGGCTCGCCTTCGAGGCTTTCCGTCCCGCGGCCCGCGCCGACGCGCGCTTCGACGACCACCTGGTCAGCTTCCTCAAGCTCGTCGAGTACGCGCTCTTGGCCGCCGCCGTCCCGCTGCTCGTGCGACACGGCCGCGACCTCTCGGTCCTGCTCGGGGCGGCGCTGCTCTGGGCCGCGCTCGCGGCGGGAGTCGGCCTGCTCCAGCTCGTGGGCCTCGACGTCTTCGATGCCTGGAACCCCGGCTGGCGCCAGCCCTCGTTCCTCGGCCACCACGACCTGGCGGCGCTGGCGGCGCTGGCCGCCGCGTCGGGGGTGGCCGGCGTGCTCGCGGGCCGCGGCCGGATCCCGGCTGGAACGCTCCTTCCCGGCGCCCTCGCCGCCGGCTTGGCAGGGCTCGTCCTGGCCGGCTCCGTCGCCGCCGCGGGCGGGTTCGCGCTCGGCGCGCTCGCGGCCTCTCTGGCTGCCCGTCCCCGCTTCCGGCCCAGTCCTCGGCGCCTGCTCGCGGTCGCGGCGATCGTGGCGACCGTCGGCGGCGGCGTCACCCTCATCCGCGGTGAGGCGCTCTCCGACTTCCTGCGCTTCCTCGGCGTCCACGGCGACACGCAGCCGCGCGGCGTGGAGACCTACTCCCAGCGAGCCGTGCTCGCGTACATCGGCCTCCGCATCTTCCAGGACCACCCACTGGCGGGGGTCGGCTGGCAGCGCTCGGGACGGGCGGAGGTGTTCGAGCCCTACCTCGCCGACGCCCACGAGCGCTTCCCGGACGTGGTCGAGCTCGCCTTCCCCGCCCCCGGACGCGAATGGGGCGTCCAGAACCTCTACATCCAGCTGCTCGCGGACGCCGGCGTGGTCGGCTTCGCGCTCCTGCTCTGGGTCGGAGCCGCCGGGCTCGTGCTCGCGCTCCGGGCCGCAGCGCGCGCGCCGAACCCCTGGGCGGCCGGCGCAGGCCTCGCGGCTCTCTGCGGGCTGCTCACCCTGGGAGGGGAGTGGGCCTCGCTCGGCCTCGTCGCCGGGATCCCGCTGCAGGCCGCGACCTCGCTCCTGCTCGGGCTCGCGGCCACCGGCGCGGCTACCGTCTGGCGCGATGGCTGACCCGCGCCTCGCCCCGCCACGCTCGATGCCGACCTACGCGGTGCGCGCGCCGCTCGTACGCTGGCTCGGCGAGGAGGCGCGGCGCGCGCACGCCGACCTCGGGCGCTACCGCGTGCTCGACGTCGGCTGCGGGCAGAAGCCGTACGAGCCGCTCTTCGCCCCGTACGCGCTCGCGTACGTGGGCGTCGACCCGGTCGAGAACCCGCGGGCGGAGCTGCGCGGCCCCGTCGAGGCCCTCCCCGTCGAGGACGGAAGCTTCGACCTCGTCCTCTGCAACCAGGTGCTCGAGCACTGCGACGACCCGGCGCAGGCGGTGAAGGAGCTGCGGCGCGTGACCGCGCCGGGCGGACGCGTCCTCGCCTCGACGCACGGGGTGATGGCCTACCACCCCTCCCCGACCGACTACTGGCGCTGGACGCACGCGGGCCTCGCGAAGCTGTTCGGGGAGAACGCAGTCTGGGCGTCCGTTAGGGTGACCCCCGCGTCCGGCACGACCGCCTGCCTGGGGATGATCGCCTCCCTCTACCTCGACCTCGCCCTCCGCCGCCTCCGCCTGGGCCCGCTCGCGCGGCCGCTCGTGGCGGCGATCAACACCGTCGCGGCAGCGGTGGACGCGCGCTCGCCCCTGCTCCGCGAGCCCGGGCCGGGCACCCTGCACGCGAACTACCACGTCGTCGCGGAGGTGCCGCGCTGAAGGCGCTCGTGACGGGCGGCGCGGGCTTCATCGGCTCGAACCTCGTGCGGGCGCTGCTCGCCCGCGGGGACGAGGTCCGCGTGCTGGACAACTTCTCGACCGGGAGCCGGGGCAACCTGGCCGGGCTGGAGCGGGACGTCGAGCTGGTCGAGGGCGACCTCCGCTCCTACGAGCGCGTGCACGCCGCGGTGCGAGGGATCGAGGTCGTCTTCCACCAAGGGGCGCTCCCCTCCGTCCCGCGCTCCGTCCAGGATCCCCTGACGACGACCGCCGTCAACGTCGAGGGCACCCTGAACGTGCTCCTCGCCGCCCGCGACGAGGGGGCGCGGCGCATCGTCTACGCGTCCTCGTCGTCCGTGTACGGCAACGGAGGCGAGCTGCCCCGCACGGAGTCGCAGCTCCCCGACCCGATCTCCCCCTACGCGGTCGCGAAGCTGGCCGGAGAGCGCTTCTGCACGAGCTTCTCCCGCGTCTACGGGATGGAGATCGTCTCCCTGCGCTACTTCAACGTCTTCGGGCCGCGCCAGGACCCGACCTCCCAGTACGCCGCCGTCGTCCCGCTCTTCGTGACCAAGATCGCGGCCGGCGAGCCGGTCACGATCTACGGAGACGGGGAGCAGTCGCGCGACTTCACGTACGTGGACAACGTCGTCGCCGCCAACCTCCTCGCCGCCGAGGCCCCCGGCGTCGAGGGCGCGACCATCAACGTCGCGACCGGTGGCTCGACGACCGTGAACGAGCTCGCGGACACGATCGCGAGGCTGCTCGGCCGTCCCGCGGAGAAGGTCTACGCGCCCGACCGGCCGGCCGACGTACGCGCCTCCTGGGCCTCCCTGGAGGAGGCCCGGCGCCTGCTCGGCTACGAGCCCGCGATCGGGCTCGAGGAGGGCCTGCGGCGCACGGCGGCGTTCCTACTCGACGGAAAGGGGTGAGCTCCGATGGGGTACGCGTTCGGCTCGCTCGATGAGCTCGGCGAGGGCTACGGCTTCCGCAAGATCCGCCGCGCGCTGGGGGTGACCGCGTTCGGGGTGAACGCGATCGTGATGCCTCCCGGGTTCGTCGGCTTCCACCACTACCACGACACGCAGGACGAGCTCTACTTCGTCCACTCCGGGCAGGCTCGGGTCGAGGTGGGCGACGAGGAGCGCGTCCTCGGACCGGGCGGGCTCGTCCACGTCGAGTCCACCACCCCGCGCCGGGTCTCGAACGCGAGCGAGACGGAGGACCTGGTCCTGCTCGTGGTCGGCGGCAAGGGCGGCTACGTCGAGCGCGACGGCCACATGGTGGACGAGGCCGACGTCGCCCGCCGCGCCGCCTTCGGACGCGTCGAGCCTACGGCCTGACCGCCCGGAAGGCGAGGTCGCGGGCGAGCAGCCGCGGGTGCAGACGCCGGTAGCGGCCGCCGAGGAACGCGAGCCGCACGTCCTCGAAGCCCACGAGCAGGGCGCGCAGCGCCGCCGGCGAGAACAGGCGCAGGTGGGTCGGGTCGTCCTCGGGCGGGCGGCCGCGCAGGAACCGCAGGCGGCTCTGCAAACGGAACGCGTTCGGGACGGAGCCGACGAAGACGCCACCCGGGCGGAGCAGCCGTCGGACCTCGGCGACGAGGGCGTCTGGGAAGCGGAGGTGCTCGAGCAGCTCCCCGGCGACGACCGCGTCGAAGCTCGCGTCCGGGAACGGGAGCGGCTCCTCGGCGTCGGCGACCACGGTCTGGATCCCGAGCGCGGCGGCCTTCGCGAGCGCGGCCTCGTCCACGTCCAGGCCGACCACCTCGTTGCCCTCGAGCAGGTGGCGGGTGAGCGCGCCGGACCGGCACCCCAGGTCGAGCACGCGCCGGCCACGGCCGATCGCGGCCTGGAAGAAGGGGATCCGCTCGGGGACGAAGACGAAGTCGCCCTCCGCGCGCCGCCGCCGGTGGTGCTCGCCGTAGCGCTCGCCGAGACTCACGCGGAGCCGACGGCGGCCTCGTGCCCGAGCGAGGCGATCGTCCGGCGCAGCCCTTCCTCGAGCGCGACCTCGGGCTCCCACCCGAGGAGCTGCCGGGCGCGGGTGATGTCCGGCCGGCGGACCTGGGGGTCGTCGAGCGGCAGCGCCGAGAAGACGATCTCGCTCGTGGAGCCGGTGAGGCGGATGATCGTCTCCGCCAGCTCGAGCAGCGTCTTCTCGTCGGGGTTGCCGAGGTTGACCGGCAGGTGCTCGCCCGATTCCGCGAGCAGGACGAGGCCCCGGATCATGTCCTCCACGTAGCAGAAGCTGCGCGTCTGGGAGCCGTCGCCGAACACGGTCACGGGCTCGCCGCCGAGCGCCTGGCGGAGGAAGGTGGGGATCGCGCGCCCGTCGTTGGGCCGCATCCTCGGCCCGTAGCTGTTGAAGATGCGCGCGATCGCGGTGTCCACGCCCTGCTGGCGGTGGTAGGCCATGGTCAGCGCCTCCGCGTAGCGCTTCGCCTCGTCGTACACGCCGCGCGGCCCGATCGGGTTGACGTGCCCCCAGTACGTCTCCGGCTGCGGGTGCACCTGCGGGTCGCCGTAGACCTCGCTCGTCGAGGCGAGCAGGAAGCGCGCCCGCTTCCACTTCGCGAGCCCCAGCGCGTGGTGCGTCCCGTACGACCCCGTCTTGAGCGAGTGCAGCGGCATGCGCAGGTAGTCGATCGGGCTGGCCAGGGCGGCGAGGTGGTAGACGAAGTCGAGCGGCTCGTCGATCGCGATCGGCTCGATCACGTCGTGGTTGAGGAAGGAGAACGCGTCGTCCCGCAGGTGCTCGATGTTCTCGAGCGTGGAGACGACCAGGTTGTCGAGGCAGATGACGCGGTGACCCCGCTCGAGCAGCGCCTCGCAGAGGTGCGAGCCGAGGAAGCCGGCGCCGCCGGTGACGAGGGAGGTCGGCATCCGGGCGATGCTAGCGCGCCCTGCGGGCGGAGCGGACGCTGCGAGCCGGCGTTCGCCGAACCCTGCCCGCTGCCTACTGCCGAGCCCGCCGCGCGATCCGCTCGGCCAGATCGGGCGGAACGACCGAGTCGGGATCGCGGAGGGCGCCCAACGCCTCGCGCGTACCGACCAGCGCAGCGTAGAGGGGCGGGCAGGTCGGGCAGGTCTCCAGGTGCCGCTCGACGAGCCGGGCCTCCCGGGCGGGCAGCTCTCCGTCCAGGTACTCGGAGATGCGCCGGCGGGCCTCCCAGCAGGCCAGCGGTACCCCGCGCAGCGCCTGCCGCCGCTCCGCAGCCTGCGCGAGCGCGCTGACGAGCATCATCCGCCCCCGGCGCAGGCGCTGCTTGGCAGCGGCGAGCCCGATCCCGGCCGCCTCGGCGACCTCCTTCACCGTCCAGCCCTCGACGTCGTGGAGCACCACCGCCGAGCGATAGGGAAAGGGGAGGCGGACGAGTGCGTCCTCCAGCTCCTCCCGCATCTCCGCTCGCTCCACGACCGCGGCGGCATCGACCGTGTAGGCATCGTCACGCCAGCGCTCCTCGACCTCGCCCACGAGCAGCTCCCGCCGCTGCCGCCGGAAGCGATCGGCGGCGAGGTTGTGCAGGATGCGGCGGAGCCAGGCCTCCACGGGTGCGTCGCCGCGGTACGAGGCTCCACGCTCGAGCGCCCGCAGGAGCGTCTCCTGGACGAGGTCGTCCGCGGCGGCGGGGTCACGGGTCAGCGAGAGAGCGAGCCGGTAGAGGGAGGCGGCGTGGGCGGAGGCGAGCGCGCCCGCGTCGAGCCGGACGCCGCCCGCCTCCGCACCCCCTGGCTTCACGCGTGGGTCGCCCTCCGCACCGGGCAGGTCGAGAGCCCCACGAGCCGATAGAGCGGGCAGTACCCCACGGCCGACGTCGCCAGCATGACAGCCGCGAGCACGAGCAGCACGATCCCGAAGATCGAGCTCCAGCCCACGGCCAGCGCGGCGACGGCGAGCAGCGGCGCGACCAGAACCGTCCGCACCACCCGGTCGGCCTTCCCCATGTTGCGCGTCATCGGTGCCTCCTTCTCGGTGTTCGCTGTGTCCGAAAGGAGGACGCACGGGGAGCCTTCAGGGATACACGCCCGAGCCGCGAGCGCGCAGCGCGCGCAGCGGCACGCCCCCCTCGAGGAGCGCCCGTCCCACGATCGCGCCCTCGCAGCCTGCCTCCGCGAGCGCGGCCAGGTCGGCCTCCGAGCGGACGCCGCCGGCGGCGAGCACGGGCAGTCCCGAGCCCTCGACGACGCGCCCCAGGAGCTCGAGATCCGGGCCCGCGAGCGTCCCGTCCCGCTCGACCGCCGTGCAGAGCAGGCGCTGCACGCCCGCTCCGACGCAGCGCTCGAGCGCCTGCTCGACCCTCAGCGACGTCCGGGCGCGCCACCCCCGCGCGAG
>DATMAP010000063.1:0-22852 GCA_035559835.1 Gaiellaceae bacterium
GCGGAACGCCGCCGCCCGGTGGGTCGTGATGGTCACGGACGAGGAGGAGCCGCTCGGGATCGTGTCCTCGAAGAAGACCTTCCCCTTGGCGAGCGCGGCCGCGGGGAGGGCGAGCGCGCAGATGGCGAGGGCCGCGAAGAGACGCACAGGGAGATCCTACGCGCGCCCGGTCCGTCCGGTCGGTCGGCGAAGATCGCGACTCGGGACACAATCCCGTGCCCCGGACCAGGGAGGGCTGGCATGGACAAGGCCTTGTGGGACAGGCTCGCCGCGGCGGGAGGGATCGTCGGCGTGCTCCTGTTCGTCGTCGGAATCATCGTCATCGGGTCGCCCCCGGAGATCAGCGACGACGCGACGACGGTCGTCGGCTTCTTCCAGGACAACCGCAGCCAGGTGCTCTGGGGCACGTTCTTCATGGGCCTCGGCGTGCTCGCGCTCATCTGGTTCGTCTCGGCGCTCGGGGCCGCCATGCGCAACGCGGGCGAGGGACGGCTCGCGGCCGCGCTCGGGCTCGCGTTCGCGATCACGTTCTCGATCGGCGCCGTGAGTGCGCTCGTTCGGGCGGCGCTCGCCTACAATGTCGCCGACGTCGCGGACGCGAGCACCGTGATCGCCCTCTACCACTCGGCGGCGGCGCTCGACACGATCTCGGGCACGATCGGCGCGGGCATGTTCGTGGCGGTGGCGGGGGCGGCGGTGCGGACGGCGTTCGTCCCGACCTGGTGGGGCTGGCTGAGCGGCCTTGCCGGGCTCTGGGTGGTCGTCAGCTCGACGGCCTGGGGTCGCGACGGGTTCTGGTCACCCGACGGCGTCGGCCTCGTCAGCTTCCTCGTCTTCCTCGCCTGGGCGCTCGTGACGAGCATCCTCCTGACGCTGAAGGTGCGGGAGGCCGGCTAGGCGTCTGCCCGGCCGGGGTCGGGCCCGACGGGTCCGGCCCCGGTCCGGCCCCGCTCGCGCCGCGGGACGACGGCGATCCTCCCGTCCACCGGCACGACGTCGATGGCCGCCCCGTAGTGGCGGGCGAGCGCCCGCTCGGTCAGGACCGCGGGCGGGGGCCCGTCGGCGGCGACGCGACCGCGGTCGAGCAAGAGCATGCGGTCGGCGTACTGGGCGGCCAGGGTGAGGTCGTGCATGGCGGCGACCAGGGTGAGGCCCGACTCCGCCCGCAGGGTGTCGAGCAGGTCGAGCGCCTGCTGCTGGTGGCCGATGTCGAGCGAGGCCGTGGGCTCGTCGAGGAGGACGATCCGCGCCTCTTGGGCGAGAGCGCGCGCGACCACGGCCCGCTGCTTCTCGCCGCCCGAGAGCGTGCCCAACCTCCGCTCGCGGAGGCCGAGCAGGTCGAGCCGCGCGAGCGCGCGGGCGGCGGCCTCCCGATCGCGCGCGCCCTCCTTTCCGAGGGGGCCCAGGTGGGGCGTCCGCCCGAGCAGGACGTACTCCGCGACCGTCATCCAGGGCGGCGTCGAAGGCTCCTGGGGGACGACCGCCAGCAGACGGGAGCGCTCGGTCCGTCCCAGCTCCGTGGCCGGCCGTCCCTCGAGCATGATCGACCCCCGGTAGGGGACGAGCCCGGCGATCGCGCGCAGGAGCGTGGTCTTGCCCGCCCCGTTGGGCCCGATCAGCGCGAGCCACTCGCCCCGGGCAACCGCCGCCACCACCCCGTCCACGACCGTCCGTCCACCGAGGACGACGCTGACCCCGTCCAGCTCGAGGGCCGCGCTCACGGCCCTCCCGTCCGCATCGTGCGCAGGACGAGCGCGAAGAACGGCGCCCCGAAGAAGGCGGTGACGACCCCGAGCGGGATCTCCGCAGGAGCGAGCGCGGTGCGGGCGATCACGTCCGCGAGCACGAGGAAGGCGGCGCCGGCGAGGGCCGACAGGGGCAGCAGCGCGCGGTAGCCCGTCCCCGCGAGCAGGCGGATCGCGTGCGGGACGATGATCCCGACGAAGCCGATCAGCCCGCTCACCGCCACCACCGCAGCCGTGCCGAGCGTGGCCGCGACGACGAGCGCGAGCCGCACGCCGCCGACGTGGACGCCGAGGCTCCTCGCCTCGTCGTCGCCGAGGTTGAGGACGTCTACCGTCCGGCGCAGGGCCAGGATCACCGCCGTCGCCAGGACGACGTAGGGAAGGACGAGGAGGACGTCCGACCAGCCGCTCGAGGGGATGTTGCCCAGGATCCACGAGTAGACCTGCTGGAGCGTGTCCGCGTTCTGCTGCTGCACGAACGTCTGCAGGGCCGTGAAGAACGCCGCCACCGTCACCCCCGCGAGGACGAGCGTCGCGGCGTCCCGCTCGCGCCGGGCGGAGCGCCCGACCGCGTAGGTGAGGAGGACGGCGACGATGCCCCCGGCGAACGCGGCCGCCGGGAGCACGCGGTGGCCGCGCAGCCCCGCCGGCAGGTAGGCGATCGCGATCGTGGCGCCCAGCCCTGCGCCCGCCGCGACGCCGAGCAGGTACGGGTCGGCGAGCGGATTGCGGAAGACGCCCTGGTAGGTGGCGCCGGCGAGGGCGAGCATCCCCCCCACGAGCGCCGCCAGCACCACCCGCGGGACGCGGATCTCCCACAGGATCGCCTCCTCGGTCGGCGAGAGCGGGGACGAGACCCCGGGGAGGTGCGCCCGCGCTCCGGCCGAGGCGAGCATGCGCCCGAGCCCGAGGTCGATCGGGCCCGCGAGGATCCCGACGACGAGCGCGAGCGCGAGGAACGCCGCCGCCGCACAGGCCCAGAGCGGGCTCAGCCCGCGGGCGCGAACCTCCCCGACCGGCACGGCGGCGGCGTCCACGGATCAGGTCCGAAGCCGAGCGAGCGCAGCAGACATGGCCCGGAAGAAGTCCACGAGCCGCGGACCCCAGCGGGAGGCGATCGAGTCGTGGATGCGCACGATCGAGCCCGTCCGCACGGCGCTGATCCGATCCCAGCCCGGCCGCGCCGCGACCGTCGCCGGCGTCTGCCCGCAGCAGACGCTGTCCGCGAGCACGATCAGGTCGGGATTCGCGGAGACGACGTACTCAGCCGAGAGCTGTGGGTAGCCCGTGCCTGCCGCGTCCGCAGCATCCGCGATGTTGCGGAGCCCGAACGCCTCGTACACCTTCCCCACGAACGTCTGGGAGGTGGCCGAGTAGAGGTCGGGGCTCAGCTCGTGGTACACGGACAGACCCTGCGCCCCGGGCCGTGCCGCCTTCACGATGCGGCCGATGCGCTCCTTCATGCGCCGGATGACGCGGGTCGCGCCGGACTCGTTGCCGGTGACGAGGCCGAGCTGGCGGATCTGCTGGTAGGCCCCCTTCAGCGTGCGGGCGCCGTCGTGGTGGAGCACGGTGATGCCGAGCCGGCGCAGCGCGGTCGAGAGCCCTTTGGGGTCGAAGGCGATGACGACCAGATCGGGCCGGTAGGAAGCGATCGCCTCCACGTTGGGGGTGAAGCCGGAGAGCGTCGTGCGCGGCGCCTCCTTCGGGTAGTCGGACTGGTCGTCCACGGCGACGACCTGGGGGCC
Source organism: Gaiellaceae bacterium (assembly GCA_035559835.1). Lineage (GTDB taxonomy): Bacteria > Actinomycetota > Thermoleophilia > Gaiellales > Gaiellaceae > GMQP-bins7. Next base: position 3,494 of record DATMAP010000063.1, read on the forward strand.
GGCGCCGATCGCGAAGAGCGACTCGGTGGCGGTCGGCGAGAGCGAGACGATCCGGCGCGGCTTCTTCGCGACGGTCACCTTCCCGGCCGGCGTGACCACGGTGACGGGGAACTGCCCCTGGGCCGTGGTCGCCGCGGGGGCAGGGGCGACGAGGGCCGAGGGTGCGCCGGTCGCGCCTCCGGCCGCCAGGGCGAGGACCGCCGCCACGGCTGCGACGACGAGAGCTGGGAGACGAAGCACCTGAATCCTCCTTCCGCGAGGGGTTCGGTCACGATGGGGCGCGGCAGGTCTTCTGACTCGGGGCTCCCTCCCCCGCCGCCTTCCCGGCCCGCAGGCCAGTGGCGTCGTGGCGGGAGAGCATCTCCCCTCACAGCGGCGGGACCGTCCCGGACTCGCACCGGGTTCCCTCACCGCGCTCCGTTGTCGGCGCCGAGCCTATCATCCGACGGTGTCTGACACCGCCCCACGCAACCAAGCGGGTTTGCACCCCCTCGGTGCCAGACACCGGGTCTCGCTCTGGCTCCCCGTCGTCCTCTGGGCGGGGCTGATCTTCACTCTCTCCTCGATCCCCGACCTGGGGACGGGGCTCGGCGGCTGGGACCTCGTGCTACGCAAGCTCGCGCACGCGGCCGAGTACGCGATCCTCGGCGCGCTGCTCCTCCGGGCGTGCCGCAGCCCGGGTCTCGCCTTCGCGCTCGCGACCCTGTACGCCGGAAGCGACGAGCTCCACCAGGCGCTCGTGCCCGGCCGGCAGGGATCGCCGCTCGACGTCGCGATCGACGCGGCCGGCGCTGCGCTCGGCGTCCTGCTCTGGCGGCGCGCTCGCGCCTGGAGCCCGGCGTGACCGACCCCCCGCTCGCCATCGACCTGGACGGCGCGCTCGCCGACACGCGGCCGCTCTGGCGCGACTGGCTCCGCTCGGCCGCGGCGCTCACCGGCCTCGATCCGGCCTCGCTCCCGGAGGACCGGGGCCGGGCCGAGGCCGAGCTCGACCGCATGGGCGCGGGCAACTGGCGCACGCTGCTCGAGCGCTTCGGGGAGGAGCGTGCCCCCGTCTACCTCCGCCGCGACGCAGCCGTGAGCGCGGCCCTGCGCACGCTGGCCGCGTCGGGCCGCCGGCTCGGAGTCTTCACCGATGCGCCGGAGCCGCTCGCGCGCGTCGCGCTGGCCCAGCTCGGCGCCGCCCGCCGCGTGGATGCGCTCGAGACGGGCGCAGGAGCGCTCGAGCGCCTGCTTGCGACCTTCGGAGAGAGCGCCGTCGTCGTCCGCACGCCGGCCGAGCTGGCGGAGGAGGCCGCGAAGGCGGCCGCCTAGCGCGGCGTAGAATCGGGCACGTGGAGCGAAAGGACGTCGGCGATCGCCAGCTCGACGCGCTGCTCGAGCGCCTCGACCGGATCGCCCGCGAGCTCGAGCGGATCACCAGGACGACGGAGCAGCAGGAGGGCTTCGCCCTCGTCGCGCGCGAGCTGCGGCAGCTCAACGACTCGCTGAGCGCGCTCGCCTACGCCGCTCTCGGACACGCCCCGCCGCGCGTCCGGCGCCGGCGCGCGAGCTGACTCAGCTCAGCCGGTAGAGGACTCCGTCCTGGGAGACGGCGTACAGCTCGCCCGCAGCGTCCTCGCCGAACGAGGTCAGGCTCGGGATCCGGAACGGCTCGCGCCGCACCGCCGTCGCCTCCCCGTTCGGAAGCCGGAAGCTGCGGACGATCCCGCTGCAGTAGTCGCCGAAGAGGTAGCGCCCGCGCTGCGCCGGGCGGGCGCGCCCACGGTAGACGAAGCCGCCGACGACCGAACAGTTGCCCTCCTCGCGGCCGTACTCGAAGACTGGGAAGACGAGCCGCCCCGGACCCGGCTCGCCCTCCTCGAAGCGGTGCGAGCCCTCGTACAGGTCCCAGCCGTAGTTCTCGAGCCGCCCGAGTCGCGAGCGCGGGGTGACGTCCACCTCCTCGACCGCGTTCTGCCCGACGTCGCCGAGGTAGAGGTCGCCGGTCGCCCGGTCGAAGGAGTAGCGCCAGGGGTTGCGCAGGCCGAGCCCGATCAGCGCCGGCCGCGCTCCCGGCCGGCGCACGTCGAGGCGGAGCATCTTGCCGAGCAGCGTGCTCATGTCCTGCGCCCGCTCCTCGGGGTCGCCGCCCGCGCCTCCGTCTCCGAGACCCACGTACAGGAAGCCGCCCGGGCCGAAGACGAGGTTGCCGCCGTTGTGGTTCGGGTAGGGCTGGTCGACGCGCAGGAGCAGCCGGGCGCTTCCGGGCAGGGCGCGCCGGCCGTCGCTTCGGAAGCGGACGATGCGCGTGTCCCCGTCTCGGTCCGTGTAGTTGACGTAGAGGAAGCGGTTGCGCGCATACCGAGGATCGAAGGCGAGCCCGAGCAGCCCCTGCTCGTTCTCCCCCGACACCTGTCCGCGGAGGTCGAGGAAGAAGCCGGGACGCACCCGCCCCCGCTCGACCACGCGCACCGTCCCGCGCTGCTCGACCACGTACAGCCGCCGCGGCTCTCCGGGCGCGGCGACGACGTGCACGGGCGAGTCGAGCCCGCGCGCGACGACCGCGAGCCGAAGCTGTGCCTCGGCGGCCGGAGCAGAGCTGGGCAACCCGGGGAGGAGCGCCGCCGCGAGGACGGTCAGGCCGATCGCCAGCCCGCGCATGCCGGCAAACGGTAGCGGGAGCTGCACCGCCCGCGGAGCGCCGGAGTACCCTTCGCCCTCGTGCGCGTCTTCCTGATCGGGGCGGGGCAGGTCGGCTCGACCGTCGTCGACGCGCTCCATGCCGAGCACGAGCTGACCGTGCTCGACACCGAGCCTTCGCGCCTGAGCGCGCTCGCCTACCGCTACGACGTGGCCACCTACGAGGGGGACGGCACGAGCCGCCGTGACCTCGCCCGAGCGGGGATCGGCCAGGCCGACCTCGTCATCGCGGCTACCTCCCGCGACGAGGTCAACCTCGTGGCCGGCATGTTCGCCCGCCGGGAAGCGCCGAGGGCGAAGACGATCATCCGCACGTCCGAGCCCGAGTACGTCGAGCTGTGGCGGGAAGGGCAGCTCGACGTGGACTTCGTCGTCTGCCCGGAGCTCGAGACGGCGCACGCGATCAGCCGCACGATCGGCGTCCCGGCGGCCCGGCAGACGGACGTCTTCGCGGGCGGGCAGGTGCAGATCGTCGAGTTCGACGTCGAGGAGGGTGCCTCGCCGGATGTGGTCGGGGTCCCCTTGCGAGACGCGAAGATCCCGCACGACTCCAAGGTCGCGGCCATCATCCACGGCGACGAGACCGTCCTGCCCGGCGGTGACGACGTGATCCGGCCGGGCAGCCGAATCGTCGTCATCGGCTCGCCCCAGGCGGCACAGGCCTGGAGCGCCCTGCTCGCGCCCGGCGGAGCGACGGTCGAGGACGTCGTCATCTTCGGCGCGGGGCGGGTGGGCACGGCGATCGCCCGCGTCCTGCTCGAGCAGGGGATCGGGGTTCGCATGGTCGAGGCCTCCACCGAGCGCGCTCGGCGCGCGGCGGAGGTGTTTCCGCAGGCCCGCGTCTTCGCCGCCACCGGGCTCGACCCGGACTTCCTCGAGCGGGAGCGGATCGGCCAGGCCCAGGCCGCGATCTTCGCCATGCGCGACGACACGAAGAACCTGTACGCGGCCTCGCTGGTGAAGGTGCACGGGGTCCCCTTCACCATCGCCGTCGCCCACGAGCCGGTCTCGGTCGCCGCCTTCGACCAGGCGGGCATCGACGTCGCCATCAACCCCCGCGCGGTGACCGCGGAGGAGATCGTCCGCTTCGCGCACGATCCACGCACGCAGCAGGTGTCGATGCTGGAGGGCAACCGCTACGAGGTCCTCGACGTGACCACGCGCGAGACGAGCCGCTACGTGGGCACGGCGTTCCGAGACATGCCGGTGCATGGCGCGCTGATCGGCGCGATCGTGCGCAACGGGACGGCGATCTTCCCGCACGGCGACGACGTCCTGCAGGCAGGCGACCGGGTCATCATCTTCACCGAAGCGGCGAACGCCCCCTGGGTGATCGAGGCGCTGTGACCGCCGGCGCCGCCGCCCGTGCCGCGCCCCGGATCGGCCCTCGGCGCCGGATCGCGATCGACGTCGCCGCCGCCTTCAACCTGGTCGGCTCGCTGGCGCGGTACCTGGGGCTCGCGGCCCTCCTCCCGGCCGCCGTCGCCCTCTGGTACGGGGAGCCGCTCTGGCCCTTCCTCGCCGCCGGGGCGATCACGAGCGGCACCGGGCTCGTTCTGGAGCGGGTGACCGCGAGGACGCGCGGAAACGTGGGCGTGCGCGAGGGCTTCCTCGTCGTCTCCGTGACCTGGCTCGTGGCGGCGGCCTTCGGCTCGCTCCCCTACCTCTTCGCCGGCGGCGACCAGCTCGGGCATCCCCTGGACGCCTACTTCGAGTCCATGTCCGGCTTCACGACCACGGGGGCGAGCGTCGTCACCGACTTCGACCAGCTCTCCCGCTCGCTCGCCATGTGGCGCCAGTTCACCCAGTGGCTCGGTGGGATGGGGATCATCGTGCTCGCGCTCGCCGTCCTCCCCCGGCTGCGCGTCGGCGGGCGCCAGCTCATGGAGTCGGAGCTCCCCGGCCCGGAGATCGCCCAGCTCTCGGAGCGGATCCGGCAGACGGCGCGGCGCTTGTGGGGCCTGTACGTCGGCCTGACCGCGGCCGAGGCGCTCGCCCTCGCCGCCCTCGGCTGGACGGGCGTGGACGAGAGAATGACCCCGTACGAGGCGGTCGCGCACGCCTTCACGACCATGCCGACCGGCGGTTTCTCGACGCAGGCGACCTCGATCCAGGCGTTCTCCGCCGCCGCCCAGTGGGTGATCGTCCTCTTCATGCTCCTCGCCGGAGCCAACTTCGCGCTCCTCTACCGCGGGCTCGTCAAGCGCCGCCCGGGCGTCTTTGCGCGCGACGAGGAGTTCCGCGTCTACCTCGCCTTCGCCGCGGTCGCCTGCGCCGCCCTCGTCGCCCAGGTCTGGGCGTACGACCTCGCCGAGGGCGAGGCCGCGCTTCGCGCCGGGGTCTTCCAGGTCGTCTCGATCATGACCACGACCGGGTACGCGAACGCAGACTTCGCGCTCTGGCCCGTCCTGCCGATCCTCACCCTCTTCGCGCTCATGTTCGTAGGCGGCTCGGCCGGCTCGACGGGGGGAGCGATCAAGGTCGTGCGGCACGTCCTGCTCGGGAAGATCCTGCGCCGGGAGCTGGACCAGACGGTCAGCCCGGAGGTGGTGCTCCCGATCAGGCTCAACGGCCGGCCGGTGGACGAGCGGACGCTGCGCGCGGTCGCCGCCTTCGTCCTCCTCTACGTCGGCATCTGGGCCGGAGGCGCGGCCGTGATCGCGGTCGACTCGGCCTTCGGAGACCTGGGGCTGCGCGCGATCGAGGCCCTCGCGATCTCGGCGACCGCGCTCGGGAACGTGGGCCCCGCCTTCGGCATCACCGGCCCGATGGGCTCGTTCGCCCCGCTCGGCGACGTCGCCAAGCTGACGATGATCGTCCTCATGTGGGTCGGCCGGCTCGAGATCGTCCCCGTCGTCGTCCTCCTCACCCGCCACTACTGGCGGACGTGAGCGAGGGCGCTTCTCAGGAGCCGAGCAGCGCCTTGCGCAGCGCGGGCGCAGCGTCGGCGGAGACGATCGCGAGCACCTGGTCGCCCGGGCGGAGCACCGTCTGCGGCTCGACCAGCTCGCTGCGGCCGTGGCGGAAGACGGAGATCAGCCGCGCGCCCTTGGGCAGCGAGACGCCGCCGGCGCGCGCTCCGACCACCGGCGCGTGCTTCTCGATCTGCACCTCGACGATCTGCAGGCCCTCGCGCTGCAGCTCGAGGAGCCGGACGAGGCCGTGCTCGGGCACCTCGTGCTCGACGAGCCCGAGGATGCTCGTCGTCGCGCAGACCGTCTGCGTGATCCCGAGCAGGTCGAAGTGCTGCTGGTTGCGCGGGTCGTTCACCCGGGCGATCGCCTTCGGCACCCCGTAGCCCTCCTTGCCGAGCTGTGAGATGACGAGGTTGTCCTCGTCGTCGCCCGTGACCGCGAGCAGGAGGTCGGGCGGACGGGCGATCCCAGCCCGCTCCAGCGTCGAGATCTCGGTCGCGTCGCCGCGCAGGACGACCGGGCCGAGCTCCTCCTCCAGGCGGGCGAACCGGCCGGGGCGCTGCTCGATCAGCGTGACCTCGTGCCCCAGCTCGAGCAGCGTGCGCGTCACGTTGGCGCCCACCTTGCCCCCGCCGGCGACGATCACGTACATCAGGCCGGCGTCCTCGCCGTACCGGCACCCGCGCGCACGGTGTCGAGCAGGACCGAGATGGCCGTCTGCGTAGGACAGACCGTGCTCAGCCCCCGCTCGCCGTAGAAGCGCGCCCGCGCCGGATCGAGCACCCGCACGACGACCGTGCTGATTCCGTAGCGGCGCTGCAGCACCTGGCCGATGACGATGTTCGTGTTGTCACCGTCGGTCGAGACGACCGCGGCCTCGGCCTCGGCCACCCCCGCACGATCCAGCACCGTCGTGTCCATCCCGTGCCCGAGCACGAACCCGCCCTTCCAGCCCGGGCCCAGGCGCACGAGGGCATCCGCGCTCTCGTCCACCGCGGTCACGTCCCAGCCCTCGGCGGCGAGCGCCTTCGCAACCGCCGACCCGACCCGGCCGCACCCGATCACGATCGCCTTCACCGGCGCAGCTTACGTCTCGAACACGCCCTCGGGGAACGCGACCACGAGCACCTGACAGGGCGCCCTCCGCAGGACGTAGTCCACGGTCGGGGAGAAGGCCCTCGACTGCCTGCGCCAGCGCGGCGACGAGCCGAGGAGGATTGCATCGACCGCGCGCGCCCGCGCTTCCTCGACGATCGCGTGCCCGATCGAGCGGGCGCGGACGACGTCGGTGCGCACCTCCACCCCGTGATCCTCGCCCAGCGCGCGCGCTTCCGCGAGCGAGGCCTCGACGCGCGCGGCAACGTCCGCAGGCAGCGGCCCCTCGAGCGGGTAGCGGCGCGGCACGCGCACGACCGTGATCGCCTCCACCTCCGCGCCGCGCTCCTTGGCGAGCGCGATCGCGGTCGCGACCATCTCCTCCCCGACATCGCCGAGCTTCATCGGCACGAGGATGCGGCGAAGCTCGGCGCCGGCGGGGAGTTTCGCCACCGGGACGACCTGCTCGAGCAGTCCCCGCCGCCGCGAGCGACGCACGAGAGCGAAGACCGCGAGCCCGCCTGCGAGCCAGAGTGGCCCGCCATAGCGCGCCCCCGGATGCGTGACCAGAGCGAGCATCCACACGGCAAGGGTGAGCGGAGCCCCGACGAGCGCGGGCAGAGGCAGCGAAACGCCCCGGATGGCGACGTTCGGACGAGCGCGGAAAGGCCGAGCCAGTTCGGGCTCCTGCACGCGCAGCCAGAGCACCGCGAGCTGCGCGGCGGTGAAGGCGAGGAGCACGCCGAAGGAGTAGATCGCCGCAAGGAAGGCTGGATCGCCGCCCGCGACCACCTCGGTGAGCGCGATGAGCCCAATCGCGAGCACGGCAGACGCGACGATCGCCTCGCTCGAGTACAGCGCCCGGCGCTCCAAGCGCCCGAGCTCATGCGGGAGCGAGCCGTGCTCCGCCAGGGAGCGCGTGAGGCGCGTGATGCCGGAGCTGGAGCTCGCCGCGGCCGCGAGCAGAATCAAGGCACCCGACACGCCGACCGCGACCCGTAGCGCGCCTACGGCGGCGTCCGGGAGCGACCCCTCGAAGGCTGCCGCGATCCCGACCAGGGGCGCCTCCAGCCATTCCTCCCCGAGCGGCGTCTCCCCCCCGGAAACGGGGTATGCCGAGAGCCCGATCGCGGCAATGGCGACCGTGACGACCACGACCAGCCCGATCGCGGAGAAGAGCGAGCCGGGCAGCGTCCGGCCCGGCTCCCGCGCCTCCTCGGCGAGGTTGGCGACGGTCTCGAGGCCCGTGTAGGCGAGCATCGCAAGCGGAAGCGCGAAGGCGAGGTCGCCGACGCCTTGCCCGTGCGCGAACGAGAGCCCGTCGGCCAGCGTCTCCGGGGAGAGCACGAGCGCGAGACCGAGCAGGACGAGCACGCCCTGCACGACCAGGTCGAGCAGCGCCACGGCGAGCGCGCCCAGATGGAGTCGCGGGCGGCGCACGAGCCGGACGGCTGAGACGAGCGCGATCAGCGTCCCGCCGGCGAGCGCGTCCCAGGGATCCTGGCGCAGCGTCGGCGCCGCCAGCGCAGCGGCCAGGTAGTGCGGCGCGAAGAGCGCGGACAGCGCCATGACGATGAGGAAGTCGAGGAGGAGCGCCCAGCCGGCAACGAAGCCGGCGAGGTCGGAGAACGCCCGCCGCACGAAGGTGGCCGCGCCGCCGGCCTCGGGCAGGGCCGCCGTCCCTTCCGCGTACGAGAGCGAGACGAGGAAGAAGAGCGACCCGGCGGCCGCCAGGACGAGCGGCGTGAAGCCGAGCGCCGCCGCCGCCACGATCCCGAGCGCGAGGTAGAGCGAGGAGGCGATCTCCCCGTACGCGACCGCGAAGAGCGCAGGCGCCTCGAGGACGCGCTCGATGCCGCGGAGCTTCCGCGCCATCAGCCACCTCGCCGGCGCTCGAGCGTCAGCCGAGCCGTCCCCAGGACGACGAAGAGCGCGCCGAGGACGAAGCCCGTGACGCCGCCACCAGCCGCAGTCGTGCGCACGAGCAGCGCGACTCCGATCGCGATGAACGCGAGCGAGAACGCGCGCACGATCCAGGAGTAGACCCTCACGCGGCCATCGCGGCCATGACCAGCACGCGACACGGCGCGTGCTCGAGGACATGCTCGACCGCCTTCCCCAGTGGCGCCTCCTGCACTGCCGCGAGCGCGCTCCGCGGGGCGCCCAGGACGACGATCTCGGCCTCGCGCGCCCGCGCCTCCTCGACGATCGCCGGCCCCGCCGCCCGCGCCCGCTCCAGCCTGGGGACGACCTTGACCCCGTACGAGTCGCCGATCGCGACCGCCTCGTCCAGCTCGCGGTTGGCCTCCTCCTCGAGCTCGGGCAGCGGCGCCGAGAGCGGCCGGTCGCGTGGCACCTCGAGCACGCTGAGGGCCACGATCCGGGACCCGCGCTCGGCGGCTAGGCGGCAGGCGAGGTCCATCGCCGCGTCCGATGCCTGGCCCGGGACGATGGGGACGAGGAGCCGCCGGTACTCGAGCGCGAGCGCCGGCCCGTACGCGAGGGGAGCACGCACCGTCGCCCGCAGCGGCTCTCCCACGACGAGCCGGCGGTAGCCGACGTAGGCGGCGAAGCCGAGCGCGAGCCAGGCGAGCCCCGCGTAACGGGTCACGGGCGTCTGCACGACGACGACGAGCCAGGCGAGCCCCGTACCGGCGGCGCCGAGGAGCGCGAAGAGCGGCCACTCGACCTCGCCGAGCCGCAGGTTGGGCCGGCCGCGGAAGGCGAGCTCCTCGTTCCGGCGCCGGTAGCGCAGCACGACGAGCGAGACGTGGGCAATCGTGAAGGAGAGCATCGCCCCGAAGGCGTACATCGTCCCCAGGAAGTCGAGCTGCCCGGGAAGCAGGGTCGCGATCGGGGCCAGCCCGGCGAAGAGGACGAGCGCGAGCCACGGCGTCTTCAGCTTCGGGTGCAGGCGGCGGAGCGCTTCCGGGAGCTGCCGGTAGCTGGCCATCGCGTAGGTGATCCGCGAGGCCCCGAGCACGCCCGCGTTCGCAGCGATGAGGAGGATCGTGGCCGCGAGGACGCCGACGTAGATCTCGAGCGCGCCCTCGAGCCCGCCCGGGAGGCCCAGGTTGCGGACGACGCCGAGGATGGGGTCGTTGGCGAACCCCCCTTCGTCCGGCGGGAGCCCGAGCAGCGTCTCGTAGTCGCCGTCGCCCGTCCGCTCGACGGGGAGCGCCGAGAGCGCGATGGCGGGCAGCGTGAGGTAGATGGCGAAGACGGCGACCGCCGTGTAGAGGTAGGAGCGGGGTACGTTCCGTGCCGGGTCGCGCGCCTCCTCGGCCAGGTTGGAGACGGTCTCGATCCCCGTGTACGCGATCATCCCGACCGGGATCGCGAGCGCGAGCTCGCCCCAGCTCGGGGCGGTCCCCCAGCGCACGTTGGCGGTGAGCGTCTCGGGGCTGAGGACGAGCGCGAAGCCGAGGATCACGAGCAGGACCTGGGTGGAGAAGTCGACGATCGCGAGCACGATGTTCAACCCCGCCGCCTCCCTCACCCCGACGACGTTGACCGCCACCAGCGCGACGACGACGGCGGCCCCGCCGACGATGTCCCAGGGGTTCTCGCGCAGCGGCTCCCAGAAGATCGAGAGGTAGTGGGGCACGAAGAACGCCGAGATGGCGATCGTGATCACGTAGTTCAGCATCTGCGCCCAGGCCGCCCCGAAGCTGACCAGCTCGTCGAACGCGTGGCGGGCGAAGCTGGAAGAGCCGCCCGCCTCCGGGAAGCGGACCGTGCCCTCCGCGTAGGTCAACGCCGTGCAGACGAAGATGACGCCCGCGATCACGAACACGAGCGGCGTCAGCCCGAGCGCGAAGGCGGCGGTGACCCCGAGCGCGTAGTAGATCGAGGAGCCGACGTTGCCGTAGACGGTGGCGAAGAGCCCGGGCGCGCCGAGCACGCGCTCGAGCTGGATCTCGCGCCTGCGGTAACGGCGCCCCGGCACGGCGGCGAAGCCTACAGCGGCGAGGGGCCGGCTTCCGCCGGCCCCCTCGCCCCCTTCGTTGAGATGGGCGCTACGGCACCCGGAAGAGCAGCGCCTCGGTGTCCTTCGTGGCGCCGCCGCGGTTGCCCGGGCCCCGATCGCCGTTCGTGACGAGCATGATGCCGAGCTCCGGTGAGTTCCCCGGGAAGGGACCGAAGTCGTACACGAGCAGCCCGTTCGGATCGCTCGTCCCACCCGCGACGTCGTCGGCGTCGCCGAAGAAGCGCTCTCCCAGCGGGGTCACGGTCAAGCCGTCGACGAAGTCGCCCGGACCGCCGTAGTAGAAGTCCTGCGCCTCGACGGCCATGTCGACCGTGTTCGTCAGGAGATCGGCCGCGTTCATCCCGATCTGCTCGCCGCAGATGTAGAGCACCGTGTTCCCCGTGTTCATCGAGTGCTCGGCGAAGAAGAAGGCGGTCGCCGCACCCGTGGCCAGGTTGACCGCCCACGTGAGCTGCCGCCCGTCGGTGATGTTCGAGAAGCTGACGTCGCGGTTGAGCACCGCGTAGTCATCGGTGCCGTCCTGGTTCGTGTCCAGGAAGACGATGTGGCTCACGGGCAGGAGATGCTCCTGGCGCTCCCAGGTGTTGATCGCGAACGCCCAGACGAACGAAGCCGACCTGGAGCAGAAGCCGGGAGGCACTGGGAAGGTGTTGATCCCCACGGCCCGGATGTCGGGCGTCGGCGACTGCCCGCCGAGCGGCCCCTCCGGCTGGTTCGGACTGACCGCGAGCAGTGCGTAGGCGTCGTTCTGTGCCGTGCCCACGCCTTGGTTGTTCAGCCCGATCACCTGCGGGAAGCTCCCGGGCACGAGCTCCGTCGTGCTCGGCACAACCCTCGCCGCCTTGCGTGGGAGGACGTGCCACGGGATGTTCAGCGTGTCCTTCCCATCGTCCAGCACGAGGTACCCGTCGTACTCGTTCGTCGTCAACGCTGCCCCGCTGGCTCCGTTGCTGCCCGAGTTCATGAAGTTCCCGCGCAGCTTGCTCCCGTCGATGGTGAGCGTGACCTCGAACGTCGTATCGCGACCTCGGCCCGGCTTGACGGTCACGTTCGCCGGCGCGCTCACCGACACGGCGCCGTTGGCGACGTCGTCGGCGAAGCGGAACGTCGGGGTCACCGTGTACGTACGAGCCGCGTTCTCGTAGTTGCGGATGCGCACCGTCTTCTTGAGCGTGACCGTGCCGTCGGCGACGTCGACGAAGCCGAAGCCGAGGGCCGCGGTCGGTGCGCCGTCGTCCCAGGCGGCGACTGGAGCATCGAGCGCCTGGTTCACGCGCACCTCGCCGCCGCCGATGCGCGTGATCTCCGCCAACGCGCCGGTCAGCGGGTTGGACACGATCCCCGTCTCGGCGTTGTTCATGAGCAGGGCTTTCACCTCGGCCGGCTTCAGCCCGAGACCGATCGCCTTGCCCGCCGCCGTCCCCTTCGCGGTCGTCTTGACGCCGCCGAAGCCCTCGAGCAGCAGCGCCGCCGAGCCGGTGACCATGGGGGCCGCACCGGACGTCCCACCGAAAGGCCCTTCTCCCGTGCCCGTCCCCGCGATGGCTGAGACCGAGGCCCCGGGCGCACCGATCTCCGGCTTGATCCGCGTCGTCGACTCGTGCTGCGGCCCGCGCGAGGACGAGCCAACCATCGTCTTCACGAGCGGGATTCCGACTGCCGGATCGAAGCGGACGACCGTGTTCGGAAGACCGCTCCTCAGGCGGGTCGCGACCGCCTGGCTGACCATGTAGCCCGGGATCGTGATCGGCCGGTCACCGCCGTCTCCGCCCTCGAACGGGTCGCCCGGAGCGACGAGGCCGATGATTCCGATGAGCCCGCCGGCGGCTCCGATGTTCTTGATCTTCAGCGTGAAGTTGCAGGCCCCACGATCGACGAGCACGATCTTGCCCGCCAGCGAGCCGGCGGCGAACGCGCTGCACCCGAGCAGGTTGCCGCCGGCGCCGTCGCCGTACTGAAGCGGTGCCTCGATCGCCGTCGTCAGCGGGACCGACCACGGCTGGAACACGGCCGGGAAGCTGCCGGCGATGCTCGCGGGGGCGGTGATCTGCATCAGAGGGAGGAATGCGCTCGGCACCGCCGTCTGCGCCACCGAGAGGGCGCTGTCGGCGGACGAGGGCGTGCCGGTCGCATACGGCTTGTCGCCCGAGTTCCCGGCCGAAGCCACCGTGAGCACGCCGGCCTTGGTGGCATTGTCGACCGCCAGCGAGAGGTCGTCGTCGAACGGCTGCCCATATGCCGCGCCGAGCGACATGTTGACGATGTGCATGCGGTCCTTGAGGCTGCCGTCCCCGTTCGGGTCGAGCACCCAGTCCATCCCCTGGATGAGCGCGACGCCGGAGCACGAGCTCGAGACCGACGAGCAGACCTTGACCGCGTAGAGATCGACGGCGGGTGCGACGCCACCCTTGCCGCCGATGATGTGGGCGACGTGCGTGCCGTGCCCCGCCTGCGGCCCGTCGTCGAGCGGGTCAGGGTCCGGCTTCTCTGGCGTGCCTGGCCAGGTGCTGCCGACGAAGTCGAAGCCGCCCTTGACCTTGGCCGTCGGGAAGGTGCCCGGCTCGACAATGTTCGGGTTGTTCGTTGCGTAGTCCACGGGATTGCCTGAGCCGCCGAGCGCGCGGTGGGTGTAGTCGATGCCGCTGTCGAGGACGGCGACCTTGATCCCTTTGCCCTTGACGCCCGCGTCCTGCACGGCCTTTGCCCCGATGTAGGGGACGGTCTCGGAGAGATCGACCTCGTAGGTCCCCACCGGAGCCACCCGCACGACGTCCGGGTCGCGGGCGAGCTGCGCGAGCTTGGCCGCATCCACCTCGAGGAACACCGCGTTCAGCACCATCTGCACCCGGCCGAGGATGCGGGCGCCCGGGTCGATGCTCCGGACACGTGCGAGGAAGGCATCCTGCTGCGCCTTCGCCGCCTGCTTCGCCTTCGCCTCGTCCTTGCCCTTGGCGAAGGCCTCCGCGCCCGACTCGCCGCGGAGCCGCACGATTACCTTGCCGGAGCCGTGCGCTGCGGCTCCGAGGACGTCGGCCCGAGATATCCCCTCCAGCGATCGTGGGCTGGCGAGCTTTTGCGCGATGACCCGGTCGGGCAGGACGCGTCCAGCCGCCCGGTCCGGTGAGCCCTGCGTCTGCGCCGAGACCGCCGAGCCGGCGATGAGAGCCGAGACGAGCCCCAGCGTTCCGAGGGCCAGGGAACGTGCCAGGTGCGCTCCTCGGGCTCGCGAGTGGTTGAAAGCCATCGTGTGCTCTCCCCTTTCGACGATGGGGGCGCGCCCACCAGCGCCCCTGCCCACATGCTGCCGCGATCGTAGTCCGGTCTCCTGGACCCTGCAACCGGAAAGCGGCGGTGGCCGCCGCCGCTGGCGCTAGCCGTGGATGGAGACGATCAGCGGGATGAGGAGGATGGCGACGATGTTGGCGATCTTGATCATCGGGTTGATCGCCGGGCCGGCGGTGTCCTTGTACGGGTCGCCGACGGTGTCGCCCGTGACCGCGGCCGCGTGCGCCTCCGAGCCCTTGCCGCCGTAGAGGCCGTCCTCGATCGTCTTCTTGGCGTTGTCCCAGGCCCCGCCGCCGGAGGTCATGGCGATGGCGAGGAAGAGCCCGGTGACGATCGTCCCGATCAGGAGCCCGCCGAGCATCTCGGGCCGGATGATCCCGACCACGATCGGGATCCCGACCGGGATCAGGGCCGGGACCATCATCTCCTTGATCGCGGAGCCGGTGACGATCGAGATCGCCCGCGAGTAGTCGGGCCGCGAGGTGCGCTCCATGATCCCCGGGTTCTCGCGGAACTGGCGGCGCACCTCCTCCACCACCTCGCCGCCCACGCGCCCGACCGCCTGCATGGCCAGCGAGGCGAAGAGGAACGGCATCAGCCCGCCCACGAAGAGCCCCGCGATCACCCACGGGTCGCCGAGCGAGAAGACGGCGACAAGGCCGTCGTCCTCGAGCCCCTTCACGTACTCGTCGAAGAGGATGAGGGCGGCGAGCCCGGCGGAGCCGATCGCATAGCCCTTCGTCACCGCCTTGGTCGTGTTCCCGACCGCGTCCAGGGGATCGGTGACGCCGCGCACGGACTCGGGCAGGTCGGCCATCTCGGCGATCCCGCCCGCGTTGTCGGTGACCGGGCCGTACGCGTCGAGGGCGACGATGAGCCCGGTCATCGAGAGCTGGGCCATGACCGCGACCCCGATGCCGTAGAGGGCACCGCCGGCGGTGTAGAAGGCGCCGACGATCCCGGCTGCGATCACGACCACGGGCAGCGCCGTCGCCTGCATCCCGACGGCGAGGCCCGCGATGATGTTCGTCGCGTGGCCCGTCTGGGAGGAGCGCGCGATCTGCTTCACCGGGTGCCAGCGCGTCCCCGTGTAGTACTCGGTGATGGCGACGAGGAGGAAGGTGACGGCGAGGCCGATCAGCGCCGACCCGTACAGGTTCCAGAAGCTGAACTCCCCGTTGTCGTAGGCCAGCGTGACCGGGATGAAGCCGAGCGCGGAGAGCGCGGTCGCGATCAGCACGCTGCGGTAGAGCGCGTTGATGATCGCGTTCTCGCCGCCGCTGACGCGCGTGAAGAGCGTCCCGATGACCGAGGCCAGGATCGAGATCCCGCCCAGCGCGAAGGGGTACAGCCAGAGGTCGGTCGTCTCGAACTTGATCCCGAGCAGCATGACCGCGACCGCCGTCACGGCGTAGGTCTCGAACAGGTCGGCCGCCATCCCCGCGCAGTCGCCCACGTTGTCGCCGACGTTGTCCGCGATCACCGCCGGGTTGCGCGGATCGTCCTCGGGGATGCCGGCCTCGATCTTGCCCACGAGGTCGGCCCCGACGTCGGCCGCCTTCGTGTAGATGCCGCCGCCCAGACGGGCGAAGACCGAGATCAGCGACCCGCCGAAGGCGAGCCCGACCAGGTCGTCCACGGCCGACTGCGGGCTGTTTCCGAGCCAGCCGGTCAGCACCCAGTAGTAGCCGGCGACGCCGAGGAGGCCCAAGCCGACGACGAGGAGGCCGGTCACCGAGCCCGCGCGGAAGGCGACCTTGAACGCCGGCTGCAGCCCCTCGCGCGCGGCCTCGGCGGTACGGACGTTCGAGCGCACGGCCACGTTCATGCCGATGAAGCCCGCGGCCGCGGAGAAGGTGGCGCCCACGAGGAAGCCGAACGCCGTCCCCCAGCCGAGCTTGCCGTAGAAGCCGAGCAGGAGGAAGGGCACGACGGCGACGACGGCGATCGTCGTGTACTGCTTGCGGAGATAAGCCGCTGCGCCCTCCTGCACCGCGCTCGCGATCTCGCGCATGCGCTCGTTGCCGGCGGGCTGCGCGAGCAGCCACCACGTCAGGTACAGCCCGTACAGCACCGCCGCGGCGGCACACGCCAGCGCGAACCCAACCGCGTGGTCAACGAAGAAGTCCATCCGTCCTCCGGTCTCGGCCTCTCAAACTGAGCGCCGAGTCGCCTCGGCGCGGCGGATTATGTATCACAGGCGCGGGCGCTGCTTCGCCTCGTACCGCTCGCGCTAGAGGCGGGCGCCGCGCAGCGCGTTCGCGCACAGGTCGTCGGGCTGCGGGCCGATCCTCGGGATGGCGGCAAAGAGCAGCTCCCGCAGGCGCGCGATGCTCTCCCGGAAGGCCTCCACCACCCGCTCCGCGCTGACGGGCGCGCCTCCCTCCACGCCCACGTCGTAGTCGGTGACGAGGGCGACCGTCGCGTAGCAGAGCTCGAGCTCGCGGGCCAGGTGGCACTCCGGGTACGCGGTCATGTTGACCACGTCCCAGCCCATGCCCTGGAACCAGCGCGACTCGGCCCGGGTGGAGAAGCGCGGCCCCTGGATCACGACCACGGTGCCGCCGTCGCGGACGGGGATCCGAAGCTCGCGCGCCGTCTCGACGAGCACGCGGCGCAGGTCGGGACAGTAGGGGTCGGCCGCCGAGACGTGCGTCGTCTCCGGGCCCTCGTAGTACGTGTCCGCCCGGCCCCAGGTGCGATCGACGAACTGGTCGCAGACGACCAGCTCGCCGAGGGCGAGGTCGGCGCGGAGCGCGCCCGAGGCGCAGGGCCCGATCAGCCGGCGCACGCCCAGCTCCTTCATCGCCCAGACGTTCGCCCGGTAGTTGATCTGCGCCGGCGGCAGCTCGTGACGGCGGCCGTGGCGGGGGAGGAAGGCGACGCGCTTGCCTGCGATCTCCCCGACCACCGGCGGAGCCGAGGGTGGGCCGAAGGGCGTCTCCACCTCGACCTCCTCCCCGCCTGCGAAGAGCTCGTAGAACCCCGACCCGCCGAAGATGCCGATGTCGGCGCGCGTGCTCAACAGTCGGCGAGAGCCGCGAGCGCCCGGCAGATCTTCGC
This sequence comes from Gaiellaceae bacterium, assembly GCA_035559835.1. GTDB lineage: Bacteria > Actinomycetota > Thermoleophilia > Gaiellales > Gaiellaceae > GMQP-bins7. The sequence goes on from DATMAP010000063.1 coordinate 20,525, forward strand.
GCGCGCGTCCGTGACCGTTCCGACTCGCTCGGTCAGCACACCTGGGCGCACGCGCTGAAGATTGTCGAAGCTTGCAACGGATGGTCTGAGAAGACCCGTTTCCTCGCCGAGAGGCAGCTCCGTCGAGACATGCCGGATCCTCGTCGTGACGGGGGCGACCAGGATCGCGTTCAGCACGGGCACGACATGCGAGCGCGTCACGACGAGAACGGGTCGCCGCTTCTGCTCCTCCGTCTCCGCCCACCAGATCTCGCCCTGAGCGGGCGTCACCAGGGCTCCTCCTCGATCATGCGTCGCGTGGCCTCGTCGACTCCCAGGAGCTCGTCCTCCGACTGCGGCATCGCCGTGTACGCAGCGATGTCCGCCTCGGCGAGCCGACGCCGGCGGTGGCGATCGAGCATCTCGGCAAGCGCCTGGCGTACCGCCTCGGACCTGGACGCGACGACGCCCTCCGCGACGAGCGCGTCGAGCTGTGCGGCGAGATCGTCCGGAATCCGCGTGACGAGCTGGGTCACGCGCTCAGTATGACAGGACGCAATGCGTTTCGCAATGCACTATTCGGACGTGCCCGATCCAGGCGCCTCGGAGACCGCCTTCGCGAAGGCGAGCTGGAGGTTCACGCGCGCCTGCTCGAGGTCGCGGACGAGGGCCTCCTCCACCCCGCCCTCGCGCAGCACCGGCTCGAGCGCGCGCAGGGCTTCGATCGCGAGCCGGGCCTGCGGGAGGTCGCGCGCCTCGGCGGAGACCCGGCGGAAGCCGAGCGAGACGGCGGCCGTCAGCGCCTGGACGAGGACATCGGCGACCCGCACCTGCTCGAGCGCGGCGCGCAGCTCCTCCTCGCTCGGGAGGCGCGGCTCCCGTGGCGGCTGCGGTGACTGCTGCTCCTCAGCCACCGATCCGCTCCGTCGCCCGCACCTGCTCGGCGTAGATCTCCTCCAGCGAGGCGCCCTCCTCCAAGCGCTCGAGCTGGCGCTCGGCCGCGTTGCGCTCGGGGATCGCCAGGTAGCGCGCCGCGCCGATTGCCTCCGCCGCCGGCAGCACCCACTCGACCAGCTCCTCCAGCCGCTGCCGCGCCGGAACGGGCTCCCCGCGGGCGAAGTCGAGCAGCTCGCCGGAGAGGCCGTAGCGGATGGCGCGCCAGAAGTTCTCCTCGATCAGCCGGTGTGGCAGCGGCTCGACCGGCCGGCCTTCGTCGTAGGCGCGGGCGACGCGGGCGACGAGCGCCGCGCCGAGCGCGGCCAGCGCCTGCGCCTCCGCCAGGTCCGGCTGACCGTCGCAGACGCGGATCTCGATCGTGGGAAAGGCGAGATGGGGCCGCACGCTCCACCAGATCTGCGTGTGCTCGGTGATCGAGCCCGTGTCGTAGAGGAAGCGGACGAAGTCCTCGTACTCCCGCCAGGAGGAGAACGCGTCGGGGACGCCGCAGCGGGGGAAGAAGCGGGTGAAGATCTGCGTCCGCGCGGAGTGCAGCCCGGAGTTGACCCCCTCGATGAAGGGCGAGCTGGCCGAGAGCGCGAGCAGCTCGGGAAGGAAGTTCCGCACGGCTCCGTGCACCGCGATGGCCCGGTCGGCGCCGCGGACGGCGACGTGGACGTGGAGCCCGAAGGTGTTGTTGCGCCAGACGACGTAGCGGAGCAGCTCGTCGTTGCGCCGGTAGTGGGGTGTGTCGATGATGCGCTGGGCTTTCCAGTCCGCCCAGGGGTGGGTGCCGGTCGCCCCCAGGAGCAGTCCCAGCGGCTCCACGAGGGACTGAAGCTGCGCCCGGCGCTGCGCCAGCACCGAGGGGACGCTCGCGAACGTCTCCTGACGCCCCGTGCGCACCTCCACCTCGGAGGCGATCAGCTCCCCCACGAGGTGGGGCTCGAGCGGCGTGCCGGCCGCTGCGGCCTGCACCTCCTCGAAGCGGTTGACGAGGTCGAGGGTCTCAGGATCGACGAGGGCGAACTCCTCCTCGACTGCGACCGTGAAGTCGGTCGCCTGCTCGAACTGCTCGCGCGCGAGCGCGATCTGCTCCTCCGGAGAGAGCCTCTGCTCCTCGCCCATCGGGCCTCTACCTTATGCGAAGGGTCTGGAGCCGCCGAGCTCGAGCAGGCGCTCGGCGACGCTCCGCCAGCTCCAGCGCGCGACGGCTGCGCGCCGGGCGGCGGCGGTCAGCGCGGCACGCTCGCCGGGGGGCAGCGCGAGCAGCGCGGCCAGCCGCTCGCGTAGCTCGCCAGCGTCCCCGGTCGGGAACGAGGCGAGGTGGCGCAGCTCCGGCGGGTAGGCCGCCTCCAGCCCGGCGGCGATCTCCGCGAGCCCCGAGTGACGGGCGACGAGCGGCGGGCACCC
>DATMAP010000064.1:0-4300 GCA_035559835.1 Gaiellaceae bacterium
AGCCGGCGGGGCGCCGGCGGCGAGCCCGGTCGCCCCGGACGCGGGCCGCGCCCAGCGCGTGACCGCGACGCTCGCGGTCGAGGTGGCCGACTCGGATGCCGTCGCGCGCGCCGCCCAGCGTGCGCTCGACCTGACTCGGGCGCTCGGCGGCCACGTCGTCAGCGCGTCCGTGGCGACGGGCGAGGAGGGCAGTGCCAGCCTGATCGTGCGCGTCCCCGTCACGAAGGTGCAGGAGGCGATCGTGCGCCTCTCCGCCCTCGGCAAGATCGTCTCGCAGCAGATCACGATCGACGACCTCCAGGAGCGCCTGGACGCGCTCGAGCGGCGTCAGCGCTCGCTGCGCGCCCAGATCGCCGCGCTCGGGGCCCGGCTCGCCTCCGAGCCGCTCGACCCGGAGACACGGGCTCGGCTCGAGGCCCGCCTGCAGAACCTGCGCGCGGAGCTCGCGACCCTGCGCCGCGAAGCCGCCGGGACGCGGGCGGAGGCGCGGATGGCGACGATCCAGCTCGAGGTGGTCACGCCGGGCGCGCGGGGGGTCGTCCCCGTGCCCTCGCGACTCGACCGGGCGCTCGACAAGGCGCTGAACGTGCTCGTCTGGGAGGGCGTCGTCGCGCTCGCCGCCGCCATCGTGGCGGCGCCGCTCGCCCTGCTCGCGCTCGTCGCAGGGCTCGGCCGCCGCCTCTACCGGCGGCGCGAGGAAGAGCGGCTCCTGGCGGCGCGGTAGCCCGCCGCAGGTCGTCGGCTGCGTGGTCCCGCCGCCCGCCGGCTTGTTGACGGCGCCGTGCCGAGATGATAGATAGGACTCCTATATGTCTGCCACCGCGTTCGCCGTCGACCCGGCCACGAGCGTCGCCGTCGGGCTCGCCAAGATCGGGCTCGCCCTCCGGCACCACGCCTGGGAGGAGCGGAGCCGGACGGGGCTGACCCCGACCCAGGCGCAGATCCTCGCGCTCCTTCGCGCCCGCGGCGCGAGCTCGGTGAGCGCGCTGGCCGGGTCGCTCGCCGTCTCCCAGCCGACCGTCAGCGACGCCGTCTCCGCGCTCGAGGCGAAAGGGCTCGTGACCAGGGAGCCCGCACGCGACCGGCGCGCGCGGCTCGTCGCGCCGACGAGCCGCGGCCAAGAGGCGGCTGCGGCCGCGAGCGAGTGGCCGGATGCGCTCCTGGAGGCGGTGCACGCGCTCGACGACGCCGACCAGGCCGCCTTCCTGCGTGGGCTCTCGCGCATGATCCTGGAGCTCCAGCGCCGCGGCCGCATCCCCGTGCAGCGCATGTGCGTGAGCTGCCGCTTCTTCCGGCCCCACGTGCACGACGACCCGGCGCAGCCGCACCACTGCGCCTTCGTCGATGCCCCCTTCGGCGACCGCGAGCTCCGGCTCGACTGCGCAGACCACGAACCCGCGACCACCAAGGAGGGAGCATGAGCACCACCCAGGAGAGCCCCGTCACGCTCGAGGACCTCGAGCTCCTGAAGCGGTCCACGCTCTTCGGCGAGGACGACGTCGCCGCGCTGCGCCGTTCCGGGGAGATCCTCGCCGACCAGATCGAGGACGTGCTCGACGTCTGGTACGGCTTCGTCGGCTCCAACGACCACCTCGTCTCGACCTTCGCCCGGCGCTCGGACGGCCAGCCCGACCCCGACTACCTGGCGGCCGTGCGGGTGCGCTTCGGGCAGTGGATCCGCGACACGGCGGCGGCGCGCTACGACGCGGACTGGCTCGCCTACCAGCTCGAGATCGGGCGCCGCCACCACCGCAGCGGGAAGAACCGGACGGACGGAGTCGATGCCGCCGACCACGTGCCGCTCCGGTACGTGATCGCGCTCGTCTACCCGATCACGGCGACGCTGCGTCCGTTCCTGGAGAAGGGCGGGGATCCGCCGGAGATGGTGGACAGGATGCAGGACGCCTGGCGCAAGTCCGTGCTCATGCAGGTCGCACTCTGGGCGTACCCGTACTGCCGGGAGGGCGACTGGTAACGCTCAGCGCTCGAGCGTCGCGATCAGGGCCTCCGCGACCACCTTCAGCGGGCGGCCGGAGATCTGGCTCGCCTTGCGCAGCCTGGCGAAGGCCTCCTGCTCCGAGAGTCCCTCGCGGCGCATGAGGATCCCCTTCGCCCGCTCGATCGCCTTCCGGGCGGCGAGCGCTTCGGCGAGCGAGTCCATCTCCTCGCGCAGCGCGACGAGCTCGGCGTGGCGGGCGCGCGCGGTCTCGATCGCGGGCAGGAGGTCGCTCTCCTTGAACGGCTTGACGAGGTAGCCGAAGACGCCCGCCTCGACCGCCCGCGCGACCAGCTCGCGCTCTCCGTAGGCGGTCACGAGCACGATCGGCACCGGTCGCTCGTCGAGGATCCGCCGGGCGGCGTCGATCCCGTCCAGGCGCGGCATCTTCACGTCCAAGAGCGCGACGTCAGGCCGCGTCTCGCGCGCGAGCCGGACCGCCTCCTCCCCGTCGCGCGCCTCCGCGCACACCTCCAGCCCCGCCGCCTCGAGCAGCCCGCGCAGGTCGAGCCGGATCAGCGTCTCGTCCTCGGCGATCAGGACGCGAAGCGGGGTCTCGGTCATCGCTCGATCCAGAGCACGCGGTACTCGATCCCTGGCTCGTGCCCGCACTCCCGGTCGTCTCTCCTCATGCCGAGAAGGTGACCTCGACCCGCAGGCCTCCCTCGTCGGACAGCTGCAGCCTCCCCTGCAGCTCGTCCCGGACGAGCGCACGCACGATCGAGAGGCCTGTGCCGTCCCGCGCGCCGCCCATGCCGGGGCCGTCGTCGGCGATCGTCAGCACCACCTCCCCGTTCCGCGGCGCGAGCCGGATGGAGACGTGCGCGCCACCGTGCTCGAGCGCATTCTGGAGGAGCTCCGTGAACACGAGCGCGAGCGCCGTCGCCCGCTGCCCGGCGAGCGAGACCGAGGCGAGCTCGGCGCTCACCTCCTTCCCCTCGGCGACTCCTTGGACGAGCATCGCGCGCAGCCGGTCGACCAGCTCGGCCAGATCGACGTCGTCCTCGCGGTGCTCGGTCAGGACCTCGTGGACCGCGGCGATGGCGAGGATCCGGTTGACCGAGTCCTGCAGCGCCTGGCGCGGGTCGACGCCCTCGGCGCGGGCCTGCAGCCTGAGCAGGGAGGCGACCGCCTGCAGGTTGTTCTTCACCCGGTGGTGGATCTCCTGGGCGAGGACGCCGCGCATGACCGCTCGTCCGTGCTCGAGCGCGACCGCCGCGTGGTGCGCGATCGCCTCCAGCAGGGCCTCGTCGTCCTCGGAGAAGGGGGTGTCGCGGTCGCAGACGAGCTCGCCGATCTGGCGCCGTTTCCAGCGCAGCGGCAGGCGGACGGCGAAGGCCCCCGCGCGCCCCTCCGGCCAGGCGATCTTGCCGTCCTCGAGCACGAGCGCCGCTCCCGTCGCGTGCAGCGACTCCATCGTCGTCTTGACGATCGCCTCCAGCGACTCCTCCAGGTAGAGCGACTCCGAGACGGCCTCCGAGATGCGGGCGAGCGCCTCCAGCTCGGCCACGCGGCGCTGGGCGGCCGCGTACAGCTTCGCGTGCTCGATCGTCTGCGCGACCTGGCTCGCGATCGCGACGAGGAGCTCGATCTCGGCGTCGGTGAAGGCACGCGGCTCCCGCGTGCGCACGTTGAGCGCACCCTCGAGCTTGTCCCGAGCCAGGATGGGCACGGCCAGGATCGACTCGTACTCGTCCTCGGGCAGGTTCGGGAACTCCTTGAAGCGCGGGTCGAGGTGCGCCTGCGCGGGGATCATGATCGGCGCGCGCTCGGCGGCGGCGGCGCCCGTGATCCCCTCGCCCGGGCGCATCCGCGGCGTCCGCGTCAGCTCCTCCACCCGGCTGCCGTGCGTCGCCCGCAGCACGAGCTCGCCGGCGAGCTCGTCGTACAGGTAGACGAAGCAGGCGTCGGTGCCGAGGGCGTCCGCGACCTTGCTCGCGACCAGCTCGAGCACCTCCTGCAGGTCGAGCGAGGAGTTGACGGCGGCGATCGTCTCGGTCAGGAGCCGCAGATGGCGGGCGGTGGCGTCCACTCCCGGCATTGTCGCGGCTAGGCTCACCGGCGATGAGCTACGAATGGCTGCTCTTCCTCCACCTCGCGGGGGCGTTCCTGTACGTCTCGGGAGCAGTCGCGGCCGCGGTGCTGCGGCTCGCGGCGCTGCAGCGCCGGCGGCCGAGCGAGGTCGCGCTCCTCCTGCGCGCCGTCCGCCCGGCGGTGCCCCTGCTCGGGCTCGGGCTGGCGCTCGTCCTCGTCTTCGGCTTCTGGCTCGCGTCCAGGCTCGACGTCTCCCTCGGCTCCACCTGG
>DATMAP010000065.1:0-37630 GCA_035559835.1 Gaiellaceae bacterium
GCTCGTTCGCGACCTTCGCGATCGCGTACGTGAGGCAGTCGCCGAAGTTCAGCGCCGCGCGATGGCGACCACGACCGAATCGCGCGAACGCGTCGACCGCCACAGGCCAGTGTTCGGGCAGGAACGGGAGAGGCTGGACCCCGAGCTCCTCGAGGGATGCGGTGAGCAGGGTACGCCCAGCGGGGCCGAGCTTGTCTCGCAGGACGATGCCAGTCTCGACGAGCGTGGGAGCGCCAGCACCGGCTCCGCCCGCCGCGACGATCTTGTCGAGCACACGCTCGTAGCCGGGTTCCTCGATCACGATCGCGACGAGAGCGGAGCTGTCGGCGATCAATAGCCCTCCGGGCCGTATCCGAGGATCTCCTCGCGCTCGGCCTTGGTAAGCGGCTTGCCGCGGACGTCCGCGGGTACGAGGGGCCAGATCTCCTCCTCGAGCACCCGCCGGATGCGCGCGGCCCGATCCTCACGGGACTCGGCCGCGCGCAGCCGCTCGAGCCGCTCGCGCAGCGCGACCGCGATGGCCTGGGTCTTCGTCTCGCCTGTGAGCGAGGCGAGCTCGCTCGCGAGCCGCTCCGCCTCGGCGTTCTTGATGTTCAAGGCCATGGTGTAAGTCTACTCTCTCTTCTACCCTTACACCATGGCCCGCGGGGAGGACCCTCGATATCGCCTCCCCGGGCTGTCCCCTACATCGTGGCGGGCTCGGCGAGGGGCTCGATGTCGCCCCGCCGCCACGCGAACGCCGCGAAAAGGAGCGCGAGCGACGTGATGCCGGCGACGACGAGCGTGAACAGCGGCACGACGCCCCAGTGCTCGAGGATCTGCCCGGCGAGCAGGAAGCCGAGCGGCGCGGCGATCGTGTTCGCCGCGATGAGCGCCGTCATCACCTTCGGTCGCAGCGCCTCCGGGGTCCGGGCGGTGATCACCGCCATGAGCGGGCCGTTGACGAAGGGCGTGAAGAGCATCGCCGTGAACAGGGCGAGGAAGACGACGGGCCACGGCGGCAGGAACGGCATCACCCAGAGGGGGAGCGAGAAGGCGACGATCCCGAGGGCAGCCAGGCGCAGCGGCTGGAGCTTCCGCACGACGAGGACGGCGAGCGCGGTGCCGACGATCGCCCCCGCTCCGAGCGCGGCGTAGAAGAGCCCGGCGATCCTCGAGCTGCCGTCGAAGGCGTCGTACGCGTAGACGGGGAGCCCGGCGGAGAGCCCGGCGCCGAAGAGGCCAAAGGTGATCATCAGCAGCCCGAGCGGCGCCAGGAACCGGTCCCGAGCGAGGAACCGCAGGCCCGCGAGCACGCCCTCCGCGGCCTTCGCTCCGATCGGCTTCCTCCGGGGCACGAAGGCGAGGACGAGGACGAACGCGACGAGGTACGTCGCCGCGTCCACGTAGAGCACGTTCGCGGCGCCCACGAACGGGATGAGGACGCCGGCCAGCGCCGGGCCGATGAGCGCTGCGAACGCCGTCCCGCCCTCGATCGCGCTGTTCGCCTGCGACATGCGGCGCTCGTCCTCGCCCACGAGCTCCGGCAGGATTGTTCGCTGGGACGCGAAGTACGGAGGCGCGAAGGCGCCGAGCAGCGCGACGATTCCGAGGAGCGACGGGAACGTGAGGTGGCCCGTCGCGTGCAGCAGCGGAACCGAGCCGAGGATCGGGGCCCGAGCGAGGTCGGAGGCGAGCATCGTCGTCCGCGAGCCGAACCGCTGCACGACCGCGCCGCTGGGGACGCCGAGCACGGCCATCGGCAGGATCTCCGCGGCGAGGACGAGGGACATCTTCCCCGGCGAGCCTGTCGTGACGAGGACGAACCAGGGCAACGCGAGGTAGGTCATCCGCGTCCCGATCATCGAGACGGTCTCGGCGAGGACGAGCGCGCTGACCGCGCTGCGCTCCACCTGGGTGAGGGGGCGTTCGGAGATTTGGAGATACTAAAACGTCCGTACTGTTTTGTAAAGTACGATTCGAGCGATGCCGAAGATCAGCGAGGAGCGAAGGGCCGAGCGCCGCGAGCAGATCCTCGCGGGTGCCCGCCGTGCGTTCGCGGAGCACGGCTACGAGGGCGCCACGGTCGCGAAGCTCGAGCAGGCGACCGGCCTGTCGCGGGGCGCGATCTTCAACTACTTCCCCTCCAAGGAGGACCTCTTCCTCGAGCTCGCCTGGCGCGACAACCAGCGCCTCGTGCAGCTCTGGCTCGACCGCGGCTGGGAGGCGGCGCTGCGCGCGGTCGTCGAGGAGGACCCCGAGTGGCTGGGCGTCTACCTCGAGCTCACGCGGAAGATCCGCACCGACCCGGAGTTCCGTCGCCGGCACGAAGAGCGAACGGAGGAGGAGCTCGCGCCGCTCCTCCTCGCGCACGTCCGCGGCGAGCAGGAGCGCGGCGAGCTGCGCGACGACTACCCCCCCGAGCGGGTCGCAGGTTTCGTCAGCCTCGTCGCCAACGGGGTCGTCCTCCAGATGGCGTACGGCGAGCGGATCAGAGACGTCGACGCGCTCATCGACTTCGTGCGCACAGCGGTCGCCCCGCGCGCCCCAGGCCGAGCTCGGGCCAGTGGGCCTTCGCGTACACCCTCCTGACGCGCTCGAGCGCGCGGACGTACGCCTGGGTCTCCGGGAAGGCGCTGCCCCGTCCCCGCCGGCACCACTCGTCGGCGTTCCCGCGGCCGCGCTCGCGACGTATCACGCAGGCGCCGAGACGTCGCCCTCGTCGTACTCGCCGGACGTCGATCTCCGGGTCGCGGAGGTCGGCGGGGACGACGTCCTCCCCGCCCGTGGTCCGCGCGATGAACCGCGCGGTGTCCGACACGAGCTGCACAAGACCGACGGCGCCTGCTCGGGAGCGGGCGTCGGAGTCGAGGCGGCTCTCTGCCAACCCGGCCGCTGCGAGCAGGGCCGGGTGGAGAGCGTCGTTGGCGGCGTGGCTGCAGCGGATGTGCTTCGAGAGCAGGAAGCAGGGGGCACGCAGGCACCAGCCGGCCTCGGCCTTCGTCGCCCATGCGCCCGCGCCGGCCACGGTAAGAGCTGTGACGGCGACGATGATGGATCGGCGGCCGGGTTGCCTCGCTCGTCGTCGCTCTCAACCCAAGTGACAAAGTGTCACTTGGGCCCAAGCGCTCGTCCTGCTCACTTCCTCTCATCGCTTCAGGCCGATCGGCTCAGGGCCGATCGGCTCAGGCCGAGTCGCTCAGGCCGAGTCGCTCCACGCCAAATCGCTCCCGGCCCTGCGGCTCGCGCCCTGCGGCTCAGGCCGAGTCGCTCCACGCCAAATCGCTCCCGGCCCTGCGCCTCGCGCCCTGCAGCTCAGGCCAAGTGACAAAGTGTCACTTGGGCACGTTCTCGGCCGGTTGCGGCGCGGGAGCCGCTCGGTGCTCCGCGGTCAGGGCGTCCATCACGCCAGCGACCCAGGCGTCGAGCTCCTCGGGCGTCCCGGTGTTGACGTACACGAAGTCGGCGCGCTTCGCCTTCTCCCGGTCGGGCAGGAGCCTCGCCTCGCGGTCGTCGGGCCGGCCGCCCCGCCTGGCCTCCCGCAGCTTCTTGGGCGCGGTGATCACGACCACCTTGTCGAAGCGGCTCTCGGCGCCCACCTCGTACAGGAGCGGCACCTCGGTCACGCACACGTCCGGCGGGTTGGGGAGCCGGGCGAGCTGCTCGCGCCATGCGAGGTACTCGCGCGAGACGAGCGGGTGGAGCAGGCGCTCGAGGAAGTCGAGCGCCTCGCGGTCGCGGAACACCCGCACCGCGAGCCGCTCCCGGTCGGGCGCCCCGTCGGGCCCCAGGATCTCCTCGCCGAAGCGCTCGACGAGCGTCCGCTTCACATCCGGGTCGTGTGCGAGCAGGTGGTGGACGATCTCGTCGCTCGAGACCGTCGCTGCGCCGTGGCGCCGGAAGGCGGCGAGCGCCGTGGACTTCCCGGCCCCGATGCCACCCGTGATCGCGACCGCGAGCGGACGGCGCCTGGGCTCAGACCCCGGAGGGTCTGACACCATCTACGCCGGCTCGCCGGCCTCGTCGGGCTCGGTCGGCGGCGCCGTCTCGTGCTCGGACTCGGCGACTCCCTCCTCGGCGGCCGCGCCCTCGGCGTCCGCCTCGACTTCCACCTCGACCGCCTCCTCGACCGCCTCCTCGACCGCCTCCTCCACCGCGACCGCCGCGGCGGCGCGCGCGGTCGTCGGGAACGCCTCCTCGGAGAGCTTCAGGTCGGGGGTTGCGTGCACCGACTCGGCGCCGTCGGCGCGCGGAACCGGCTGCTCCCCCTCGACCCGCTTGAGCGAGAGGGACAGGCGTCGGCGCTCGCCGTCGATCTCGAGGATGCGCACGTTGACGGCCTGCCCCTGGGCGACAACCTCGCGCGGGTTCTCGACGTGGTGGGGCGCGAGCTCGGAGATGTGCACGAGACCCTCGACACCGGGGAGGATCTCGACGAAGGCGCCGAAGGTGACCACCTTCGCCACCCGGCCCTCGACGACGTCCCCCTCGCGGTAGGAATCGAGCACCTGCTGCCAGGGGTCGGACTGGGTCTGCTTCAGCCCGAGCGAGATGCGCTGGCGCTCGCGGTCGATGTCGAGCACCTTGACCTTCACCGTCTGGCCGATCTCGAGCACCTCGGAGGGGTGGTTGACGTGGCTCCAGGAGAGCTCCGAGATGTGGATGAGGCCGTCCATCCCGTCCAGGTCGACGAAGGCGCCGAAGTCGACGATGTTCGAGATCTGGCCCTCGACCACGTCGCCCGGGCTCAGCCGGTCGAGGATCGCCTGCCGCATCTCCTTGCGCTCGTCCTCGAGCACCGCGCGGCGGGAGAGGACGACGTTGTTGCGGGAGCGGTTGAGCTCGATCACCTTGCAGCGCAGCTCCCGTCCGAGGAACTCGTCCAGGTCCTGCACGCGCCGGATGTCCACGAGCGAGGCGGGCAGGAAGCCGCGGACCCCGAGGTCGAGGATGAGGCCACCCTTGACCACCTCGATCACCTTCCCGGTGACGGGCTCGCCGGACTCGGCCGCCTCCTCGATCCGCTTCCAGGCCAGCTCGAAGCGGGCCCGCTTCTTGGAGAGGATGAGCCTGCCCTCCGCGTCCTCCTTGGTCAGGACGAGCGCGTCGATCTCCTCCCCGACGGAGACCTCGTCGGCCGGGTTCACCGCCCGGCGGATGGTCAGCTCCGAGACCGGGATAACGCCCTCGGACTTGTAGCCGATGTCCACGAGCACCTCGTCCTTGTCCACGCGCACGACCGTCCCGTGGACGACCTCGCCCTCGTTGATCTCGGGGAACGAGCCCTCGTAGTCGGGGACGAGCTCCCCGTCGGGGCCCGCGATCCACACCCCCTCCTCGGTCGCGGTCGGCTTCTCTACGGTGTCGTTGGCCATCGGAGCGCGGAGTATAGCCGGATGGAGGGCAAATCCCCGCCCCGGGAGGCGTCGCTCCGGTAGAAGGTCCCCGTGCGTCTGACCCTCGTCCGCAACGCGACCGTGATCGTCGAGCTCGCGGGCAAGCGGCTCCTGGTCGACCCCATGCTCGACGACGCCGGCGCTCGGCCGCCGATCGAGGGCACCGCCAACCCCGTGCGCAACCCGACCGTCCCGTTGCCCTTCCCGGCCGAGGAGGTCGTGCGCGGCCTGGATGCGGTGCTCGTCACCCACCGCCATCGCGACCACCTCGACGGGCGCGCCGCGGAACTCCTCCCGCGGGACGTTCCCGTCTTCTGCCAGCCCGAGGACGAGGACGCGCTGCGCGGGCTCGGGCTCGCCGCCCGTCCGGTCGCAGACGAGCTCCGCTGGCACGGCCTGCACCTCGTCCGCACGCCCGCCCGGCACGGCTCCGGCGTGCTCGCCGAGGCGCTCGCCCCGGTGAGCGGGTACGTCCTCGACGGCCTCTACGTCGCCGGCGACACGGTCTGGTACGAGGGCGTGGCGGAGACGATCACCCGGTACCGCCCCAGGGTGGCCGTCGTCAACGCCGGCGGGGCGGAGCTCCTCGAGGGCGGGCTCATCGTCATGGGGGTCGAGGACGTCCGCGAGGTCGCCGCCCGCGTGCCGACGGTCGTGGCCGTGCACCTGGAGGCGCTCAACCACTGCTTCCTCTCGCGCGCGACGCTGCGCGAGGCCGTCCCCGGCGTGCTCGTCCCGGACGACGGCGAGACGCTCGAGCTCTGAGCCCGCCTACCCCTTCGCCTCCGCCCAGTCGTCGCCGACGCCGACGTCGACGGCGAGCGGCGGGTCGAGCGGGTAGGCGCCCACCATCTCGGCCCGGACGAGCTCCCGCACCGCCGAGACCTCCGTCTGCGGCACCTCGAGCAGGAGCTCGTCGTGCACCTGCAGGACGAGCCGGGCGCCCCGGCCCTCCTCCCGCAGGCGGCGGTGGATGGCGACCATGGCCACCTTGATGATGTCCGCGTTCGAGCCCTGCATGACGAAGTTGACCGCGACCCGCTCGCCGAAGCCGCGCGTCTGCCGATTCGAGGCCCGCAGCTCGGGCACCGGGCGGCGGCGGCCGAGCAGGCTGGTGGCGTAGCCGTCGGCGGCAGCCTGCGCGATCGTGCGCGCGATGAACTCCTGCACGCGCGGGAAGCGGGCGAGGTACGCGTCGATGTAGGCCTGCGCCTGCTCGCGCGGGATGTCCAGGTTCTCGGCCAGGCCGAAGGCGGAGATCCCGTAGACGATCCCGAAGTTGATCATCTTGGCGACGTTGCGCTCGTCCTTGGTGAGCGTCGCCGGGTCCTTGCCCAGCACCTCGGCGGCGGTCGCCGTGTGGATGTCCTCCCCGCGCAGGAAGGCCTCGCGGAGCTTCGGCTCGCCGGAGACGTGGGCGAGGATGCGCAGCTCGATCTGCGAGTAGTCGGCGGAGAGCAGGCGGTGCCCGGGCTCGGCGACGAAGGCGGAGCGGATCTCCCGGCCCAGCTCGGTGCGGATCGGGATCGCCTGCAGGTTCGGGTTGGAGGTGGAGAGCCGCCCGGTCGCGGCGACCGTCTGGTTGAAGGTGGTGTGCAGGCGCCCGTCCTCGCCGAGCAGGTTCGGGAGCGGCTCCAGGTAGGTGTTGACGAGCTTCGTCAGCTCACGCCACTCCTCGATCACGGGAACGATCTCGTGCTCGGCGCGCAGCGCGCGCAGGACCTTGCTGTCCGTCGAGTAGCCGGTCTTCCCCTTCCGCCCCGGGGTCAGGCCGAGCTTCTCGAAGAGGATGCGGCCGAGCTGCTGCGGGGAGCCGAGGACGAACTCCTCCCCGGCCAGCGCGTAGGCGCGCGCCTCGAGCTCGGCGATCCGGTCCCGCAGGCGGGCGGTGATCTCCCCCATGCGGTAGGTGTCGATGCGGACGCCCGCGTCCTCCATCGCCGCGAGCACCACCGTCAGGGGCAGCTCGACCTCGCGGTAGAGGCGCTCGCAGCCTCGCTCGGCGACTCGCTGGGCGAGGATCGGGGCAAGGCGGCGAGCCGCCTCCGCGTGCCGGACGAGCGCGGCGGTCTCCTCCTCCGCGGGGGGGTCGGGCTGAAGCTCGAGGCCGTTCTCGGCCGCCAGATCGTCGAGCAGGTACTCGGCACGGCCGGGGTCGATCAGATAGGCCGCGATCAGGGTGTCGTCCGCGGCGGGGCCCGGGAGGCGGAGCGGCTTGGCGTCGTGCGTGACGATCGCGGCCTCCTCGCCAAGTGACACTTTGTCACTTGGCCGGGGAGCGACGATCACCTCGCCCTCCTCGGTCGCGACCGCCAGCCGATCGGCGTCCGCGGCGACGCCGATGCGGCCGCGCAGGCGGGGCAGCGGGCCTTCCCGCCAGCGAACCGCCAGCCCCTCGAGCTGCGGGCGCCCCGCCGCCGGCAGCGCCTCGTCGAGGGCGTCCACCCGGCCGAGCAGGGCCCGGAACTCGAAGCGGCGGAAGATCTCCTTCAGACGCGAGCGGTCGGGCGGTCGGGCGACGAGGTCTCTGGGGTCGACTCCCAGCTCGAGGTCACGACGCATGGTGGCGAGGAGCTTGGAGGCGCGGGCCTGCTCGGCGTGCGCGGCGAGCGCCTTGGCCCGCGCCGGCGACAGCTCCTCCGCGTGGGCGAGCACCTCCTCCAGCGAGCCGTACTGGGCGATCAGCTGCCCCGCGGTCTTGTCCCCGATTCCCGGGACGCCGGGGATCGAGTCGGACGGGTCGCCCTTGAGCCCGATGAAGTCGGGGATCTGCTCGGGCTCGATCCCGTAACGGGCCCGCACGCGCTCCGGCGTGTACACCTGCACGTCGGCGACCCCACGCGGGGTCATCATCAGGCAGACGTTCTCCGAGACGAGCTGGAAGGCATCCCGGTCGGTGGAGACGACACAGGTCTTGATCCCCGCCTGGTCCGCCTTCGTCGCGAGCGTGGCGATGACGTCGTCCGCCTCCCAGCCCTCGAGCTCGAGGTTGCGGTAGCCGAACGCTTCCACGATCGGCCGGAAGTGGGGAAACTGCTCGGCGAGCAGGTCCGGCATCGGCCGTCGGTCGGCCTTGTACTCGGCGTCGATCTCCTTGCGGTGCACGGGTCGCGTGTCCCAGGCGACCGCGACCCCGCGCGGGCGATAGTCGGTGAGCAGCTTGAAGAGCATGTTCGTGAAGCCGAGGAGGGCGTTCGTCGGCTGGCCGTCCGTCGTCTGCAGCTCCTCGGGCAGCGCGAAGAAGGCCCGGTAGGCGAGGTTGTTGCCGTCCACGAGGAAGAGCTCGGCCTGGCGAGCGGGCGCGTCGTCGAGCTCGAGCTCCTCGCCGGTCAGGGTCTTGGGCACCCCTCGAGTCTACGGCGTCGCGCCCGGCCCTCCGGCTGGTTGGATAGGGCGCGGTGCCCCGCGTCCCGCTCCTCGCCGGCAGCCGCGTCGTCCTCGTTCCGGCCGGAGACGAGGACCTCGTCCTGCGCCCGCCGCCGCCCGTGGAACGCGGCGTGAGCGCCGGGGCGGCCGTGCGCGACGCCCTCCGGTTCCCGCTCTCGGGGCCGCCGCTCGAGAGCCTCACCACCCGCGGCGGGCGGGCGACGGTCGTCGTCGAGCCGCCTGCTCTCCCGCTGCCCGGGACGCAGCAGGACCCCCGCCCGGAGGCGCTCGCGGCAGCGCTCTCCGAGCTCGAGCGCTGCGGGGTGCGGCCCGAGCGGCAGACCGTTCTCGTCGCCGGCGGGCTCGCGCGTCGTGCGGGCCGGCACGAGCTGGAGCGCCTCCTCCCGCCCGCGCAGGCGCGCGCCTTTCGCGGCCGTGTCCTCGTCCACGACGCCGCGGACGACGCGCTCGTGCCGCTGACGGACGGCATCCGCGTCCACCCCGCGCTCGTCGACACGGACCTCGCGCTCGTCCTCGGCTCGGCCGAGACGGTCCTGCACGGCGGCCCCGGAACCCTCCTCGCCGCCTCCGATGCGGCCACCGTGCGGAGCGTCGCAGGCGGAGAGTCGCTGCTCACCGCTTGGGGCGCGCCGGGGTGGGAGCTGGCCCGCCGGCTCGAGGCGGCGCTCGCGCGCCGCGTCGCCCTCGCGGGCGTCTCCCTCGTGCTCGACCTGCCACGGCTGACGGGAGCCTTCCGCGGCTACCCCCACGACGCCGCGGCGACGGCGGCGCTCGCGCGCTCCTGGACGCGGGCCGCCTTCTCCCGCCTGCCGCCTTCCCTTCGCCGGGCGGTGCTCTCGACCCAGGGTCGCCGGCTCGCCGCCGCGGCGGCCTTCGCAGGACCACCCTCGGTCGCCCATGCCGAGGCCCTCGTGCGCGGGATCGAGCTGCGAGCTACACGCCTCGAGGAGCAGGTGGACGCGCTCGTCGTGGGCATCCCGTGGACTGGACCGCACCTCCCTCGCGTGCCGGCCAACCCCGTGACCGCGGCGGCGGTCGCCCTCGGTCTCGTGCTCCGCCTGCACCGTGGGGTCTTCCCGCTCCGGCCGGGCGGGACGCTCGTCCTCGTCCACCGGCTGGCGCGCTCGTTCGCTCCCTCGGAGGTGCCCTACGCCTCGCTGCTCGAGGTGCTCCGCGCATCGTCCGCGCCCGAGCTGCTCGCGCAGGCGGAGCGGGCCGCCGCGACCGATCCGAAGACGCTCGCCGCGTATCGAGCGGGCCGCACCTGCCACCCGCTCCTCCCCTACACGGACTGGGCCGGCTGCGCGCCGGCGCTTGCCCGCCTCGGACGCGTCGTCGTCGCCGGCTGCCGCGACGCCGTCGCCGCGCGGGCGCTCGGCTTCGTGCCGGCCCGCAGCATCGCGAGCGCCCTGGAGATGGCGCACGGCGTCGCCGGCGGCCGCGCCCGCGTGGGGATCCTGCTCGCTCCTCCCTACCCCCCGCTCCTGGCCGGGTGAAGGCGCCGAGCAGGCGACTGCGTCAGGCTTCGCCCAGGTACGCCTTGCGCACGTCCTCGTTCTCACGGAGGGCGGAGGCCGTATCCGTGAGGGCGACCGTGCCCGTCTCGAGGACGTAGCCGCGGTGGGCGACCTCGAGCGCCATCAGCGCGTTCTGCTCGACGAGCAGCACCGGGGTCCCCTGCTTGTTGATCTCGACCACGATCTGGAAGATCCGCTCGACGAAGATCGGCGCCAGGCCCATCGAGGGCTCGTCGAGGAGGAGGAGCTGCGGCCGGGCCATCAGCGCCCGGCCCATCGCGAGCATCTGCTGCTCGCCGCCCGAGAGCGTGCCCGCCTTCTGCGACTCGCGCTCCTTCAGACGCGGGAAGAGCGTGTACACGCGCTCCAGGTCCTCCCGGTACTCGGGCGTGCCCTTCTCTCGCTGGTAGGCGCCCATCTCCAGGTTCTCGAGCACGGACATGCGCGGGAAGACGCGGCGGCCCTCCGGCGACTGCGAGATGCCCATCTTCACGATCTCGTGCGCCGGGCGGTGGGTGATGTCCTCGCCGCGGAAGGAGATCGTGCCCGAGCGAGGGTGGTTGAGCCCGTTGATCGAGCGCAGCGTGGTCGTCTTGCCCGCCCCGTTCGCGCCGATGAGGGTGACGATCTCGCCCTCGCGCACGGTCAGGGAGACGCCCTTGAGGGCGTGGATCGTCCCGTAGTAGACGTGGATGTCCTGGACTTCGAGGAGCGTCTTCGCGCCGTCGTCCGTCACGCCGTCGCCGCCTTCCCCAGGTAGGCCTCGATCACGCGCGGGTCGTGCTGCACCTCGGCCGGCGTGCCCTCGGCGATCTTCTCCCCGTAGTCGAGGACGCTGACGCGATCGGAGACCCCCATCACGACCTTCATGTCGTGCTCGATCAGGAGCACGGTCAGCCCCCGCTCGTCCCGCAGGCGGCGCACGAAGGCGATGAAGTCGGCGGTCTCCTGCGGGTTCATGCCCGCGGTCGGCTCGTCCAGGAGGAGCAGCGTGGGCTCGGCGGCGAGCGCGCGCGCCACCTCCAGCCGGCGCTGCTCCCCGTAGGGCAGGTTCTTCCCGAACTCGTCGAAGTGCCGCCTCGCCAGCCCGCAGTACGCGAGCAGCTCGCGGGCCCGCGCCTCCGCCTCGGCCTCCTCCTGCCGATGCCTCCGCGTGTGCAGGATCGCCGCCCACACGCCGCCCTTGAGACGGCTGTGCATCGCTACCTGGACGTTCTCGACCGCGGTCATGTTGTGGAAGAGGCGGATGTTCTGGAACGTCCGCGCCATCCCGAGCGCGGTGATCTTGTGCGGCGGCAGGCCCGTGATCGGGCGCCCGCGGAAGGCGACCTCGCCGGACGTCGGCTTGTAGACACCCGTGAGGATGTTGAAGAAGGTCGTCTTGCCCGCCCCGTTGGGGCCGATGAGGCTCACGATCCTGCCCTCGGGGATGGTGAAGTCGACGTCGTTGACCGCGACCAGGCCGCCGAACTCCTTGCGCACCCGCCGCGCCTCGAGCAGGAGCGGACCGCCGTCGGTCACGCGCGCTCCCGGGCCTCGTAGAGGTCGCCGTAGGCGGGCTCCTGGCCGCCCTCTTCCTCGGCCTCGTGGAGCTCCGCCTTCCGGCGGGCATGCGGGATGATGCCCTCGGGCCGCATCAGCATCATGATCACGAGCAGCAGCCCGAAGATGAGGAACTTGTACTTTGCGAACACCGTCTCGTCGGTGCCGAGCACCGCGTGGAAGCCCCGCCCGATCTTGTCCAGCCCGGCCACGTTCAGGTACTGGAGGACGATCGCGCCCAGGATGACGCCGTACACGTTCCCCATCCCGCCGACGATGACCATGCAGAGGACGATGATCGAGATGTTGAAGAAGAAGCTCGTCGGGAAGACCGAGCCGATGAAGCCTCCCCAGTAGGCGCCGACGAGGCCGCCGAAGACTGCGCCGATCCCGTACGCCCACAGCTTCGTGCGCATGAGCGGGACGCCCATCGCCGAGGCGGCGACCTCGTCCTCGCGCACCGCCACCCAGGCGCGGCCCATCTTCGAGCGCTCGAGCCGGAGGATGACGAAGATCGTCACGCCGACCATGGCCACGATCGTGAAGTACCAGGGCTCGAGATGGGTCGGGTTGAACCGGTCCGGGAGGAAGCCGCCCGTCCACGTGTCGAGGTGCTCTCCGAAGCCCGGCCGGTCGAGCTGGCGGACGCCGCGGACGCCGTTCGTGAGGTTGACGTTCGTGAAGTCGATGAAGGGAGGGGTGGCCTGGAAGCCGCCCGGGAACGGGAGCTTGTCGGCGTTGCGGAAGGCGTCGGGGATGATCTCCCCGAAGCCGAGGGTGACGATGGCGAGGTAGTCCCCGCGCAGGCGCAGCGTCGGCCAGCCGATGATCACCCCTGCGATGGCGGCGATGACGCCGGCGATGAGGATGACGAGCCAGAAGTTGAGGTGGATGCCGGCGACTCCCTCGGGCGCGTTGGAGGCGACGTGGAAGCTCGTGCCCGAGAACTTGTCCGAGGCGAACCAGCCCACGGTGTACGCGCCGAGAGCGAAGAACGCGACGTAGCCGAGGTCGAGCAGGCCCGCGAACCCGACGACGATGTTGAGGCCGAGGGCGAGCATCACGTAGACGCCGATCGAGATGATCACGTCCTGCTTCAGCCCCAGCACGTCGAGGCTCACGTAGCTGATCGGCGGGATGTCGAACCAGAACGGGTAGCTGAGCGCCAGGGCCACGAGCGCCCACGGCAGCCAGCGCTCCCAGCCCCCGCGCAGCTCGAACATGAGCTCCCGAGCGCCGCCGGACGGGAGCTTCATCTCACTGTCCCTCCGGCACTCGCTCGCCGAGCAGGCCCGACGGGCGGAAGACGAGGATGAGGATGAGGATGGTGAAGATGATGCTGTACGTCCAGCGCGCATCGCCGAAGCCGTCGTTGTAGGCGGACACGAGGCCGATCAGGATGCCCCCGAGGACCGCGCCGGTGAGGTTGCCGATGCCCCCCAGCACGGCGGCGGTGAAGGCGATCAGCCCGAGCCGGAAGCCGAGCTGGAAGTAGGTCGTCCCGATGTAGAGGGCGTAGATGACGCCGCCCGCGCCGGCCAGCGCCCCGCCGAGGGCGAAGGTGAAGGAGATCGTGCGGTCGACGTCGATCCCCATCATCGCGGAGGCGTCGCGGTCCTGCGCGGTCGCCCGCATTGCCTTCCCCTGCTTTGTCGAGCGCACGAGCCAGGTCAGCGCGAGCAGGACCGGGATGGTGATGAGCAGCACCATCAGATCGCGCACGTTGTAGTAGACGACGCCACCGGTCTCGACGAGCGGCGTCGCCGGGACGATCTCCGGCACCGGGATACGACCCGCGCCCTTCCACGCGAGCCCGATTCCCTGCAGGATGAAGGAGAACCCGATCGCCGTGATGAGCGCGGCCAAGCGCGGCGAGGCCCGCAGCGGCTTGTACCCGATCCGCTCGATGGTCACGTTGATCGTCATGCAGAAGGCCATCGCGAGGACGATCGCGAGCCCGATCGTGTAGCCCCTCTGCCACCAGGAGTCGGTGACGGCCGCCGCCGTCCCGAGCGGGATCGAGAGGGTGAAGAAGAGGAGCGGGAGGTGGAACGACCCGTCCACGATCAGCGACTGGGCCTGGAAGCTGCCCAGCATGAAGTTGTCGCCGTGGGCGAAGTTGATGAGCTCGATGATCCCGTAGACGAGGGTGTAGCCCAGCGCGACGAGGGCGTAGATCATCCCGTTCGAGAAGCCGATCACCGAGACTTGGGCGAAGCGCTGGGGCGAGTCGATCGCCTCCCCGATCAGCCAGTAGCCGAGCACGAGGAGGATCACCGCCCCGAAGATCCAGCGCAGCAGGTCGGAGGTCGCCGGACGCCTGCGCGCTGCGAGTGGTGCGGGAGCCGAGATCTCGGTCATGCAGTGGTTGGTGAGGGGGTCTGGGCGACCCCCTCACCGTTGCCTCGTCGTTACCCGGCCGCCTTGGCCTGCTGCCAGACCCAGGCTCCGTTCTCGGCCTTGTAGACGGACTCCGTTCCCGCGGCAGGGTCGCCGTTCTCGTTGAACGAGAGCGGCCCGACCACGGAGTCGGAGAGGCTCGTCTCCATTAGCTTCGCGACGATGTCCTCGCGAGAGCCGTCGGAGCGGGCGATCGCATCGAGGAGCACCTGGGCGGCCGCAGCCGCGTAGATGGTGTAGACCTCGATGTTCGTGTCCGCCCCGATCTTCTCCTTGAACGCGGAGATGAACTCGGCGCCGGCCCCCGTCAGCTTGTCCGGCGGCTGCGTGGGCGCGGTGCCGTAGGCGCCGTTGACGTTGTCGGCCCCGGCCTCGTCGAAGAGCGACGAGAGGACGAAGCCGTCGGAGACGAGCACCTTCACCTTCTCGTTGTCCCCGAGGACGGCGACCTTGTCCTTGATGAGCTGGCCGCCGTTGTTCGTCGACACGCCGCCGATGTAGATGCCGTCCGCGCCGGTCGCCTTGATCTTCGTCATCAGGGCCGTGTAGTTGGGAGCGTCCTTGTCCCAGCCCTCGTGCCCGACGACCTCGAGGCCGATCTCCTTGGCGGCGCTCTCGAACGCGTCCGCGACGCCCTTCCCGTAGAGCTCCTTGTCGTCCAGGATGAAGACCTTGGTCACGCCGAGGTCGTCCTTCATGAAGGCTGCCCCGACCTTCCCCTGGAAGTCGTCCGAGGCGACGACGCGCACGTAGTTGCGCGTCCCGCTCGGGTAGTACTTGTCCGGCTCGCCCGCCTCGGTTCCCGGAGCGCTGTGCGTCAGGCCCGCGTACGTGTTGGCCGGGCTGACCATCGCGAGCGGCGCCTCGTTGAGGATCGGGATGATGATCGCTGCGCAGCCGGAGTTGTACGTCCCGATGACGCCCACGATCGACTCGTCCTCGACGTACGTGCGCGCGTTCTCGGCGCACTTCGCCTCGTCCCACTTGCCGGCGGCGGCGGTCGCGTCGTCGAACGCCTCGAACTCGATCGTGTAGTCGCCGGCCTTGTAGTCCGCCTGCTCGAGCACGAACTTGATCGCCTCGTTCATCTGCTCGGTCTGCACGCGGTCCGATCCCTGCAGCGGCAGGTCGGAGACGATCTTCAGAGTCTTGCCGCCGCCCCCGCCCCCGCAGCCGGCCGCCACCAAGGCGAGCACGGCCACGAGCAGCCCGAGGGCGACGAAGACGGTTCGCTTGCTTCCGCTCAACCTGGCCTCCTCACGTCCGATGACCCACTGCTCCATCCGCGCCGACGACGGCCGGCGTGGCGGAAGTATCCGCCCTCGCGCGCCTGCGCGCAACCGGGAGCAGCGTGCCGACGATGCCGGAGGTGGGGATCGAACCCACACGTCCCGAAGGACACGGGATTTTGAGTCCCGCGCGTCTGCCAGTTCCGCCACTCCGGCGCAGGCGCCCGGATCGTAGCCCGACCTCGCGCGCGGCTAGTCTGGACGCCGTGCGCTTCGGTGTCCTCACCGGCGGGGGCGACTGCCCGGGCCTCAACGCCGCCATCCGCGCCTTCGTGCGCGGCTCGGTGGCCTCCGGGCACGAGGTCGTCGGCATCCTGCACGGCTGGCGCGGGCTCGCGCACGGCGAGACGCGGCCGCTCGACCGCCGGGCCGTCGCCGGCATCCTCCCGCGCGGGGGGACGATTCTCGGCACCTCGAGCTTCGACCCCTTCCGCGAAGCGGGCGGCGTCGAGGCCGTGCGCCGGACGAGCGCGGAGCTCCGTCTCGACGGCGTGGCCGTGATCGGCGGCGAGGGGACGCTCGGCGTCGCGCACCGCCTGCACGCCGAGCTCGCCTACCCCGTCGTGGGCGTCCCCAAGACGATCGACAACGACCTCCCCGGCACCGACGTCACGATCGGCTTCGACACGGCCGTGCAGGTGTGTACGGAGGCGATCGACCGGCTGCACTCGACCGCCGAGTCCCACAACCGGGTCATGGTGGTCGAGGTCATGGGCCGGAACGCGGGCTGGATCGCCGCCGCCAGCGGGATCGCCGGGGGCGCCGACGTCATCCTCGTCCCGGAGGTCCCCACCGCGATCGAGGACGTGTGCGAGCACCTCCAGCGCCGCCACGACGAGGGCAAGGACTTCTCGATCGTCGTCGTCGCCGAGGGCTACCCGCTCACCCGCCGGTCGGGCGAGCAGCAGGGGCCGGTCGTGCAGGACGTGGACGAGTACGGGTACGCCCGGCTGGGCGGGATCGGGCGCGTGGTCGCAGACGAGATCGCGGCCCTGACGGGCTTCGAGACCCGCGTCACCGTGCTTGGCCACGTTCAGCGCGGGGGCACGCCGACCGCCCGCGACCGCTTCCTCGCCACCAGGCTCGGGCTGAAGGCGGCCGAGCTGGCCGCGGCGGGCGCCTGGGGGCGTCTGGCCGCGGTGCGGAGCTTCGAGATCGTGGACGTGCCGCTGGCCGAGGCGGCCGGTCCGCGCCGGACCGTGCCGCCCGCCTGGATCGCGGCGGCGCGCGTCGTCGCGTGACTCAGGCCGCCGAGCGTGACGCGCCGATCAGCGCCTCGGCGTCCGCGGCCGAGACCAGCACGGCGTCCACCCCGGCCCGCTCGAGCTCGGCGACGGCCTCCGGGGTGGCGTGGCGGAGCTCCGCGACCGCCAGCTTGCCCGCCGGCACGTCGTGCAGGAGCGCCAAGAGCTCCTCGAGCGGCTCGCGATCGGACTCCGGCCCGGCGGAGAGGAGGAAGATCTCGGGCTCCAGCTCGTCGACGATGCGGGCGAGGTCGTCGGCGCGTGTCACCCGGACGACGGCTTCGAGCCCGAGCGCCAGGGCCTCGTCCCAGTGAGCGCGATCGGGGGGGACGACGACGCCGTCCGCGGCCGCCCCGCTCGCTGCGATCGTGCCCCCGAGGTGGAGGAGCGGCAGCTGAGACGACGCGCGCACGGCATTCGCCCCCTCCCGGACGGCGAGCCCGTCCGCTCCTCTCTTCTCGGCCGCCTCCGCCGACTCCGCGTCGTAGACCTCGACCAGGATCGAGATGCCGTCGCCCTCGGAGATCGCCTGGCTGAGTCGGCTGCTCACGGCCGGGATCGTAGTAGGAGCGGAGCCCTCCGCGCATCGTCTCTTGCGGCCAGCCTGCGCCGCCGGCTCCAGGTCGGCCTCCTCGGCGGCGCGCTCCTCCTCGCCGCGAGCGCGGGAGCGGCGCAGATCGCGGGCACCGACGGCCCGGACCTGCTCGCGGGGACCGTTCGCGGAGACACCCTGCTCGGGCTCGCCGGCGCCGACCGGCTGCTGGGCGGGGCCGGCGACGACGTCCTCGACGGGGGCCCCGGACGCGATCTCCTCGACGGCGGCCCGGGGCAGGACCGGCTCGCGGCCCAGTACGACGGCGCCCGGGACACGGTGCGCTGCGGGCCGGGACGCGACCTCGTCACGGCGGATCCGCTCGACCGCGTCGCCGCCGACTGCGAGGTCGTGGGGCGGCGGCTCTCGCGCGACCCCTTCGGGGATCCCCAGGCCTGGCACGAGACCCAGGTCGAGCCGGACAGCCTGACCGTCGGGCGGACGACGGTGGCGGCCTTCCAGGTCGGGCGCCGGCCCGACGGCGGGGCGACGGGGATCGGCTTCGCCGTCTCCCGCGACGACGGGCGGACGTGGACGAGCGGGCTGCTCCCGAGCCTGACGCAGGCAAGCCGGCCGCCGGGACCGCACGACCGGGCCAGCGATCCGGTCGTCGCCTACGACGCGGCCACGGAGACGTGGCTGATCGCGACGCTCGCGGTCGAGGGGCGGACGACCCGGCTCACCGTCAGCCGCTCGGCCGACGGCGGCTCCTGGAGCGATCCCGTTTTCGCCGCGGAGGCGGGAGCGGTGGACGGCGGGATCGCGTTCGACAAGGAGTGGCTCACGTGCGACAACGGCCCGGCGAGCGCCTTCCGCGGCCGCTGCTACCTCGCCTACACCGACTCGGCGGCAGGCGACGCGCTCGGCGTGCGAACCTCCGCCGACGGAGGCCTCACCTGGTCGGCTCCGGTCCGCGTCGCGGTCACGGACGCCGTCGGCGCCTTCCCCGTCGTGCGGCCGGG
Source organism: Gaiellaceae bacterium (assembly GCA_035559835.1). GTDB lineage: Bacteria > Actinomycetota > Thermoleophilia > Gaiellales > Gaiellaceae > GMQP-bins7. The sequence continues at coordinate 18,309 of DATMAP010000065.1, forward strand.
CGGAGAGCTGGTCGTGCCCTTCCTGTGGAGCGGGAGACGGATCGGGGCCGCCACCTCGCGCGACGGGGGCGCCAGCTTCGAGCCGCCGGTCGTGGTCTCCGAGCTGCGCGAGCGCAGCCCGCGCGGCCTGCGCTTCTTCCCGCTTCCGGCGGCGGACGTCGATCCCGCCGGGCGGATCTGGGTCGCCTGGCACGACTGCCGCCCGAGCCCCGGGTGCGTGCGAAACAGCATCGTCGTCTCGACCTCGCCCGACGGCACCGCCTGGGCGGCCCCCGTACCGGTCACGGCCGGGCGCAACGCCCTGCTGCCGGCGCTCGGGCTCGACCCGGAGCGCGGGCGGGCCGCGCTCGCCTACCACGTCGTAGGTCCAGCCGGCGGGATCGACGTCGAGCTGGTCGAGCTCGGCCCCGACCTCCGGCCACTGGCCGCGCCGCAGCGCCTCTCCGCCCGGACGATGCGCCCGGAGTGGCTGCCCCAGACCACCTCCGGGCGCATGCTCGCCGACTACATCTCCGTCCACTACGCGACGGGGGCGCCGCTCGCCGTCTGGGTGCTCGCCTCCGAGCCCGCCGGCAAGCGCCTGCGCCAGGCGATCTACGCCACCCGCGTCGCCCGCTGACCCCGTTCGCTACAGACCGATCGGGTGCCAGACCGTCTTCAGCTCGAGGAAGGCAGCGATCTCCCACGGGCTCTGCGCGTCCGGCGCCGAGCGCACGACCCGCTTCACGTTCTCCGCAGCCAGGCGCTCCAGCTCGGCGCTCGCGCCGTCCACCCCGGTCAGGTCGATCGCGTTCACGTCCATGTGACCTGCGAGCCAGGGAGCGAGCTCGTCCTGGAAGCCGGTCAGGATGTTGGCCGCGCCGGCGGGCAGGTCGGAGGTCTCGAGCGCTTCGGCCAGCTCCAAGGCCGCGAGCGGGTGCGGCTCGGAGGCGACCGCGACGGCCGTGTTGCCGCCCGCGAGCGCGGGCAGCAGGCGCGAGACGAGCCCGAGCAGCGGGGGCTCGGCGGGCGCGAGCAGCGCGACCACACCCGTCGGCTCGGGGACGGTGAAGTTGAAGTAGGGACCTGCGACGGGATTGGCACCGCCCAGCACCTGCGGGAGCTTGTCCGCCCAGCCCGCGTACCAGACCACGCGGTCGATCGCCGCCTCGACCTCCGCCCGTCCGCTCGCGACGCGCTCGAGGGCGGCGGCCCGCGCCTCCATCATCTCCGCGAGCCGGTACAGAACCTGGCCACGGTTGTAGGCGGTCAGCCCCGACCAGACGGGCAAGGCGGCCCGCGCGGCGCGCACCGCGTCGCGGGCGTCCTTGCGCGAGGCCCGGGCGACGTTGTGCCCCTCGGCCTCGTACGTACGCCCGGACTCCGAGCGGGGGAAGGCCCCGCCGATGTAGAGCTTGTACGTCTTGGCGACCGGGACGCGGCTCACGCGGACCTCACTCGAACCTCAGGTAGTGCTCGAGCCCGTGGCGGCCGCCCTCGCGTCCGAAGCCGGACTCCTTGTAGCCGCCGAAGGGCGAGGAGGGGTCGAAGCGGTTGTAGGTGTTCGCCCACACGACCCCCGCCCGCAGCCGCTCCACCATCCACAGGATGCGCGAGCCCTTCTCCGTCCAGACCCCGGCCGAGAGCCCGTAGGGCGTGTTGTTGGCCTTCTCGACCGCCTCCTCGGGCGTGCGGAAGGTGAGCACGGAAAGCACCGGCCCGAAGATCTCCTCTTGGGCGATGCGGTAGCTCTGGGCGACGTTGGTGAAGAGCGTGGGCGCGAACCAGTAGCCGCGCTCGGGCAGGCGGCAGGGCGGCTGGTAGATCTCGGCCCCCTCGGCCTCTCCGCTCGCGACGAGCTCGCGGATCTTCTCGAGCTGGGCCTTGGAGTTGATCGCACCTACGTCGGTGTTCTTGTCCAGCGGATCGCCGACGCGGAGCGTGCGCAGGCGCCGCTTGAGCTTCTCGAGCAGCGGCTCGTAGATCGACTCCTGGACGAGCAGGCGCGAGCCGGCGCAGCAGACGTGGCCCTGGTTGAAGTAGATCCCGTTGACGATCCCCTCGACCGCCTGGTCGAGCGCGGCGTCGTCGAAGACGATGTTCGCAGCCTTGCCGCCCAGCTCGAGCGTGAGCCGCACGTCCCGGCCCGCCAGCTCGCGCTGGATGAGCTTTCCGACCTCGGTCGAGCCGGTGAAGGCGAGCTTGTCGATGCCCTCGCTGCGCACGAGGTGCGCGCCGGTCGTCCCGTCCCCGGTGACGATGTTGACCACGCCCGCGGGCAGCTCCGCCTGCCGGCAGACGTCGGCGAAGAGCAGCGCCGTCAGCGGCGTCGTCTCGGCCGGCTTGAGCACGACCGTGTTCCCGCAGGCGAGCGCCGGCGCGACCTTCCAGGCCAGCATGAGCAGCGGAAAGTTCCAGGGGATGATCTGCCCCGCGACCCCGAGCGGCCGTGGCCTGCGGTTGGGGAAGGCGTACTCGAGCTTGTCCGCCCAGCCGGCGTGGTAGAAGAAGTGCGCGGCCGCGAGCGGGAGATCGACGTCCCGCGACTCCCGGATCGGCTTGCCGCCGTCCAGCGACTCGGCCACCGCCAGCTCGCGCGAGCGCTCCTGCAGGATGCGCGCGATCCGGAAGAGGTACTTCGCCCGCTCCGACGGCGGCAGCGCCGCCCAACCGTCCTCGAAGGCCGCGCGGGCGGCGGCGACGGCGCGCTCGACGTCCTCACGGCCTGCCTGCGCGACCTCGAAGAGCGGCTCCTCGGTCGCGGGCGAGATCGACGTGAACCACTCGCCCGAGCGGGGCTCCACCTCCTCGCCGCCGATGAAGAGCCCGTAGCGATCCCGGAGCCGGACGAGGTCGCGCGCCTCCGGCGCGGGCGCGTACTCCCACTCGAACGTGGCGGGGACGGTCTCCGTGCGCTTGGAGACGTCGGCCATCAGTCGATCGTGAAGTAGTCGCCGGACTGGTACCGCCCCGTCTTCTCCTTGCGGATCTGCATGAGCACGTCGTTGAGGAGGGAGGAGGCGCCGAAGCGGAAGAGGTCGGGGGTCAGCCACTCGGGCCCGAGCGTCTCGTGCACGACGACGAGGTACTGCACGGCCTGCTTCGCCTGGCGGATGCCTCCCGCCGCCTTGACCCCGACCATGCGCCCGGTCTCCAGGTAGACGTCGCGCACCGCCTCCAGCAGGCACAGGGTCACGGGCAGGGTTGCGGCCGGGGTGATCTTGCCGGTCGAGGTCTTGACGAAGTCGGCGCCCGCGGCGATCGCGAGCAGGCAGGCGCGGCGGACGTTGTCGTACGTGCCCAGCTCGCCGGTCTCGAGGATGACCTTGAGATGGACGTCGCCGCAGGCCTCCTTCACGCGGACGATCTCGTCGTACACCTTGGCGTAGCGGCCGGAGAGGAACGCGCCACGGTCGATGACCATGTCCACCTCGTCCGCTCCCAGCTCGACCACGGCCCGCGCCTCGGCGACCTTCAGCTCGGTGGGAGACTGACCGGAGGGGAAGGCGGTGGCGACCGAGGCGACCTTGACGCCGCTGCCGGCGAGGCGCCGCTTCGCCTCCGGGACGAGGCTCGGGTAGACGCAGACCGCTGCGACCGGCGGGACGGTGAGGTCGACCGGGTCGGGGCGCAGGGCCTTCGAGCAGAGCGCGGCGACCTTCCCGGGGGTGTCCTGGCCCTCGAGCGTGGTCAGGTCCGTCATCCGGACCGCGAGGTCGAGCGCCTGCAGCTTCGACTCGCGCTTGATCGAGCGACGAGCGAGCGTCGCCGCGCGCTCCTCGAGCGCAACGGCGTCCACCGAGCCGATCCGCGGGAGCCGCGGGCCGGCCGGCAGCTCGAACCCGGAGAGGAGCGCGGGCGCCTTCGCCATCGGCCGCAGTGTACGCCGCCCGCTTCCGCGGACGGCCGGAGGCGGAGCGCCGGATCGCCTACCGGTGACGGTAGACGATCCGGCAGCGCGTCAGGTCGTAGGCCGAGAGCTCGACGGTGATGCGGTCGCCGGGGAGGATGCGGATGCGGTAGCGCCGCATCTTCCCCGACGTGTAGCCGAGCGTCTGGTGGCCGTTGTCGAGCGCGATCCGGTACTTCCCGTTGCCGAGAGCCTCCAGGATCTCGCCGTCGAACTCGACCTTCGCCTCCTTGGCCACGCTTACGCGCCGGCCTGGACGACGTTCAGCGCCTCGGGGCCCTTGGCCCCCTCGCGCACCTCGAACTCGACCTTCGCACCCTCCGTCAGCGACTTGAAGCCGCTGCCGGCGATGTTCGAGTGATGTACGAAGACATCCTTCGAGCCATCCTCGGGCGCGATGAAGCCGTAGCCCTTCGCGTCGTTGAACCACTTGACGGTTCCGCTTGCCATAAAAACACCTCCCTTACCACGATCACGAACGGGTAAGGAAGGCGTACGAAACGCGAACCGCTACTCGTTCTCGCTAACGGACGACAGCATAGCAGCCCGGGGGGCGAGACACCCGGCCTCTACAGGCCGAGCCGCTCGAGCATCCGCGGATCGCGGCGCCACTTCGGCTGCACCTTGACCTGGAGCTCGAGGAAGACGGGATGGCCGAGGAGAGCCTCGACCTCGGGCCGGGCGCGCGTCCCGATCTCGCGCACCATCGCGCCCCGCTTCCCGATCAGGATCCCCTTCTGCGACTCGGTCTCGACGAAGATCGTCGCACGGACGACCTTCTCCCCGACCTCCTCGACGGCGACCGTGACCGCGTGCGGCACCTCCTCGCGGGTGAGGTGGAGCGCCTTCTCCCGGACCACCTCGGCGATCCGCTCCTCGAGCGAGAGGTCGGTGACCTGCTCGCGCGGGAAGTAGGGCGGGCCCTCGGGCAGCAGGAAGACGAGGTCGTCGCGCAGCTCGCCGATCCCCTCGCCGGTCTTCGCGCTCACCGGGTGCAGCGCGTGGAAGTCGCCCAGCTCGGAGGCGGCCTTCATCTGCGCCAGCACGTGGCTCGGCTTGAGCCGGTCGACCTTGTTGACCGCGATCACGACCGGCTTCCCTAGAGCGAAGACCCGCCTGGCGACGAAGCGGTCGCCGGCGCCGATCCGCGCCCGCGCGTCCACCACCAAGAGCACGGCGTCGACGTCCTCGAACGAGCCGTCCAGCGTGTGCTGCATCCGCTCGGTGAGCGGGTCGAGCGGGCGCTGGAAGCCGGGGAGATCGACCAGGACGAGCTGGTAGTCGGGCCCGTTCGCCACCCCGAAGATGCGGCGCCGGGTGGTGTTGGGCACCTTCGAGGTGATCGCCACCTTCTGCCCGCAGAGGGCGTTGACGAGCGTGGACTTGCCCACGTTCGGACGCCCGGCCACCGCCACGAATCCGCTCTTCACGCCAGGCTCGAGGAGTCGAACGACTTCGGCAGGAGCTCGTCGGGCGTCATCGTCACGACGCGGTCGCCGTGGCGGAAGACGACCCGCTCGAGCCCGAGCTCGTGCAGCCACTGGCGGCAGCCGCCGCAGGGAGAGGCGGTGATAGCGGCGGCGACGAGGTCGCCGGGCCGGTAGCCCTCCGCGATCGCCCGGGCGAGCGCGGTCCGCTCCGCGCACATGCCGAGCGGGTAGGAGGCGTTCTCGACGTTGACCCCCTCGATCACCCGGCCGTCGCGGGCGAGGATCGCGCAGCCGACGTGGAAGCGCGAGTAGGGCGCGTACGCGCGCACGGCCGCCGCGTCGGCGCGGGCGAGCAGATCGGCGTCGGAGAGGGGCTGCGTCATGCGAACGCCTGGAAGAGGAGCAGGGTGACGAGCGCGCCGAGGGCGGCGCCGGTCATCACCTCGGGCGCGGAGTGCACGCCCGCCTCGACGCGGGTCTGAGCCACGAGCAACGCCATGATGAACGTGATCGAAGAGACGAGGAAGCGGTGGTCGGAGCCGTCGAGCACGAGGGTCGCCGCCATCCAGCCGGCGAAGGCGACCGCGGCGTGCCCCGAGGGCAGGCCCCCGCGCAGCGGCGTGCCCCGGCCGGTCAGGGCCTTGAGCGCGATCACGAGCACGACGGTGAGGACGAGCGCGACCAGCGTCAGCTCGGCGGGGACGTTCTCCAGACGGTCGAGGAAGCGCGAGCTGCGGTCGGCGACCGCGCCGGAGAAGACGAGGTAGCCGACGGCGACCGCGTTCAGGGCGGCGATGAGGACGGCCCCGGCCGCGATGTCCTTCGCCAGCTTGGCCAGCGGGTCGAACGACGTCGAGGCGACGTCGACGGCCGCCTCGATGGCGGTGTTGACCAGCTCCGCGACGAGGACGAAGGTGATCGCGAGCAGGAGGATCATCAGCTCGAGCTTGGAGACGCCGAAGGCGAGCGCAGCGACGAGGACTCCGGCCCCGATCGCGAAGTGGATCCACAGGTTCCGCTGTGTGCGCAGCGCGTGGACGACGCCTTCGGCAGCGAAGTCGAAGCTCTCGAGCAGGGACGGCCGACGGCGCTCCCGCATCACCGCTGCGCGTACGCCCGCTCGCGGGCGTCCATCTCCTCGCCGTGGTCGTAGCCGAGCAGGTGCAGGAGCCCGTGCACGAGCGGCTCGCGCCAGCCCTCGCCCGTGACCTCGGGACAGAGGACGACGTCCCCCAGCGCCCGCGGCACGCCGGCGGGCAGCTCGTCGCGGCCATCGAGCGGGAAGGAGAGGACGTCCGTCGGCTCGTCGAGGCCGAGGTGCTCACGCTTGAGCGCGCGGATCTCGTCCACGCCGACGAAGGCGATCCCCAGCTCTCCCTCCTCCATCCCCTCCGCCGCCAGGACCCGCCGGGCGAGGGCCGCGGCGGACTCCTCGTCGACGGCGACCGGGCTTCGGTTCACGACCTCGACCGTGATCACGGCGCCGCGCTCACCGCCTGCGCGTCGTGCCAGTCGCTTCGGCGTGGCGCTTGTAGGCCTCCACGATCCGCTGCACCAGCTTGTGGCGGACGACGTCCTCGTGGCCGAACTCGACGAACCCGATGCCCTCGATCCCGGCCAGGATCTCCCGCACCTGGATCAGCCCGGAGGCCTGCTCGCGCGGCAGGTCGATCTGTGTCACGTCCCCGGTCACCACCATCTTGGAGCCGAACCCGAGCCGCGTGAGGAACATCTGCATCTGCTCCGGCGTCGTGTTCTGGGCCTCGTCGAGGACGATGAAGGAGTCGTTGAGGGTGCGCCCGCGCATGAAGGCGAGCGGCGCCACCTCGATCGTCCCCCGCTCCATGTAGCCGGCCAGCCGCTCCGGGTCGAGCATGTCGTAGAGCGCGTCGTAGAGCGGCCGCAGGTAGGGGTCGACCTTGGCCAGGACGTCGCCGGGCAGGAAGCCGAGCCGCTCCCCGGCCTCGACCGCGGGCCGGGTGAGGATGATGCGCCCGACCGCGCCCTCCGAGAGCGCGGCCACGGCGAGCGCCATCGCGAGGTAGGTCTTCCCCGTCCCCGCCGGGCCGACCGCGAACGTGACCGTGCGGGAGCGGATCTCGTCCACGTAGCGCTTCTGGTTCACCGTCTTGGGCGTGATCTTCTTGCCCCGGTGCCGCCAGACGACGTCCTCGAAGACGTCGCGCACGTCCTCGGCCTGGTCGAGCGCGGCAACGACGGCGCCGACCGTGTCCGGGCCGATCTGGTGACCGTCCTCGACCAGCTCGACGAGCTCGTCCACCACCGCCCGGGCTGCCGCCACGCGCGCCTCGTCGCCGCCGAGCGTGAGCCGGTTCCCGCGCAGCGCGATCGTGCAGCCGAGCCGCTCGCGAAGCGCGTCGAGGACGGCGTCCTCGACCCCGGCCAGCTCGGCCGCGACCTCGTTCGAGACGTCGAGCACCTGCTGCACGGCCTCAGTGTAGGAGCCGGCAGCGGCTACCCCAGGCCCAGCGAGGTGGAAGCCGGAGCCCAGCCCGAGCTCAGGCGAGCTTCTCGCGCACGAGCTGGGAGACGGTGGAGCCGTCGGCGCGGCCGGAGACCTGATGCATCACCGCGGCCATGACCCGACCGAGGTCGCGGATGCTCGTCGCCCCGACCTCGGAGATGACGTCGTCGATGATCTCCTCCAGCTCCTCCTCGGAGAGCGGCTCGGGCATGAACTCCTCGAGCACCTCGAGCTCGTACTCCTCGTCCTCGGCCTGCTCCTCGCGGCCGGCTGCGCGGAAGGCCTCCGCCGCCTCGAGCCGGCGCTTGCGCTCGCGCTGCAACACCTGCAGGCCCTCCTCCTCGGTCAGCGGGCGCCCCAGCTCCTTCTCGGCCCCGCGGAGCGCGTTCAAGAGCAGGCTGAGCGCGTCCCGGCGATCGGCGTCGCGGGCGAGGCGCGCAGCCTTCAGCTCTCCCTCGATGCGCGCGACGAGGCTCACGCTCCCTCCCGCAGCGCGGCGGCGACCCTGGCCGCGTCGACGCGGCCGCCGAGGACGTGCCAGTGCAGGTGGAAGATCGTCTGCCCCGCTCCCGCGCCCACGTTGACGAGCACGCGGTAGTCCTCGAGACCTACCGCCCGCGCCGTCTCGGCGACGAAGCGGAGCATCCGCGCCGCCTCCTCGTCGGGAAAGGCGTCCACCTCGCGGAAGGTGTCCACGTGCCGTCCCGGCAGCACGAGCAGGTGCGTCTCCGCGAGCGGGTTGATGTCCCTGATCGCGACGAACCCGTCGGCCGCGTGCACGTGCTCGCCCGCGGCGGCGAGCCGGCAGAAGAGGCAACCGGCGCGCTCAGGCGGCGACGGCAAGGATCCCCTCCTCCGCGAGGCCGACGGCCTCGGCGAGCACGAGCTCCCCGACCGGCGCCTCCACGAGCCAGGGCGTGTAGTCGCCGGCGTAGCCGCGGCCCGGGCGATCGACGAGGACGCGCTCGCGCGTGCCCAGCTTCGCTCGCCAGCGGCGCCGGCAGAGGTCGTCCGAGAGCGCCCGCAGCCGCGCGCTCCGCTCCCGCTTGACGCCGGTGGGGACGGTGTCGGCGGCCGCCGTGGCGGTGCCCGGCCGCGGCGAGTAGCAGAACACGTGCACCTTCGTGATCCCCGCCTGCGCCACCGTCCGCAGGGTGCGCTCGAACGCCGCCTCGTCCTCGCCGGGGAAGCCGACGATGACGTCCGTCGTCAGGTTGAAGCCCGCCAGCCGCTCGACCCGGGCGAGGTACTGCGCGACCGTGTAGCGGCGCCCCATCGCCCGGAGCACGCGGTCGTCCCCCGACTGGAGCGGGACGTGCAGGTGCGGAGCGACGGCCGGGGTCTCGCGCAGGGCGGCGACGAGCTCGTCGCTCAGGTGGTTGACCTCGAGCGAGGAGAGGCGCAGCCGCTCCACGCCCGGGATCGCGCCGGCCTCCCGGACGAGGCGTGGCAGCGTGTAGCCGGCCTCCCGGTCGCGGAAGCAGCCCAAGTTGACGCCGGTGAGCACGATCTCGCGGTGCCCCTGGGCGGCGCGGCGCCTGACCTCGGCCAGGACCGCGTCCGCCCGCCGGCTCCGCGTCGGTCCGCGGACGAGCGGGATCACGCAAAAGGCGCAGGAGAAGGAGCACCCGTCCTGGATCTTGACGAAGGCCCGCGTCCGCTCCAGCCGCAGCTCGGCCTGGACGCAGGCGAGCGCGCCCACCTCGCCGGCGACGGCGGCGGCCGTCTGCTCGCTCGGGCACGAGACGGCCCTCACGCGCGGCGAGAGCCCGGCGAGCGCTCCCGGCAGGTTGGCGGCGCACCCGGTCGCGTACACCCTCCCCGCCGTACGCGCCGCACGCGAGAGCGCCTGGCGCGACTTCGAGACCGCCTCGTGCGTCACGCAGCACGTGTTCACGACGGCGAGGTCGGCGCGCCCGTCCACCTCCACGTGTCCGTCGGCGAGCAGGCGCTCCCGGACGGCCTGCGCCTCCGCGAACGAGACCTTGCAGCCGAGGAAGCGGACGGAGAAGGTCGCCATCGGCCCCCAAGCTTAGTGCCCTCGCGGCGCCGGGTCACTGCGCGCCCGGCCCGACCTCGCCCAAGCCGCCGGGGCAGCGTGCGGCTCGCCTTCGCGGGCGCCCGGCTTGCGCGGGGTTCACGACCCCCCGTTCCGGGGTGCGTGAGCCTCGCTCCGGGGTGCGTGAGCCTCGCTCCGGGGTGCGTGAGCCTCGCTCCGGGGTACCTGAGCCTCGTTCCGAGGTTCGTAGCCCTCGTTCCGTGGTCGTGACCCTCGTTCCGGGGTGCGTGAGCCTCGCTCCGGGGTACGTGAGCCTCGTTCCGTGGTCGTGACCCTCGTTCCGGGGTCGTGACCCTCGTTCCGGGGTTCGCGACCTCCGCACTGCTCGACGAGCACGCGGGGGTCGGCCATCCCCAGCTTGTGACAATTTGTCACTTGTTGTCACTTGTCACCTACAGGTACCGCCGCCGCGATCGCCTCCTTGCACCAGCCCGCCACGTGGCGACCGGAACCTGCCGCCCGGCCCTCTTTGTGACACTTTGTCACTTGGGGGCTGGTCGCTCGGCGACGATTGGCGTGGGCCGACCTGTCTGCAGTGCGCTGCTGGCAGGTGTAGCTCAGCTCGGTCGCGCCCTGGCTCGGCGTGCTCGGCCGACCTGTCCGCAGTGCGTTGCCGACAGGTGTAGCTCAGCTCGGTCGCGCCCTGGCTCGACGTGCTCGGCCGACCTGTCCGCAGTCCGTTGCTGAGAGGCTGTCGCTCGTCTGCGAGCATCCTCCGGCCGCAGCCTTGTGACAGCTTGCTACTTGGCCAGGGCGTCCGCCGCCCAGCCCTCCAGCTCGACTCGCTCCACCCGCCGCCACCCGGGCACGGCGGGCGTCTCGTGAGCCCGGTAGCCGGACGTGATCGCGGCGCGCGCGGCAACCCGCGCGAGGAGCGCCTCGACGGTGCGGAGCTCGATGTTGGCCACGACCGTATCGACCGCGGGGAGGGCGTCTTCGCGGATGTCTGCCCGCGCCACCTCCACCGGCAGGCCGTTCCGCCGCGCCGTCTGCCGGGCCGCGGCGACGGCAACGGGGTCGGAGTCGAACGCGTACACGGGGGCGAAGCCCAACCTGGCGGCAGCTGCGGCGAGCACGCCGGAGCCGCAGCCCGCATCGAGCAGGCTTCCTCGCGGCAGCCGGGCGAGGAGCTCGAGGCACGCGCGCGTCGTCGGATGCGCGCCGGTGCCGAAGGCCCGGCCTGGATCGACCACGACGGCGAGCTCCCCGAAGGGTGGCTGCTCCCAGGGAGGGCCGATCCAGAGCCCGCCGGCCCGCACCGGCCGGTGGAAGGCGCGCCAGGCGTCCTCCCAGCCCGGCTCGACGGGCGAGGCCGAGACGGCCGCGAAAGCCGCCCGCAGCCGCTCCTCTCCGGCCGAGTCCGTGTAGGCGACGAGCTCGAGCGCACCCGTCGCCTCGCGCTCCTCGAAGCCCTCGGGCACCAGCTCCAGCAGACGAGCACGCGCAGCCTCCGCCTCGCCCGCCGGGACGAGGATCGCGACGCGACGGAGCCCGTTCAGCGGAGCGCGCTTCTCAGGCGACGGAAGAAGCCGTCCTCCGGCTGCCCGTCGCCCGACCGCCGGTACTGCTGGGGTTCGACCGTCTGGGCGAAGGCCTGAAGCAGCCGGCGCTGCTCCTCGTCGAGCCCAGTCGGGATGGCGACGTCCAGCCGCACGTAGAGGTCACCGCGGCGCGAGCCGTTCAGTGAGGGCATGCCGTGGCCCTCGAGAACGAGCACCTCGCCCGGCTGAGTGCCCGGCGGCACCTCGACCTCGAGCTCGCCGGCCGGGGAGGGCACAGGCACCTTGGCGCCGAGCGCAGCGTCGGTCATGCTCAGTTGCAGCGCGGTGTGCAGGTCGTCGCCGTCGCGGACGAAGCGGGGATCCGGCCGCACGCGGACGAGGACGAAGGCGTGGCCGGAGTCGCCGCCTCGCCGGCCCGAGTGTCCCTCGCCGCGAATGCGGATCCGCTGGCCGTCGTGGATCCCGGGGGGTACGTCCACCTCGAGCGTGCGCTGGACGACAACACGCCCCTCTCCCCGGCAGGCGGTGCAGGGAGACTCGAGCACGCGCCCCGCTCCGCCGCAGTCGGTGCAGGTGCGCTCGTGGACGAAGCTGCCGAACACGTTCCTGGAGACACGGCGCACTGCCCCCACCCCGCCGCAGGTGGCGCACGTCCGCATACCGGTCCCGGGCTCCGCGCCCGTGGCACCGCAACGCTCGCAGGGGGCGGCGACCTCCACCGGGACGGCGACGGTGGTCCCCGCGTAGGCGTCCTCGAGGCTGATCTCGACCACGGCTTGCACGTCGCCTCCGCGCGTCGAGCGCCGGCGGCGGGGGGTCATGCCGGCGAAGAGGTCGTCGCCGAGGAAGGCCGCGAAGATGTCGGCGAGCGTCCCGAAGTCGCCGTACGTCGGCTGGAAGCCACCGCGGCGGAGGCCCGCATGCCCGTAGCGGTCGTAGGTCGACCTGCGCTCCGGGTCGGAAAGGACCTCGTACGCCTCGACTACCTCCTTGAAGCGCGCCTCGGCGTCCGGATCGTCGGACACGTCGGGGTGCAGCTCGCGCGCTCGGGCCCGGAAGGCGCGCTTGATCGCGGCCTCGTCGGCGTCGCGTGGGACGCCGAGCAGCTCGTAGTAGTCCCGCTCTGCCGTCGCCATCGACCCGGCGCTCAGGCCTCCTCGTACACGTCCTCGACGAACCGCGAGAGCTCGACGGCGGCGGCACGGACGATGCGAATGGCCTTCTCGTAATCCATCCGGAGCGGCCCGATCAGGCCCACTGCGCCGAGGGTGGTCGAGCGGATCCCGTACGTCGCCCCCACGAGGGAGACGTCGTGAACCGCGTCGCCGCCCACTTCCGGTCCGACCCGGACAACCGGGCGGCGAGGCTCGAGCGCCTCGCTGACCAGCTCCAGCACCGCTGCGCGCCGCTCGAGCAGCTCGAGCAGACGCATCACCGCCTCCACCTCCTCGGCGCGGGCCTCCTCGAGCAGCCCCGCAGTACCGCCCACGTACACCTCCGGCCCTTCCTCGGCGCCCACCTCCAGCACCGCCGGGCTGATGCGGGCGAGGAAGGCACGCTCCTGAGGGCCGAGCTCGGACGCTTCGAGCCGACGCCGGACCGCGCTCGTGCCGAGCCGCGCCCCGACCAGCGTCTCGTTCAGGTAGGCGGCGGCCCAGGCCACGAGCCCGGGGTCGGCAGGCTCCTCGAGCCGGAAGACGCGCTTCGTCACCCCGCCCGTGGACGTGATCACGACCACCATCACCGCCGTGGGTTGGAGCGCGAGCACCTCGATGTGCCGGATCGTGGCCGTCTCCAGCGACGGGGCCGAGACGAGGGCGAGCAGCCGCGTCGTCCGCGAGAGCATCTCGGTCGTCGCGCGCAGGGCCTCCTCGACCTCGTCGCGCATCGAGCGCAGATCGACTCCCAACACCTCGGGGCGGCCCTCGAGCGTGTCCACCAGCTCCTCCGCATACAGCCGGTAGCCGCGTTCGGTCGGCACGCGCCCTGCCGAGGTGTGCGGATGCGTCAGCAGGCCGAGCGACTCGAGCTCGGCCAGCTCGCTCCGCACGGTCGAGGGCGAGACTCGCATCCTGGCCCGTTCGACCAGCGCCCGGGAGCCGACCGGCTGGCCGGTGGCGACGTACTCCTCCACCACGCGGCGGAGGATCTCGCGCTTCCGTGCGGAGAGCTGCATACCAGGTCCGATGGTAGCCCGGCCGGCCCACGCAGCCTTGCCATCCGCCGAGATGCGGGCAGAATACGCACGGGAACGATCGGGGGAGAAAGGTGACGGGAGAGGGGCCCGCTGCCGGAGAGCACCATCCGCATGAGCGCGGACAGGTGGTCGTGCTCGTCGCCCTGCTCCTGCCGGTGCTGCTCGGCCTCGGCCTGATCGTGATCACGGTCGGGAACTGGTTCGTGCACGCCCGTCACCTGCAAACCAAGGTGGACGCGGCGGCGCTCGCGGGCGGCGGCGTCTGGGGCTTCCCGTGCGGGCCCGACGTTGACGCGCGGATCGAGAGCCTGGCGAGGACGTTCGTCGGCCCGCACACGGCGGCGACCGGCACCGTCTACGCGGGCGGCTTCAACCCCCAGGTCGGTGGCGTCGGGGCCGACCAAGTCTTCGTCGCCCTGAACCAGGCGACCTGGTGGAGCGGCGCCTTCGCGGCCGGGGACTTCACCGATCCGGCGGGCTCGGTCTGCGAGGCGAAAGTCCTCGACGTCAAGGCGACCGAGAACGACACCCCCCTCGTCTTCGGCCTCCTCCCCTTCTGGCCCGACATCAAGCGCAAGGCCCGAGTAGAGATCCAGGAGGTCGAGGGTCTCACGGGCCTCCTCCCGATCGCCGTGCGGCTCCCGCAACCCCTGAGTGCGGCTGCCGCCTTCTACGACGAGGCGACGCGGAGGATCCTCGACGTCGAGCCTTTCCGCCAGGTCTGCACGCAGGCCGTCCCGAGCTGTCTCATCGGCGTCCCTCCGGGTCTCGCGCAGTGGACGACCGAACCGGCCCCAGGATCGAGCGACTCGTGGGCCGTCGTCGACGTCGCCCCGACGACCGGCGTCGTCGTCGCGACCAGCTTCCGCCCCGCCTGCGGCACGGGGACACCGCCCGCCGGTCAGCCCTGCCTCGACGCGAGCGGCTGGGCCGGGCGCTCGATCGACGACTTCTGCCGCCAGGCAAGCGGCGTCGTCCAGTGCTACGACGCGGACGGGAGCGGGAGCACCCAGACGGTGCGCTCCGGCGTGCACTTCATCCGCGGGTACGGATCGGCCCCCACCGGCACGGGGCCCCCGCAGGTGCGGAATGTCGTCCTCGACAGCACTCCTGCCCCCGGCTGCGGCGCCTACTTCAACTCCGTTCCGAGCCAGTGCTCCGCGCGGCTGAGCGTCGAGCTCGACCTCGGCGAGCTGCTCGGGAGCTACCCGCCGCCGGCCGGGAACACAGCGCCCCTGAAGGCGTCCGACGTCCAGGTCCGGTACCGGCTCGTCCGCGCGGACGGCACTTCGTTCTGCAATTACGGGAGCACCTGCAACCTCCTCCCGCCGAACCCCGACGCGACTGGCTCCGCCGTCCGGTTCTGGACGACCGGCGACGCCTCGTCGCCGCACCTGCCCCTCCGCGCCGGCTCGCAGGGCAACGCGGTCGCGCTCGAGATCCGGGTCCGCAACGCGGTCAACGCCAGCAATCCCGCGTGCGCAGGATCGAGCTTCGACGACGCCTGCCGCTGGTACCACACCGCGACACGAATCTCGACGAGCGTGCCTCCGACGGACGCCGAGATCCTCGCCGCGCCCATCCAGCGCTCGTTCATGGGCGACCTCGATCGCACGGGCCCCGTCAAGTGGCTGCGGCTGACGGTCGACCAGGACTGCGACCTGGGGACGCTCTCCGATCGCGTCATCGGCGGCGACCCCACCACGGGCGCCGACGCCGCCAGTCAGCCGGCCGGGAGCCGCCGCTGTTACATCGTCGACCTGGGTATGGCCGGAGGGCTCGCCCGCGATCAGGACGAGCCGCCGATCGCGCTCAACCTGGGGAGTGGCTCGAGCCAGCGCGCGCTCATCGACTGCGACCCGACCATTCCGAACCTGAAGTCGGAGATCGTCTCCGGCTGCCGGTGGCCGTCGTATGCAGCCAACAAGTTCGACACCGCGCCGCTCTGCTCGGGAACGGCGGGGTTCTTCGACGTACCGAAGCCGGCCCCCTTCGACGCCTGGCCCCCCTTCCGCTGCGTCCCGACGCAGACGACGGCGGCAGCCAACCAGATCGTCCAGGGGTTCAACGAGCGCATCTTCGGCGACGCCAACAACCCCCGCTGCCCGAGCGACCTCGCCGGGCAGTGGGTGCGTGGCCGCAACTACTGGCACCGCGACAACAACGACTACGACCAGCCCACGTTCGCTTGGGACGGCGACACGCCCGGCAACAGGACGGACGACTGGGGCAATGAGCTGCGCGACGACGACCCGCGGCTCGTCACCCTCTTCTTCACCACCTACGACTCGTTCGCCTCGCCCGGGAACGAGGTGTACCCCGTCGTCGGCTTCGGCAACTTCTACGTCACCGGGTACGGACGGACGCAAAACGGCAGCTGGCAGGGCGGCGGCCCCGACGACCCCTGCTCGGAGGGCAACGACGGCGACCTCACCAACGGCAACGGGAACGAGCCCCCGCCCGACCTCGACTTCTCGCGGAACACGACCTGGGTCTGGGGCCACTTCGTGAACGACGTCCAGCCAGGGCCGTTCACGACAGGCGGCTCCGGCGTGCTCTGCAACCCAGGAGCGAGCTTCCAGCCCTGCGTCGCCGTCCTCGCCGAGTAGCGCCCGCCGTGGCCCGGCTCAGGAGGGCGCGAGCGCGAGCAGCTCGGCCGTCACCCCACCGCCGAGGAAGCGTCCCCGGCGGGTGAGCGCGATCGTCCCGGCGCCGCCGGCGCCGGCGCCGGCACCGCCGAGCTGGACCAGGCCTCTGGCCGCGAGCCGTTCCGCGGCGCTCCGATCGAGCGCGCCCGCCACGTCCGAGAGCGGCAGCGGCTCGTCGAGCCGGAGCCCGAGCATGAGACGCTCGCGCAGGCGGATCGGGCCGTCCAGCCACTCCAGCTCGCGGGGTGGCGGGCCCCCGGCGCGAAGGCTGGCCAGGTAGCTCCCGAGGCGGCGCGTGTTCCGCCTGCGTACGCCGTCGATGGTGGAGACCGCGCCAATTCCGAGTCCGAGGTAGTCGCGTCCGCGCCAGTAGGCCAGGTTGTGCCGAGCGCGCAGATCGCGCCCGCCGGCACGGGCCGGCTCGAGGCAGAAGCTGGCGGTCTCGTACCAGCGGTAGCCGGCGGACGTGAGCACCTCGACGACCCGCTCGAAGTGTCCCTCCAGCGCCTCGGACTGCCGCGCCAGCTCCTCCCCGTAGGCGTGGGTGAAGCGCGTCCCCGGCTTCGCCTCGAGCTCGTAGCAGGAGAGGTGCTCGGGCTCGAGCGCGAGCGCGGCGGCGAGGTCGCCCTCGAGGTCGGCGGCGCTCTGGCCGGGGATCCCGTAGAGAAGGTCGAGGGAGATGTTGTCGAATCCGGCATCACGGAGAAGGTACACCGCCCGCCGGACGTCATCCGGTCCGGCCCGCCGCTCCAGCACGGTCAGCAGGTGCGGCTGGAAGCTCTGCGCCCCCAGCGAGAGGCGGGTGACGCCACCCGCCCGCAGCAGGCGGGCGAGGGCCGGCGTGACCGTCTCCGGGTTCGCCTCCACGGTCACCTCACCCGCAGCCGGCAGCGCGGCGAGGAGCCGCGCCAGCTCCCGAGGCTCGGTGAAGGTGGGCGTGCCCCCGCCGAGGAAGACCGTCTCCAGGGGCTCGGCGAGGAGCGAGCGCTCCGAGGCCAGCTCGGCGAGCAGCGCGTCGACGTAGGCGCGGTGCTGCTCGGAGCGCCCGACGACCGTCACGAAGTCGCAGTAGCCGCAGCGGTGCGCGCAGAAGGGCAGGTGGAGGTAGAGGTGCCGGACGGCGCCCATCCGCTACCGCCTCCGCTCCGCGTCCAGGTTGAGCACGGCCAGGAACGCCTCCTGCGGCACCTCGACCCCGCCCACCTGCTTCATCCGCTTCTTCCCCTTCTTCTGGCGCTCGAGCAGCTTGCGCTTGCGCGTGATGTCGCCGCCGTAGCACTTGGCGAGCACGTCCTTGCGCTTGGCCTTGATCGTCTCGCGCGCGATCACCCGCGAGCCGATCGCGGCCTGCACGGCGACGTCGAAGAGCTGGCGCGGGATCTCCTGGCGCAGGCGCTCGACGAGCTGGCGGCCGCGCTCGTAGGCGGCATCCCGGTGGACGATGAGCGAGAGCGCGTCCACCCGCTCGCCCGCGACCAGGATGTCCACGCGCGTGAGATCGCCGGGCCTGAAGCCCGCGAGGTCGTAGTCGAAGCTCGCGTAGCCGCGCGTCCTCGACTTGAGCTGGTCGTAGAAGTCGAGCACGATCTCGCCCAGGGGCAGCTCGGCCGAGAGGAGCACCCGGCCCTCGCTCAGGTACTCGAGGTGGTCGAAGACACCGCGGCGCTCGCTGACGAGCTCCATGACCGGGCCCACGTAGTCCTTGGGGACGATGATCGACGCCTTGACGTACGGCTCCTCGATGAGCTCGACCTCGCGCGGCAGCTCGGCCGGGTTGTGGACCTCGACGACGGCTCCGCCGCGCGTGGTCGCGCGGTAGGCGACGGTGGGAGCGGTGATCAGGAGGTCGAGGTCGAACTCGCGCTCGAGTCGCTCGCGGACGATCTCCATGTGCAGGAGGCCGAGGAAGCCGCAGCGGAAGCCGAAGCCGAGCGCCTGGGACGTCTCGGGCTCGTACGAGAGGGAGGCGTCGTTGAGCTTCAGCTTCTCGAGCGCGTCGCGCAGGGCCGGGTAGTCGTCGGAGTCGGTCGGGAAGATGCCGGCGAAGACCATCGGCTTCACGTCCCGGTAGCCGGGGAGCGGCTCGGTGGCCGGCCGGCGGCGCGAGGTCAGGGTGTCCCCCACGCGCAGGCGGGAGACGTCCTTGAGCCCCGTCACCACGTACCCGACCTCGCCCGCGCCGAGCGCGTCCACCGGCACCCGTGCCGGCGACATCACCCCCAGCTCCTCGGCCTCGAAGAGGGTGCCCTGCGCCATCGCCCGCAGCCCCTCCCCGCTCTGGAAGCGCCCGTCCACGACCCGCACGAAGGCGATCACGCCCCGGTACTGGTCGTAGGAGGAGTCGAAGACGAGCGCCCGCGCGGGTGCGTCCGGGTCGCCTGCGGGGGCGGGGATGCGCTCGACGATCGCGTCCAGGACCTCGGGCACCCCCTCCCCCGTCTTGGCCGAGATCCGCAGCACGCGCTCGGGTGGCTCGCCGAGCAGCTCGGCCAGCTCGGCCGCCGCGCCCTCGGGGTCTGCGGCGGGCAGGTCGATCTTGTTCACCACGGGGACGATCTCGAGCGCGCCCTCGAGCGCGAGGTACGCGTTGGCGAGCGTCTGCGCCTGGATGCCCTGGGCCGCGTCGACGAGCAGGAGCGCGCCCTCGCAGGCCTGCAGCGAGCGGGAGACCTCGTAGGTGAAGTCGACGTGGCCCGGCGTGTCGATCAGGTTCAGCTCGTGGCCGCGCCAGCGCACGCGCACAGCCTGCGCCTTGATCGTGATCCCGCGCTCACGCTCGAGCTCCATCGAGTCGAGCAGCTGCTCGCGCATCTCGCGCGCGGAGACGGCGCCGGTCAGCTCGAGGATGCGGTCGGCGAGCGTCGACTTGCCGTGGTCGATGTGCGCGATGATCGCGAAGTTGCGGATCCGCTCCTGCTCCATAGGCGCTCAGCGCCCGCCAGGCGACTCCGGGCGCCGGGGCCGCAACAGTAGCAGCGCCTCGAGCTCGCGCAGCCCGAGCGCCCGGGCGGCCGCGGCGTACACGAGCCCGGCCGTGCCGAGCCCGGCCCCGAGCGCGACGAGCTGGGCGGCGAGGCCGCGCCCGAGGACGGCGTCGAGCGCCCACCAGCCG
>DATMAP010000066.1:0-3683 GCA_035559835.1 Gaiellaceae bacterium
GCGCTCAAGCGAGGAGAGCCGGTGCTGAACCAGGAAAGAGCGCTGCCCGACTTTCCAGAGCGCCCACCCGCGGCGAAGATGGGGAAGGAGCTCCGCCTCGGTGTCGGTGAGGCCGAGGAGCTCGCGCGCCTGCGGAAGCTGATCGGGGGGCTGCGCGTAGCAGACCTTCGTCTCCGCGTCGGCGAGGAGCCCCTCGGCGAGCCGAAGCTCGCGGCTCCCCTCGGCGCCGGCTGCGCGCAGGTCGGAGAGGCGGTGGAGAACGACGACGTTCTGCACTCCGAGGGCGCGGGAGAGCTTGAACGACTGCTGCAGCCACTCGCCGATCCCGAGGCTGGAGAGGATGCGCCAGCCTTCGTCGACGACGACGATCCGCTTCGCGCTTCGCTCGTCGGTCTCGGCCTCGATCATCGCCTGCAGCCAGGCGACGGCGCAGGTCATGAGGATCCCGAGCGCGGCAGTGTGCGTGTTGAGGACGGCGCGCAGGTTCAAGACGACGAGCCGCGCGTCGAGGTCGAGCCCGCGCGTCGTCTCCCCGTCGAACATGCCGCGCAGGTTCCCGGTGCAGAGCTGGTCGAGCGCGAAGGCCATTGGCCGCACCGCGTTCGCGATCTCCGTGACGTCCATGGCGAGCGCCTCCGCCATCTCGGCGGGCGGGTGGACGAGCACGTCGACGACGTCCGGGAGCGTGGGCTCCCGGTCCGAGCGTCGCGTCAGGACTGCGATCGCCTCCTGTCCCGCCCGCTTCTCCTCGGGCGCCAGCGGGCGCTCGAGAGCTGCGGCGGCGACGGAGTAGAGGAGGTTGAGCTGCCGCTCGCGTCCGCCGCGGGGGGTGAGCGGGTTCAGCCGGACCTCGCCGCCCGGGGAGAGCGCGATCGGACGCACGCCGAGAGCTTGAGCGAGCGGCTCGTACTCGCCCTTGACGTCGACGATCCACGCCTGCCGGCCGAACACCGACTGCCGCAGGACGTAGGTCTTGACCAGGCTCGACTTCGCCCGGCCGACGATCCCGATCACGACCGTGTTCGGGCTCGTCAGCTCTCTGCCGTAGAGCTCCCAGGGGTCGTAGCAGAAGGAGCCACCGTAGACGTCGCGCCCGACGTAGACGCCGCGCCCGCCGAGCCCGCCCTCGGCGACGAACGGGTACGCAGCCTGGATGTGGGCGGTCGTCGCCCGGTGTCCGGGCTGTCCTTTCGGCTTCACCGGAGCCCCCGGCAGAGCGGCAGCGTGTAGGTGAACGCCTCCTCCTGCTGCCCGTACAGGCGCAAAAACTCGAGCCGCGCCATCTGTGCCGCGTGCTCGACCTCCGAGCAGTCGTGCTCGAGCTCGTCGAGCGTGCGCGCCGAGACGGTGACGTAGCCGGCGAAGCGGACGGCGGCGTGCCCGTCTGCGAGCTCCTCCTCGCGGCGGGCGACCGCCTCGGTCTGACGCCTCCGCCGTGCGGTCTCGAGGAAGCCCATGCGGCCGCGGAGCTCGCGGTCAGCTTCGTCCGAGGTGCGGGCGGCCTCGACCTCGCGAATCGCCTTGAGCGGCGAGATCGGCTCGACCGTGACTGCGATCGCCCGCACCATCTGCGTGTGCAGGAGGAGCGGGGAGAGGAAGGCGGCGCCGACGTCGACGCGCGGCCAGCTCGCGATCCAGTACGTGGCGTGGTACGCCCCGTCCGTCCGGTAGACGCCCCACGAGGTCTCGGTGCCCAGGGGCCAGGCGGCGGCCTCGTCGATTCCGTCCCGATCCGGGTCGGCGGTCGCGAGCCGCGCAAGCCCGGGACGCGACCAGGGGTCGAAGGCGACGCGGACGGCGACGGCGAGCATCCCCGGTCGGAGCGCCCCGACGACACGAACGTCGGCGGCCGTCAGGCGCTCGGCGAGCGCTTCGAGCTCGCGGAGCAGAACAGAGCAGGCGCCTGCGTCCACGCCCTGCCTGCCGCCAGTTCGCTTGATCTGCCGCCAGGCGCGCTTGGCGTCGATCTGGAGGGAGACGAAGAGCTCGTGATCCCTCGTGGCCGCCGGGGCGCTCGAGGTCAGCTCGAGGTAGGACTGCATGGGGAGCGATTCGAGGGGGACGGCGTCCCTCGCCCAGGCCTCGCCGAGATAGCGGCCGATCTCGTCGCCGTCGGCCGGCACGGTTCGCTCGATCCACTGGATCCGGCTGACCGGCGACCCTTCGCGGGCGAGCCCGGCGAGAACCCCGCCCCAACCGGCTTGCCTCGCTTCCTGCTCAGCGCGATCGAGGAGCCCGAAGGACGTAACCCGCACGGCCAGCGTCGCCGTGTACGAGCGCGTTCGGCGGTCCTTGAGCACGCCAACCGCCTCCCCGCGGAAGGGAGCGGCCAGGAGCTCCAGGTCGCGGCCGATCTCGGGGAGCGCGGTGACCGGCTCCGGTCGTCCGTCCGCCGCCACGCGTGCGCCCGCGAGCGGGGCCGGCGAGCGTCGGACGTGACGTCCGAATGCTCGCCGTGTTGTGTGGCGGCCGACGATCGGAAGCCAGGCCTCGGCCGAACGCCCGCTGACCGGCCAGAAGCACACCGCCACTGCGAGCAGCGCGAGGACGAGCGCCGAGACGACTCCGGTCGCGCTCGGGATGGTGCGCATGAGCACGACGCCCAGGATCAGGCTGGCGGCGATGACGATCACCTGCGTCGCGCGCAGGGAGCCGATCAACCCTCGTCGCTCGATCGGTCCGAAGCGGTAGCGCCGATACTCGCTCGCGCTCACGCGTCACCTCGGTCACGTGGTCGGCCTCGCTCGGGAGGCGGTTCCGGTGGCCGCGCTCGTTGAGGAGGTGGAGGTGTAGGTGGAGGTTGAGGTGTAGATGTAGGTGTAGGTGAAGTCGGGGGAGACTCTTGTGGCCGTGTCCGTTGAGGCCGAGGAGGAGGTTCTGTGCCGCGCGGAGGCGGTGCGTCTGGCGAAGCGGCGGGGCGCGCGTCGGTTTCGCTTACCGGGCTCGAACTGACTGAGCGCGGCTCGATGGTTCCTCCGGTCATGGTCGATGGCCATCCCGGCCGAGGCCCCGCACCGGAGGGGCTTGCTGCACTCTCGTCCGCTCCCCGCGCGCTCGCCCGCTGCGTCGCCTGCTCTGATCGGTACGTGCTCTCGCTGCTCGTCGCGTACGCGGAGTGACGCGAGCGCCGGTCCATCGCCTGGCGCATGTAGGTGCCCGGGCTGTGAATCCCGGCGGAGCCGGCCGCGGCGGACACCGTGGAGCGCTGGCTCGCGACGTTCGCCGCCGCGACCTCCATCGCCGGGATCATCCGGAGAAGCGCGAACGGCGACCAGGCGGCGAGGACGAGGAGAGCGGAGCCGGCGAGCATCTGCTCGAACGTGTTGCTGTCTCCCTCGGCAACGCCGGCGTTGGCGATGGCGGCGGTGGCGAGGGTAAGGATGGAGACGATGACGAACTTGGCGAGGATGATGGCGATGAGAAGCTCGACGAGCCTGCGCGCCCAGCGCCCGGTCGCAGGCCAGACCATGGCGACGAAGGTGAGGGGCAAGAAGAAGACGCAGATGTAGATCGCCGCATCGCGGATGATCATCTCGAGCCACAGGACGAAGGCGCCGAGGGCGAGGATGATGGCGCCGAGGAAGACGCCGAAGAGGGGGATGCCCGAGTCCTCGTCGAGGGCGCGCTTGTAGGCGTCGCCGACTGCCTGCAGCAGGTTGTCGGACTGGTCGGTGCCGAGGCTC
>DATMAP010000067.1:0-35473 GCA_035559835.1 Gaiellaceae bacterium
GCCGGCCATGCCCCGGAGGGGGCGGGCGCCGGCACCTTCGCGCTCGCGCGCAAGCGCTACCGCGCCGACGCGCGCAGCGTCTCCCAGCCGCACAGCGTCCCGCTGCAGCAGCTCGCCGACGGCGGGGTCGTCGCGCTCGCCCTCTTCCTCGCGCTCGCCGCCGCCGGGGCGCTCGCGTGCGCCTGCGCGCTGCGCCGCCTCGAGGGCGAGGAGCGCTCAGCCGCGCTCGCCCTCGTCGCGCTCCCGTTCGCCTACCTGCTGCACGCGCTCGTCGACTTCGACTGGGACTTCCTGGCCGTCACCGCGCCGGCGCTGACCGCCCTCGGCGTCCTCGCCGGGGCCGGGCGGGGGGAGACGGGCCGCCGCCGGCGTCCGCTCCTCGCTCTCGGCACGGTGCTCCTGCTCGGCGCCGTGCTCGTCTCCTTCGCCTTCCCCCGCCTCGCCGAGCGGAGCGTACGCGCCTCCACGGCGGCGCTCGAGGCGGGCGATGCGGAGCGCGCGGACGAGCACGCGCGCTGGGCGCGCTTCTTCGACCCGCTCGCGGTCGAGCCGGTGTTCGCCCTTGCCCGGGTCGCCGAGCGACGGGGATTCCGGCGCACGGCCGAGCAGCGCTATGTGCAGGCGGTGGAGCTGCAGCCCGAGAATCCCGAGACCTGGTATGCGCTCGGGCTGTACGAGTTCCAGGTGCTCCGCAACCTGTGCGCCGCCTACCGCTTCTTCAACGAGGCCTACACGCTCGATCCGGCGGGTCGGCAGTGGTATCCCGGCGGCCCGCTCGACGTGGCGCGGGACGCCGTCAACGCGGGCGCCTGCGAGGGGAGCGCGCGCGCTACGCGCCGAGGATGAGGACGACCTGGGCGCGGCCGAGCGCGCGCGGGCGCATCCCGTCGAGCGGGCCGACGAGCCGGACGCCGAGGTCGCGGGCGAGCCGCCGGCCCTCGCCGGCGAAGCCCGGGCGGTACATGACGAGGCTCTGCTCGAAATTGCTGCGCGGGGCGTTCCCGACCGCGCCGATCCGGTAGCCGCGCCGCTGCACGCGCGCGGCCGCGGCTGCCGCCGCCCCCGTGCGCCCGTTCCCGTTCAGGACGAGGACGACCGTGCGCTTCCGGGGAAGCTTGGCCACGGGCGCCGGCGCGGGCTTCCGGGACGTGGCGGGAGGCGTGCGTGCGGGCGCGACCGGCGCCAGCACCTGCTCCCGCGCCTTCAGCTGCACCTGTGCCGCGGCGAAGCGCACGAGCGCGCCGCCACCGAGCACGAGCAGGAGGCAGAGCTCGACGAGGGCGATCGCGCCGGCGATGTAGGCAGCGGTGCGCCAGGGGCGGACGAGGACGTCGGGAGCGCCGAGCGGGTGGTCCACAGGGCGCTCGATTCGCGCACCCGGCCGCTAGTCCTTCCCCGCGTCTGCCCGCTCGCGCCGCAGCCACTCCCAGGTCGCCTCGATCCCGTCCTCGAGGCCGACCATGGCGCGGAAGCCCAGCTCGCTCGCCGCCCGCTCGGGATCGAGGGCGCTCCGGCGCAGCTCGCCGAGCCGCGGCGCCACGTGCTCGGCGGGGAGGTCCACGCCCGTCACGCGCCGGCAGAGCTCGTACAGCTCGACGACCGAGGTCTCCCGCCCGGTCCCGACGTTGTAGACGCCACCCTCGAGGCCGAGCGCGGACACCGTCGCCCGCGCCACGTCGCCGACGTAGACGTAGTCGCGGGTCTGCAGCCCGTCGCCGAAGATGCGGGGGGTCTCGCCGGCGGCGAGCGCGCCCAGGAAGATGGCGACGACGCCGGCCTCCCCGCGCGGGTCCTGGCGCGGCCCGTAGACGTTCCCGTACCGGAGCGAGACGTGGATCGTCCCGTACAGCCGGTTGTAGGTGCGCAGGTACTCCTCGCCGGCGAGCTTCGCCGCTCCGTAGGGGGAGACGGGCGAGAGCGGCGCGCTCTCCGCCGCCGGCCCGTCCTCGCACTCGCCGTAGATGGCGCCGCCCGTGGAGGCGAAGACGACCTGGCTTTTGTACGGGCGCGCCGCCTCGAGCACGCGCACGGTGCCGAGCACGTTCACGTCCGCGTCCTCGACCGGACGCTCCACCGAGACGCGGACGTCCGCCTGCGCGGCGAGGTGGAAGACCGCCTCCGGTCGGACCTCCGCGAAGAGGTCGTCGAGCGGCTCGCGGACGTCGCGGACATGGAGCGCCGCCCGCTCGGGGACGTTCTCGCGCCTGCCCGTGACGAGCGAGTCGACGACGGCGACCTCGTCTCCGCGGACGAGGAGGGCATCCACGACGTGGGAGCCGATGAACCCGGCGCCGCCGGTGACGAGCACCCGCACGTCCGCATCCTACGGGCCGGCTTGGACGAGCGGTGCGGTGGCGGACGCCGTCCCCGCCCGTAGGATTGGCAGCCGGATGTTCGTCACCTTCGAGGGCCTCGACGGATCGGGCAAGACGACGCAGGCGGAGCTCCTGGCGGCGCGGCTCGAGGCGGAGGGGCTCGAGGTCGTGGCGACCCGCGAGCCCGGGGGCACCGAGCTCGGGGAGCGGATCCGCGACCTCCTCCTGCACGGCGGCCACGTCGTCCCCTGGGCGGAGGCGCTGCTCTACGCGGCCTCGCGCGCGCAGCTCGTGGAGCAGTTGATCCGCCCGGCTCTCGAGCGCGGCGCCACCGTCGTCTGCGACCGCTACCTCGACTCCTCGGTCGCCTACCAGGGGGGCGGTCGCGGCCTCGGGCTCGACACGGTGCTCGAGCTGAACCTGACCGCCGTCGGCGGGCTGCTCCCGGACCGTACCTTCCTGCTCCTGCTCGACCCGGCCGCGGCGCGCGGCCGCCTTCCCGGCGAGCACGACCGGCTCGAGCGAGAGGACGACGGGTTCCGCGCCCGCGCCGACGCCGCCTACCGCGAGCTGGCCGCCCGCTTCCCGGAACGGATCGTCTGCCTCGACGCCTCCCTGCCCGCGGAGGTCCTGGCCGAGGAGGTGTATGGCGCCCTTCGCGTCCGTTCCTGAGCAGCCCGAGGCGAAGCGGCTGCTGGAGGCGGCGCTCGCCGACGGGCCCGCGCACGCGTACCTCTTCCACGGGCCGGCCGGGGTCGGCAAGCGGACGGCCGCGCTCGCCTTCGCCGCCGCCCTGCTCGGGGAGGAGCGCAGGGTGCTCGCCCGCACCCATCCCGACCTGTACGTCCTCGAGCCGCTCGGGGAGATGATCCGCATCGACGACGTGCGCGCGCTCCGGCGCGACCTGCACCTGCGCCCGTTCGAGGCCGAGCGCCGCGTCTACCTCGTCCTCGACGCGCACCGGATGAACGAGGACGCCGCCGACGCGCTCCTCAAGGATCTGGAGGAGCCCCCCGCCTTCGCCGTCCTCGTCCTCGTCGCGAGCGAGCTCGGCCCGCTGCCGGCGACCATCGTCTCGCGCTGCCAGCTCGTTCCCTTCCGCCGGCTCTCCGAGCGCGCGGTGCGGGAGTGGGTCGCGGCGCGGGCGCCGGAGCGGAGCGCGGAGGAGGTGCGCGTGCTCGCACGGGCCGCCGCGGGGCGGCTCGATCGCGCGCGACGGCTCCTCGACCCGGCGGCGGTGGCCCGCCGGGAGGCGCTCGTCGCGGCCGCGCGCTCGGTCTACGCCGATCCCGCGCTCGACCCCGGCGAGGCCGCGGCCGTCCTGCTCGCCGCCGCCGGAGAGCGCGCAGCGGAGGCGAAGGAGCGCGAGCAGGAGCTGGTCGCGGGGCTCGACCTCCCCCCGCGGGAGGCCGAGCAGCGGGTGCGCCGCGCCGAGCGCGGGGCCGAGCGCGAGGAGCTCCTCGCCGGTCTGGAGACGCTCGAGGCCTGGTACCGGGACCTCGTCGTCGTCTCCGCCGGGGCGGAAGCGGCGGCCGCCCACGCCGACCGCTTGGAGGCGCTGCGGACGGACGCGGCCCGGATCGCCACCGAGGGCGCGGTCGCCGCGGCGGAGGCGGTGCGCGAGACCTGGCGCGCGCTCGAGGAGCTCAACCTCAACCCCTCGCTCGCCCTCGAGGCGCTCTTCGTCCGCCTCCAGCGGGAGCTGCGCGCCGGCCGGCCGGCGCCCGCGCAGCCCGTCTCCTGAGCTGCCTGCCGCCCGCCCTCAGGCGCGGCCGGTGAGGAGACGCTCGATCCGCTCGGCCGCCGTCCGCCAGGCCTCGTGCCCCGGGTCGATGACGTCGAAGTGGTCGGCGCCCGCCACGACGACGAGCTCGACCTCGTCGCCGGACGCGCGCGCCGCCGCCGCGTACTCCTCGCTCAGCGGCGCCGGCACGACCTCGTCCGCCGCGCCGTGGACGAGCACCTGCGGCACGCCCAGCGGCAGGAGCGAGCGCGGCGAGGCCTCCGCGTACCGCTCGGGCACGGCCTCAGGCGGGCCCCCGAGGAAGGTCTCCACCGCCTCGGCGTCGAGCTCCCGCGCCCGCTCGAGGTCGCAGAGCGCTGCGAGCGCGACGACCCCGGCGAGCGGGCGCCGCGTGCGCTGCGCGGCCGCCCAGAGGGCGAGCTGGCCTCCGGCCGAGTGGCCGACCGCGACGATGCGCGTGGGGTCGACCTCGGGTACGCTCGCCAGCCGCCCGAGCGCCGCCTCGACGTCCGCCGGCGTGCCCGGCCACCCTCCGCCCTCCTGACCGGTGCGGCGGTACTCGACGTTCCACGCTGCGAGCCCACGCGCGGCGAGGTCGAGCGCGAGCGGGGTCATCAGCGTCCGGTCCCAGCGCTCGCGCCAGAACCCGCCGTGGAGCAGGGCGACGGCCGCGAACGGCGGCTCGCCCGCGGGCAGGTGCAGCACCGCGAGCTGGTCCGGGTGGGCGCCGTAGCGCACGACGGGCGCGGGTGGCGGCCGGCGCACGGCCTCCTCACAGGTTGGGCGGGCTCGTCACCCCGACGAAGCGCGCCTCGCCGCGTCCGGCGTTGCGGAAGGAGTGCGGCACGTCGGCCCGGTAGTAGGCGCTGTCGCCCGGCCCCAGCACGACCGACTCGCCGTCGACCACGAGCTCGATCCTCCCCGCGAGCACGTGGACGAACTCCTCGCCCTCGTGCTGCGCCGCATCGGCCATCGCGCCCCCGGGCTCGTACACGTTGATGACCGGCATCATCCGGTGCCGCCCGTCCGGGGTCAGCATCTGAATCGAGATCCCCTCGTCGAGCAGGCGGACCGACCTCCGCTCGCCGGCGCGGACGACCTGGACCTTGGATGCGCTCGGCTCCTGCACGAGGTCGGCGATGCTGACGCCGAACCAGTGGACGAGCTTCATCAGGCGGGTGACCGTGATGTCGCTCTGCCCCTTCTCGACCATCGAGAGGAAGGACGCGGAGATACCCGTCCCCTCGGAGACGTCGCTCAGCGAGAGCCGGCGGGAGGTCCGCAGCTCCCGGAGCTTCCCGCCGAGGTCGTTCGGGATCGGGGAGCCGTCCAGCACCTTCTTGTTCCTGCCCCGACGCTGGCTGCGGCCGGCGCTCACCGTTTTGCTGCCTCCGCCTCGATCCGGCATCGCAGGAGGAGTATCTCGACTTCGTGGGACGACACGAGGCGGTGCCAGCGCTCGTCGTCCATGCCTGCCGGGCGCCAGGCGAGGAGGATGACCAGGCTGTGTCCGGGATCGGAGCCGAGCTCGCTTCCGGGAACGACCCGTGCCATGATGCGCCGCACGAGCGGCGAGGCCTCGTCTCCGACCTCGAAGTCGACCGCCAGCCGCTCGGGGTCGGGCACGGCGCGGACGACCGTCTCGCGCCCGTCGTAGAGCGACCGTCCGCGCACGAGCCCCTCCGAGACCGCCGTCGCGCCCCAGCAACCGAGCGCCCACGAACCGAGATTCGACGCCTCCGCCAGGTACGCGAAGGCGACCTCGGCCGGAGCGGCGCTGAGCGTGGCGGCACAGTGGGCGAGGTCGTTGCTGGTCACAGACGGCGGGGCGCCGGGGGGCGCAGGGTCCCCCCGGCGCGGTGTGCCGACTCTACGTCACTTCTTCACGCGGATCTGGCGGAGCACCTGCTGCTTGCCGTCCTTGTACGTGAACACGTTGTAGACGGCCGCCTTCAGGTCGCCGTTCCGGTCGAAGCCGGCCGGTCCGCCGACGCCCTCGTAGTTGACGTCCCTGCCTTCGCGGATCCACCTGATCCCGTCCACGAGGTTGAGGAACGTGAACGCCTTGCCGGGCGCCGTCGACACGCGCGGGATCTCCTTGACGATCTCGGAGCCCTTGCCCGAGTTCGCGGCCAGCGCGGCCAGGATGCAGATCATCGCGCCGTCGAAGTTGTTCAGCTCGAGCGTCTGGCGGTCTTTCGTCCCGGGCGTGGTCGTGTACAGCTGGTGGAAGGCCTCGGCCGCCTTCGTGCCCGTGAGCGAGCCGGCCGAGGTGCCGCGCGCGCCCTCGAGCGCCTGGGCAGGGATGAAGGACGGGATCGTGGCCGGCCAGCCCCCGGCGACGAAGAGCTTGTCGCCGCTGAAGCGGCCCGTGCGCAGGAGCGCCGCCGCGACCTTCGCGTAGTTCGCCGGGAAGTCGAGGACGACGTACGCGTCCGGGTTGCCCTTGACGATCTCGTCGGCCTCGGAGTTGTAGCTGGCCGCGGTCGGGTCGTACAGGAGCGGGCCCTTCACGTTCATCCCCAGCTTCTCCAGCCGGGCCTTCAGCAGCGGCAAGAGACCCGTGCCGAAGGCGTCGTTGCGCCCAGCCAGAGAGACCGTCTTGCCGGCGCCGAGCTCGTCCCGGATCACGCGTGCGAGGATGGGCGCCTGCAGGACGTCCGACGGCATGAGGCGGAAGTAGTAGCCGTTGTCGGCGAGGGTCGTCAGCGCAGGGCTCGAGTTGTTGGGGCCGATCTGCGGTACGCGGGCCGGTACCGTCGCCGCCTGCGCGATCGCAATCGAGCTCGCCGAGGTGAGCGCGCCGAGGATGCAGTTCGCGCCCTTCGAGATGAGCTTCCGCGCGGCGTTGACGCCGCCCTCGGGGGTCGTGCCGTCGTCCGCGTACTCGATCTGGAGCTTGACGTCCCGGATACCCGCCTCCTTGAGGGCCTTGTTCGCCTGCTGGACGGCGAGGCCCGCGGCCTTCGCGTACGCGGGGCCGAACACCGCCGAGGCGCCCGTGAACGGGACCACGACCCCGATGCGGAGCGTGAAGCCCGCCTGCTGGGCCCCACTGGCGCTGGTGGAGCCGGCGACGGCGGCGAGAAGCGTGACGAAGGCTGCGACCGCAGCCCCTCTCACCAGGTTCCTGCGCATGCTTGTCCTCCTGTCCGCGGATGTGCGCCCGGCCGCCTGGGCTGCTCGAGCGGTACCGAGCGGGCCTCCCTTCGTATGGGCGTGGAGCCGGATCACGTGCCTTTCGACGCTACAAGATCTTGAAGACGATTTCAATGTTTCGTACGAGCCTGATAGGCTCGCCCCGCCGTGGAGTACGCACCGCCGGAGCTCGATCCCCCCTATCGCGTCCTCATCCTGGTGGCCGCGACCGAGGGCTGGTTCGCGGCTCCCCACGAGGAGCGCGAGTCCGCGCTGGACGAGTTCGCCGGACTGCTCGGGGGGATGGAGGCTGAGGGCGCCCGCCTGCTCGCGTCGTTCGACGACGATCTCTTCCTGACCGGTCAGCCGGCGCCGCTGCCCTACACGATCTTCCTCCTCTACGACGTGGACGACCTGGCCCCCGTCGTGCGCCTCGTCCACCGCTTGCGCTCGTCTGCCCTCTCGCGCTTCCTGCGGCTCGAGGCCCGGATCGGGCGACCGCTGTTCGTGCTCGAGCGCTGACGCTCAGGCGTCGCTCGCGCCCGCCGGCTGTCCGCCCAAGTACAGCTCGACCACCTTCGGGTCTCGGAGCAGCTCCGGCCCCGGGCCCTCGAATCGGTTCTGGCCCGCGTCCAAGACGTAGCCGCGGTGGGAGATGGCGAGCGCCCGGCGCGCGTTCTGCTCGACCATGAGGATCGCGATGCCCCGGGCGTTGACCAGCGAGATCTGCTCGAACATGAGGTCGACCGCTACCGGCGAGAGGCCCGCGGAGGGCTCGTCCAGGAGCAGGACGTCGGGACTCGCCATCAGCGCGCGGGCGAGAGCGAGCATCTGCCGCTCGCCGCCGGAGAGGGCGCCGGCGGCGTTGCGCCGCCGCTCGCGCAGGCGCGGGAAGAGCTCGTACATCTCCTCCAGCCGGTTGTCCGCGGCTCGGGCGCGGGCCGGAAGCCCGCCCAAGAGCAGGTTCTCCTCCACCGACAGGGAGGGGAAGACGTTGTCGCGCTGGGCGACGTAGCCGACGCCGCGCGCGACGATCGCGTGCGGCTTGCGCCCGGTGATGTCCTCCCCGCGCAGGCGGACCGTTCCCGCCCAGGGCGGTAGCAGCCCGATGACGACCTTGACCAGGGTCGACTTGCCGGCTCCGTTCGGGCCCACGATCGTGACCATCTCGCCGGCCGCGATCCGCAGGTGGGCGCCGTTCAGGATGGGGACGTCGGGGAAGTAGCCCGCCTCGACCCCCTCGACCGCGAGCACGTCGCCGTCCGTCATCGGGCACCCTCCGGGGAGGCGCCGGCGCCGAGGTAGGCCTCGACGACGCGGGGATCTCGCTGCACGTCGGCGGGCCTGCCGCTCGTGAGCACGCGTCCCTCCGCCATCACGACGACGGTGTCGGAGTGGCGCATGACCACGTCCATGTCGTGCTCCACGAGCAGGATGGTCAGCCCCCGCTGCGCGCGCAGGGCCTCGATGTGCTCGAGCAGCGACCGGGCCAGCGTGCGGTTGACGCCGGCCAGGGGCTCGTCGAGGAGCAGGATGCGCGGCTCCAGCATGAGGGCCCGAGCGAGCTCGAGCAGCTTGCGCTGCCCGCCCGAGAGCGTGCCGGCGTAGTCCCCGGCGCGGGCGGAGAGGCCGAAGACGTCCAGCAGCTCGAGCGCGCGCTCGCGCGCAGCGCGCTCGGCCCGGCGCCACACGGGACGGAGCAGGGCGAGGCCGAGCCGCTCGCCCGGGTTCCCGGGAGCCGCGAGCAGCATGTTGTCGAGGACGGTCATCACCGCGAGCGCCTTCGTGAGCTGGAAGGTGCGGACGAGCCCGCGCCGAGCGATCACGTGCGGGCTGCGCCCGGAGATGGGCTCGCCGTCCAGGAGGACGTCGCCTGCGTCGCCCCGGGTGAAGCCGGTGACGACGTTGAAGAGAGTCGACTTCCCGGCCCCGTTCGGGCCGATCAGCGCGGTGATCGAGTGGGGGGCGACGTCGAAGCTCGCACCATCGACCGCGACGACTCCGGCGAAGCGCTTCGTCACGCCGCGCACCGAGAGCAGCGGGCGCCGGGAGGAGGTCTCAGCGGGCACGGAGGGTCAGCTCCTCCCGGCGGCCGAAGAGCCCCTGGGGCCGGAAGACGACCAGCGCCATGAGGACGGCGCCGACGATCATGAACCGGAGCGAGGCGATGCGCGCGTCCGACAAAGGCAACTCCAGGTACCGGGTCGCCTCCAGCACGAAGATGAGCAGGGCCGACCCGACGACGACACCCGCGTAGCTGCCCAGGCCCCCCAGGATGACGATCACGTAGCCGTAGGCGGTCAGGACGGGCTCGAAGTTGGCCGGGGAGAGGATGGAGATGTTGATTGCCAGCATGTAGCCGGAGACGGCGGCGAGCGACGAGGCCAAGGAGAGCGACTGGAGCTTGTACGCGAAGGTGTTCTTCCCCAGCGAGCGGGCCGCGTCCTCGTCCTCGCGGATGGCGCGCAGCACGCGGCCCCAGGGCGAGCGGACGAGCAGCAGGACGACGAGTGCCGCCGCGAGCAGGATGGCGAGGTTGACGAGGAGGAGGGGCAGCAGGAAGCGCGGCGCGACGCCGATCCGCTCCAGCAGCTCGTCGATCCGGGCGGAGGCTGCCGTCCAGCTGTCCGTGTACCCGAACAGGCCGAGGTTCCCGCCTGTCAGCCCGTCCCAGTTGTCGGCGACGTAGCGCACGATCTCGCTGAAGGCGAGTGTCGAGATCGCGAAGTAGTCGGAGCGGAGCCGGAGCGAGGGCAGCCCGACGAGGAGCGCGGCGGCGATCGCGATCAGGACGCCGAGCACGAGCGCGAGCCAGAAGGACACGTCCGCCTTGACGACGAGGATGCCCATCCCATAGGAGCCCACCGCCATGAACCCGGCCTGCCCGAAGTTGAAGATCCCGGTCGTTCCCACGTTGAGCTGGATCCCGAGCGCGAAGACGCCGTAGGTCGTGGCCAGGACGCCGACGTTGATCCAGAAGTCGACGTTCCAGAGGAACTCGATCGTGACCCCGAGGAGGCCGAGCTCCGTCATCCCTCGACTCCCCGAGCCCGGCCGAAGAGTCCCTGCGGCCGCACGAGCAGCGTCGCGATCAGCACCGCGAAGCCGACGGCGACCTTCATCGCTGGGTCGATGACGAGGGTCGACCACTCCTGGGCGAGCCCGATCAGGAGGCCTCCGGCCAGCGCTCCGTAGGCGTTCCCGATCCCACCGACGACCACCGCGGCGAAGATGCTTAGGATCAGCCCGAAGCCCAGGTTGGGGTGGACGGTCCCGGCGGGGAGCGCGTACAGGATCCCCGCGAGCCCCGCAAGGCCGCCGCTCGTCGCCCACGTGATCAGGACGATGCGGTCGGTGTCGATGCCCGTCGTCTCCGCGAGCTGGATGCTGTCCGCGAGCGCCCGCGTCTGGCGGCCGAGCGAGGTCGACCGCAGAACGACCGCGACGGCCACGATCGCGCAGATTCCGACCAGGGTCACGATCAGCTCGGTCCGGCCGATGCGGAGCTCGCCGAGGTGCAGGCCGGCGGTCACGTTCGCGCCCGCGCGCCGGTCCTCGGGGCCCGCGACGAAGGCCATCGCGTTCCGCATGAGGAAGGCGAGGCCGAGCGCGAGGAGCAGGAGCTGCAGCTCGCCGACGCGCTTCCGGCGGACGGGACGCCAGAGGCCGACCTCGAGCAGCAGCCCGAGCGCGGCGGTGGCGAGCACTCCGAAGGCGGCGGAGGCGAGGAGCGGAAGGCCGAGCGCGTTCCCGGCGACGAGCATGTAGGCGCCGAAGGTGAGGAACTCCCCGTGCGCGAAGTTGACCAGCCGGAGTACCCCGAAGATCAGGGTCAGCCCGACTGCCCCCAGCGCGAAGTAGTTGCCCGCGACGATGCCGTTGATCGTCGCCTGCCCCAGCTCGCGCCAGCCCTCGAGCGCGCCCAGGAGCAGGGCGATCGCGGCCGCCCCCAGCGCGAAGCCGAGCAGAGGCCGGCGGCGGAGGCCGGCGGTCGTGGCTGCGAGCCGTCCCGGCCGAGAGGCGGCGGCGAGAACGGAGGGGTCTGACATGTCAGCTCGATTCAACGTTGCCGCCCTCCCGGCGTCAAGGGAGGAGGGCGCAGCCCGAGCGCGGCCTCGGGCGCGGCGGCCCGACGGGCCCCTCGGGGGAGGCGCTTAGCGCCGCCTGCTCGGCCGCCGTCGAGGCTCCCGCACATCGAGCAGGTAGCCGGCGCGCAGCTTCGGCCACAGACGGGAGAAGGCGTCGGGCCGGGAGACGTGGCCGGGGCACAGGTCGGCCCCGAGTCCGAGGAGCGCCCCGCACTGGCCGGGCTGGGCCGGGAAGGTGTCCTCGAGCGCGCGCAGGCCGTCGAGCATGGGCGACTCGGTGTCTCGGTGTGGGAGGAGTCACGGCGCTTCGCCCGCGCCCTTACGGAGACGCTCGCCGTCGGCGGCGTCGTCGAGCTGCGCCCGTAGCCGCGCTCAGCTCGCGACCGCGCAGAGCGCGAGGCCGGGGAGCTCGATGCGCCCGTCGGCGGCGAAGGGCTCGAAGGCGGCCGCGAGCTCTGCCGTCAGCGACGCGCGCTCCTCCGCGGGTAGCTCGTCGAAGACCCGCCGGAAGATGCCGCCCGTCTCCCGCGAGCGCACGACGTACTCGTCCACGTCGCGGTAGACGAAGAGCACCGGCACGTCCTCGCAGCGGACGTGGCCGAAGCCGGACGCCGCCAGGAGCGCTCGCAGCCGCTCCTCGCTCGCGAGCGCGAACATGCCGGGCGCGCCGGGCGCGGGCGGCGGGAGGTGGCCGCGCGCGAGGAGCATTCGCCCGGAGATCGACACCCAGGGGTTGCGCTCCGCCTCGCGCCAGACGGCGAGCGCGAGCCGCCCGCCGGAGCGCAGCACGCGGCGCGTCTCGGCGAAGGCGCGGGCGGGATCCGCGAGCAGCATGTAGGCGAAGCGGCAGACGACGCCGTCCACGCACGCGTCCGGGAGCTCGAGCGCCTCGGCGTCGAGGACGCGGTGCTCGACGTTGCGCAGGCCGAGCTCGGCGGCGCGGCGGCGCGCGACCTCGACCATCGCCGGGCTGCGATCGCTCGAGAGCACGCGCCCCTCCTCCCCCACGAGCGCCGCCGCCGCGAAGCCCACTTCCCCGGGCCCGGCCGCGAGCTCGAGCACCGTGTCGCCCCGCTGCGGCCGGAGCTCGCGCAGCAGCCACCCCCGCACCGGGGCGGCCGTCTCCTCGATCCGCTCCCGCGCTCGCTCCCAGCCGGCCGCCATCGTCTCCCAGGACGCGAGGCTCTCCCGGCGGTACTCGTCGAGGTCCACGCCGGGCATCGTAGGGATCCGCTCGAGCGGCAGGTAGGGAGGAGCGCGCCCGGTCAGGCGGCGCTACCGCGAGCTTCCCGCTCGGCCTTGACCGATCGGACCGTGGCCGAGACGACTGCCTCCTCGACGCCCGGTGCCCGGGATGCCGAGGAACGCAGGCGGCTCGAGGAGGGCGACCACACAGCCCTTGCCTCAGGTGGGCCGGAGCCCGCCGCGCGGGTCGATCTCGGCGACCAAGTCGGCGAGCAGGCGCTTCAGGTCCGCGAGTCGCTCCTGCCCGACGAGCAGCCCGTACTCGTTCTCGAGTCCCGCCATGACGTCCAGCGCGTCGAGCAGGACGCGGCGCCCCGCGTCGGTGTGGCGGACGACGACGCTGCGCCTGTCGGTCGGATGAGGGACACGCTCGACGAGTCCCGCTGCCTCGATCGCTCGGGCGAGCTGGCTGACCGCCTGGCGCGTCACGCCCATGCGCCGGGCAAGGTCGGAGACGGACGTGCCCTCGGTGTCGACGTGGGCGAGCAGCGCCGTGAAGGCCGGCTGGAAGCTCCCGTGGCCGCGGGCGCGGACACGCTCGGCCATCGCCGCGTTCATCGCGTGGGTCGCCCGGAAGAGCAATCGCAGCAGCATCTGCTCCCGGCGCGCGCGCACGCTCTCGGCGTCGAAGTCCATACGTGAAATCTACTTGACAAGATTGGAAAGTACCCTGACGATATCCGCGGTACCCGATCCAGGAGGAGCAGCAATGGCCACCACCACGTCCACTGCCGTCGCAAACCGTGAGCGCCAGCGTCGCTTCGTCGAGGTCCTCCAGCACCGCGGCGAGCTCGGGCGAGTAGAGGAGTTCGTCGCGGAGAGCTTCGTCGACCATTCCGCGCCTCCGGGGCTCCCGGGTGGTCCTGAGGGCGTCCGGGCGATCCTCGGCGCGATCCGCGAGGCGCTTCCCGACCACGACGCGACGATCGTGCACATGGTCGCCGAGGGCGACCTCGTCGCCACGCACAAGACGTTCACCGGGACGCATCTGCACGAGCTTTTCGGAATCCCGCCGAGCGGCAGGCGCGTGACGATCCGCGTGATGGACTTCGTGCGCTACGCCGACGGCAAGGTCGCCGAGCACTGGAACACAGTCGACCTCTCCGATCTGACGGCGAGCTGACGCCGAGGCGGTGCGGGGCGCGCGCTCGAGGCCTACTACGCGGGCCGGCTCGTCTGTGCCGAGGTGTGCGCGCGGCGGAGCCTCGCGGCAGGTGACGGCCTCTTCGTGCGCGAGGTCGCGCATGCGGGCAACGGGCAGATGTCGTGGGAGGAGGCGCGGGCGGTCGCGGCCGCGATCGAGGCGCTGCTCGGATCGCCGTACGCGGACGAGGCCGGGCGCGAGCGGCCGCTGGGCGTCGAGGACGTCCTCGTGGTCACCCCCGACAACGCGCAGGTGCGCACGCTGCGCGCGTGCGTGCCCGCGGGTGTGCGGGTGGGGACGGTGGACAAGTTCCAGGGGCAGGAGGCGCCGGTCGTGCTCGTCTCGCTCGCGAGCTCGAGCGCGGGCGAGGCCCCGCGGGGCCTGGGCTTCGTCTTCGACGCCAACCGGATCAACGTCGCCACCTCGCGTGCGCAGTGCCGCGTGGAGCTCGTCTGCTCGCCGCGCCTGCTCGACGCCGACTGCAAGACAGTCGCCGACATGCGGCTCGTGAACGCGCTCTGCCGCTTCGTCGAGCCCGCCGGCGCGCGCGCCGGCGCGACGGCCCTCTAGCCTCGCGGGCGGGCGCTCGGGCTTCGACCCGACCGACTACACTGGTGCCGGCCATCCGGCTCCTCGCCGACGTAGCTCAGCTGGTAGAGCACTTCACTCGTAATGAAGGGGTCCCCGGTTCGAGTCCGGGCGTCGGCTTCTTCAGCGTCGCGCGACGTCGGGCCGGGTAGGCCGAGGTGGACGAGGCGCTCGACCTCGCGAGTCGCGTCGGAGGAGATCGCCGCCCGAACCCGAGAGCGGACGCAAGCCGCAACGACCGCGGGCCGCGTCCTCACCGTGGTCCTCGCCTTCGGGGCCGGACACCGGGTGGGCGCCGAGGTCCGGCCCGGCGGTCAGGCTGTCGCTCGTGAGCGAGGCGCCGTTCACGCCGACCGGGCTGGACGCGCTGGCGCCCGCCGAGGTCGCACGCAAGGCAGAGTCCGTCGGCGTCACGAAGGCCGGGATGGACCGGGTCAACGTCTTCGTGCTCTCGGTCCTCGCCGGCGCCTTCATCGCGCTGGGGGCGATCTTCGCCACCACCGTCTCCGCCGGCGGAGGCGAGCTGCCCTACGGCGTCGTCCGCCTGCTCGCCGGGCTCGTCTTCACGCTCGGGCTGATCCTCGTCGTCGTCGCCGGCGCGGAGCTCTTCACCGGCAACAACCTGATCGTCATGGCCTGGGCGAGCCGGCGCGTGTCGACCGCGAAGCTGCTCGGGAACTGGACGCTCGTCTGGATCGGGAACTTCGTCGGCGCCTTCGCCACGGCGCTCATCGTCTACGTCTCCGGGCAGTACGAGCTCGGCGGGGGCGCGGTCGGGCAGGCGGTGCTCTCGATCGCGGCGGCGAAGACGAGCCTCGGCTTCGTGCAGGCGGTCGCGCTGGGGATGCTCTGCAACGCGCTCGTCTGCCTCGCCGTCTGGCTCACCTACGGCGCGCACACGACGACCGACAAGATCCTGGCGATCATCCCGCCCATCGCCGCCTTCGTCGCCGCCGGCTTCGAGCACTCGGTCGCGAACATGTACTTCATCTCCATCGGGCTGCTCGTGAAGTCGGACGAGGCGTTCGTGGCCGGGCTCGGGGACGCGCCCGACCTGGACGGGCTGACCTGGGGGAGCTTCCTCGCCGGCAACCTGCTCCCGGTCACGATCGGGAACGTGATCGGCGGCGCGCTGATGGTCGGTGCCGTCTACTGGCTCGTCTACCTGCGCCCGCGGCGGGACGAGTGAGTCCTACGCCCGCGTGAGGGCGGGCGCGACCGCGCCGTGCTCAAGCGCGAGGTCCGGGTACGGGGAGAGCGGCGCGAAGCGGGCGAGGAAGAAGCGCAGGTGCTCCGGCTCGTAGGTGAAGCGGAGCCCGGGCACCTCGCTCGCGCGCGCATGGACGTGCGTGACGACGTCCGCGACCCAGGTCAGGTGCTCCTGCGTGTAGACCCGGCGGGGCAGCGTCAGCCGCACGAGCTCGAGCCCGTCGTAGGGCTCTCGGCCGTGCTGGCCGGAGACGATGCCTCGCTCCATCGAGCGGACGCCGCCAGCGAGGTAGAAGGCCGCAGCGAGCGACTGGGCCCGTAGGGCTGGCTGGTCGAGGTGGGGGAGGAAGCGCTTCGCGTCGACGAACACGGCGTGCGCGCCGATCGGGAGGACGACGGGGACACCGGCCTCCCGGAGCAGCCCACCCAGGTAGCGGGCCTGGGCGACGTACGCCCGGACGATCCGTTCGTCGGTCGACTCGCGGATCCCCTGCGCGAGCGCCTCCATGTCGTGTCCGGCCATGCCCCCGTAGTGCGGGAAGCCCTCGTACACGACGACCTGCTCGCGGAGCCTGCGGGCAAGCTCGACGTCGTCCACGGCCACGAAGCCGCCGATCGGCACGAAGTGGTCCTTCTTGGACGAGAAGACGGCGCCGTCCGCGTGGTCGGCGATCAGGCGGATCAGGTCCGGGAGCGCGCGCTCGGCGTACCCGGGCTCGCGCTCCTTGACGAAGAGCGCGTTCTCGGAGATGCGGGTCGCGTCGAGGATGAACGGCACCCCGTGGCGGCGGGTCAGCTCCCGCACGCCGGCGAGGTTCTCGAGCGAGAAGGGCTGGCCGCCGGCCATGTTCAGGCACGCCTCTTGGCGGACGTAGGCGACACCCTCCGGCCCGGCCTCGGCGAGCACCTGCTCCAGCCGCTCGAGGTCGATGTTCCCCTTGAACGGGAAGGTCGACTCGGGCTCGGTCGCCTCGGCGACGGCGACGTCCACCCAGCGGCCACCCGCGAGCTCGACGTGCTCGCGCGAGGTGGTGAAGTAGAGGTTGGAGGGGACGAGCGACCCCGGCCGGACGAGCGCGCGGGCGAGCAAGTGCTCGGCACCGCGTCCCTGGTGCGTGGGGATGACGTAGCGGTAGCCGAACGTCTCCCGAACCGCCTGCTCGAGGCGGAAGAAGCTGCGCGAGCCGGAGTAGGCCTCGTCGCCGAGCTCCATCGCCGAGCGCTGCTCCTGCGAGAGCGCGGAGGTGCCGCTGTCGGTGAGCAGGTCGACGAAGACGTCTTCGGAGCGGAGGAGGAACGTGTTGTAGCCCGCCTCGCCGATCGCGACCCGGCGCTCGGCAGGAGAGCGCAGCTCGATCGGCTCGACGACCTTGACCTTCCACGGGGGCGGCGACAGGCGCTCCACGGGCGCATGCTGTCCGGGCCCAGGACCGGATGTCATCGGTGGAAAGCCGAACCGCTGTTGTGGCGTCGCCACACCCGGTGTCAGACACCGGTGGCTGTCAAGGGTCGTTCGTCACAAATCAGTGCC
Organism: Gaiellaceae bacterium; assembly: GCA_035559835.1. Classification (GTDB taxonomy): domain Bacteria; phylum Actinomycetota; class Thermoleophilia; order Gaiellales; family Gaiellaceae; genus GMQP-bins7. The sequence goes on from DATMAP010000067.1 coordinate 17,003, forward strand.
AATCGCTCCACACCTGGGTTGGCGCTTCCATCCTGGCTTTCCGCCCTCGGGTCATGGCCGAACGGGGGAGGGTGTCCCGACCGCCGCCGCAGCGGCTCGAGCGGCGGTGTCTGACACCGCGTTGGAACCTGCCGTGGCAAGATCGTCCCGCCGTGGAGACGATGCGCGCCGTCCGCAAGCGCGAGGCCGGGCCCGGCCTCGTCCTCGACGAGGTGCCCGTACCGTCGCCCGGCCCGGACGAGGTGCTCGTGCGGATCGAGGCGGCGTCGATCTGCGGCACCGACCTCCACATCGCCCGCTGGGACCAGTGGTCGGCGGAGCGCGTCCGGCCGCCGCTGACGCTGGGACACGAGCTGGCCGGGACCGTGGTCGCCGTCGGCAGCTCCGTCCGCGACGTCGCCGAGGGCGACTACGTCTCCTGCGAGAGCCACGTCACCTGCGGGCGCTGCTTCCACTGCCGCACCGGACGTGCGCACATGTGCGAGCGGACGCGGATCCTCGGGGTCGACCGCGACGGCGGCTTCGCCGACTACGTCGCCGTCCCCGCCTCGGTCATCTGGCAGAACGACCGCGCCAAGCTGCCGCCGGAGATCGCCTGCTTGCAGGAGCCCTTCGGCAACGCCGTCTTCGCCACCTCGACGCAGGAGCTGGCCGGACGCGCGGTGGCCGTGCTCGGGTGCGGGCCGGTCGGTCTCTTCACCATCGCCATCGCGCGCGCCTTCGGCGCCGGCCGGCTGCTCGCCTCCGACCACGTCGCCTTCCGCATCGGGCTGGCGCGCTCGCTCGGCGTCGACGGCGTCGTCGACGTGGACGAGGTGGAGGACGTCCCCGCGTGGTTCCTCGAGCACAACGAGGGCGTGGGGATGGGGGTCGTGTTCGAGATGTCGGGGGCGCTGAAGGCGATCGAGGACGCGTTCCGGATCGTCCGGCACGGCGGCCACGTCGTCCTCTTCGGGATCCCCTCGCGGCCGGCGACGATCGACATCGCGGAGTCGCTCATCTTCAAGAACGTCACCGTCAGCGCGGTCAACGGACGCCAGATCTGGGAGACCTGGTACACGACCCGCTGGCTGCTCGAGCACGGGGTCGTCGACCTGCGGCCGCTGCTCACGGCCGAGCTCCCGCTCGAGCGCTTCGAGGAGGCCTTCGCGCTGCTCGAGACGGGCGAGGCCTGCAAGATCGTCCTGCGCCCGACTGGAGCGAATGGAGGGAGCCCATGAACGCGACCTTGATCGAGCAGGTCGGCGCCGAGCTGGAGGCCCTGCGCGCGGCACGCACCTACAAGCGCTTCAACGTGCTCGAGTCGCCGCAGGGGCCGGTCGTGCGCATGGCCGGGCGCGGCGAGGTGATCGTCCTCTCCTCGAACAACTACCTCGGCCTGGCCGGGCACCCCGAGGTCGTGCGGGCCGGGATCGAGGGGCTCGAGCGCTACGGGGCGGGGACGGCCTCGGTGCGCTTCATCTGCGGCACCTTCGCGCCCCACCTCGAGCTCGAGCGCAAGCTCGCCGAGCTCTCGGGGACGGAGGCGGCGCTCACCTACGTCTCCTGCTGGAACGCGAACGAGGCCGTCATCCCCACCCTGACCGACGAGAGCACGGTGATCTTCACCGACGAGCTCAACCACGCCTCGATCATCGACGCGATCCGCCTCGCGCGCCCGGCGCAGAAGGTGATCTACCCCCACTCGGACCTGGCCGCGCTCCGGGACGGTCTGGCCGCGGCTCCTCGCGACGCCCGCAAGCTGATCGTCACCGACGGCGTCTTCTCCATGGAGGGCGACCTCTGCAAGCTCCCCGACATCGTCGAGCTCGCCCGCGCCCACGACGCGGTCGTGATCGTGGACGACTCGCACGGGGTGGGCGTGCTGGGGGAGACGGGTCGCGGGGTCGTCGAGCACTTCGGGCTCCTGGGCGAGGTGGACGTCCTCACGGGCACGCTGGGGAAGGCGCTCGGGGGGGCGGCCGGCGGCTACGTCGCCTCCTCGGAGGAGGTCTGCGACCTGCTCGCGCAGCGCTCGCGCCCGCAGCTCTTCTCGAACGCCCTCCCGCCGACGGTCGCCTGCAGCGCGCTGCGCGCGATCGAGCTCATGCTCGAGCGGCCCGAGTTGCTCGCGCGCCTGCGCGAGAACACGCGCGCGTTCCGGGCGGCGCTCACGGAGGCGGGCTTCTCGCCGCTTCCGGGCGAGGCGGCGATCATCCCGATCGTCATCGGCGACACCGCCGAGGCGATGGCCCTCTCCGAGCGCCTGCTCGACGAGGGCGTCTTCGTCACCGGCTTCGGCTACCCCGTCGTCCCCGAGGGCACGGCCCGGATCCGCGTGCAGATGTCGGCCGCGCTGGAGCCGGAGCACCTGGAGCGCGCGATCGAGGCCTTCAAGCGCGTGCGTGCCGCCTGACCCACGGCGCCCGGAGCCACCCGGTGTCCGACCAGGCCGTCGGCGGCGGGGAGACGGCGGCGCCGTCCACCTCGACCTCGATCTCCGCCCGCTCCTGGAAGAAGCAGAGGAGCCCCCGGATCGGCTCGCCCTCGCGGAGCGGCTCCGGGTAGCTCCAGGCGACCGCGGGCACGCGCCCGCGCGCGGTGAGCGCATCCCAGTACGTCGCCCAGCCTTTGTACGCGCAGCCCGTCTCGATCGCGCGGCTCGAGGGCGTCCATGCGCACGTCCTCGCGCGGCAGGTAGTAGCGCGGCGGCAGGCCGGTCTCGAACAGGATCCTCGGCCGGCTCGACTCCGCGACGAGCTCGCCGTGCACCAGGACGCGCACGTGTCGCGAGCTCCGCAGCACCTCGATCCGGTGGTAGGGATCGTGCGGATGCACGATCAGCTCCTCGTCCTCCTCGAGCCAGCGCTCCGCGGCCTCCCAGGGGACGCGTACGTACCCCTCGACCTCCGGCTCGGGCTCCGCCCCCGCTCGCGCGGAGACGTCCTCGGCCGGGAAGGCGTAGCGCGGCAGGCGGCCCGATTCGTACACGAGCACCGTCCGCTCGCTGTCCACGATCGTCTCTCCGCCGGCGAGCGCGCGCACCCGCCGTGGCCACGGCTCGACGTACACGACCCGCACCGGCGGCTCGAAGCTGAGCCGCCCGCGCGGATGGGGGCCGAACGGCCCCGTGCCCGTGGTGAGGCCCATGTCCCTTTAGTGTCGCCGAGCGGCCCTAGCGTTTCGTGAACACGTAGTCGTTCGCGCGCGCTCGCACGTGACAGGAGAGGCAGAGCTGGCCCTGCGCGAGCACGGTGTAGCGCGTGCCCGAGAGCTGGTACTCGACGAACTGCCAGCGCCCCGCGACCTTGCGCATGACCGCGACCTGCGAGGGCCGCGCCCGCCGGTCGCCCGGCCGCGCGATCGACTTCACGATCACGGTCCCGTTCGGGAAGGCCTTGCCGACCTTCCGCTTGGAGGCGTAGACGTTCTTCGTCCCGCCGTGGGCCGGGGAGCCGCCCGTGACCGGCTTGCGGTTCAGCTTCGGCCAGGACTGATACCCGTCGGTGTAGGCGGGAAGGCCGTTCGCCGTCGCCGAGGCGAGGGCGACCACCGCGACCGAGGCCGAGAAGGCCGCCACGGCGGCGAGGGCGGCGAGGCGGAAGCGGCGCACCGCGCCATCATGCCCGACCCGGGCCGGGCCCGCCGAAGGCGCTTGCGCAGCGGGGGCCCGGCGGGCGAGACTGTCGCGGGGGCACTGGGTGAGCTCGGAGATCGCCACCACCATCTCGGAGCGGGCGGCACGGCGCCGCTCTCCCGCCACGCGCCGTCAGCTCCGCGGTCTGGCGGTGCAGCTCCTGGGGCCGCTGACGATGCTCGCGGGCGTCGTCTGGGCGGCGGTGCAGCCCTACCGGGTCGCCTTCCTGTATCCGGAAGGCAAGGGAGCCTACGACTACCTCGTCCAGCCGCCGCTGCTCGTCGTCCTGGTCGGGCTCGTGTTCGCCCTGGCGATCGCCCCCGGGCTCGTCGAGGATCTCGAGGGCGGGGAGCATGGTTCCCCGCGCTGAGACCGCCCACTGGCTCGCGGCGTCCGTCGCCCTGCTCCTCGGGCTCGTCCTGCTCGCGGAGGTGATCGTCGGCCCGGACGTCTTCCGCCGCCGTCGGTGGCGCGCCTACCTCTGGCCCGCGCTCGCCTTCGGCTCGAGCGTCGGGCTGTGGGTGATCGCCGTCTTCTCGACCTTCTCCACCTTGCACCTGCTCGCCCACGCGGTCTGGGCGCAGGCGGCCCTGCTCGCGGGGGCCGCGCAGCTCGCCGCCGTGCGGGGGAAGCTCCGGGGAGCGCTCCCCTCGCTCGCGGTCGCGGCCGGGCTCCTCGTCTCCGGGATCGCCTTCCTCGTGCACGAGCAGAACCCGTGGCTGTACTCGCGCTCGGCCTTCCTCCACCACACGATCGGCTGGACGCTCGTCGCCGCCTCCCTCTTCCCCCTCGGCCAGGCGCTGCGCCCGCGGCGGCTCGTCTGGAGCGCCGGCTTCGCGCTCACCTGGGTCGTGCTCGCGGTCCTGCTCTACGCCGACCGGGACGCGGCGCCCATCTTCGGCCGCTTCGGCGAGCTGGGGGGGCCGTGAGACGGCTCCTCGCGCTCGCGGCCTGCGCTGGGGTGGCGCTCCTCCTGCCCTCCGCCGCCCTCGCCCACGCGACCCTGAAGGGTGCCTCCCCGGCGACGCAGGCGACGCTGGCGGCGCCGCCCAGCGAGGTGCGGCTCGTCTTCAACCAGGCGGTGACCGTCACCCCGCAGGCGATCCGCGTGCTCGCCGCGGACGGTCGCGTCGTCTCGGGCGCGGCGACGACGCGCGACCGCGGCCGGGTCGTCGTCGCCCCGGTCTCGGGGCTCGTGCGGGGGGCCGCCTACACGGTGCGCTGGCGGGTGACCTCCTCCGACGGCCACTCGCCCGCGGGCGTCTTCACCTTCGGCATCGGCGTCCCCGCCCCGCCGCCGACCCAGGCGGTGGGGGCCGGAGGCACGACCTGGAAGGACGATGCCGCGCGCTGGGCGCTCTTCGCCGCGCTCGCCCTCCTCGTCGGCCCGCTCACCCTCCGGCTCGTCGTGCTGCGAGGGCCCGTCCCGGCGGCCCTCGAGCGCCGCTTTCACCTGCTCACCTCCGCCGCCGCGGTGGCGGTGATCGACGCGGGCATCGTCGCCTTCGTGCTGCGGGCCTCGAATGCCCTCCAGCTCCCTCTGGGCGACCTGCTCTACGGCGACCTGCAGCCGTTCGCCGAGAAGACCCGCTTCGGGGTCGCGTTCCTGGTCATGACCTTCGGCTTCGGGGTCGTGGCCGCGCTCCTCCTCGCCGCCTGGATCTTCGACCGCCTCGGCCTCCGCTGGCCCGCGCTCGTGCTCTCGCTCGCTCTCGCCTCCGGCCTCTCGCTCTCCAGCCACCAGGCGACCGAGCCCAACTCATCGTGGCTCGCCCAGCTCGCCGACTGGCTGCACCTGGTCGCCGCCTCGATCTGGGTGGGCGGCCTCGTCGCCCTCGCCCTCTGCGTGTGGCCGGTCGCCCCTGGGCTGCGCCGGGCCGCGTTCCTCGGCTTCTCCCGCTTGGCGGTGGCGCTCGTGGCGGCGATGGTCCTCGGCGGCCTCTACCTCGCGCTCGTCCGCCTGCCCGAACTGGCCGACCTGTGGGAGACGGGGTACGGGCGGGCGCTGCTCGTCAAGGGCGCGCTCGTCGGGCTCGCGCTCGCCTGGGGCGGGGCGCACCACTTCCTCGTCCGCCCGCGGCTGGAGCGGGGCGACGTGCCGCGCGTCCGTCCCAGCCTCGCCGGGGAGGCTGCGGTCGCGATCGCGGTGCTGCTCGCGGCCGCGGTGCTGACGAACGCGTCCCCGCCGCCGGTCGAGCAGGCCCCGGCGGCGACCGCCCGCCCGGCCCGCTAGAACCCTGGCATGGGGCACGGGCACGATCACGCGCGGAGCGAGCGTCGCCGCGCGCTCGCGCTCGCCCTCGCCCTGACCGCCTCCTACACGGGGGTCGAGGTCGTCGCGGGCCTGCTCACGGGGAGCCTCGCCCTGCTCGCGGACGCCGTGCACATGCTCTCCGACAACGTCTCCCTGGCGCTCGCCCTGGTGGCCGTCTGGCTCGCCGGGAGGCCGGAGACGCCGGCGCGGACGTACGGCTTCAAGCGGGCGGAGGTGCTGGCGGCGCTCGCGAACGGCGTCACGCTGGTCGCGCTCGCGATCTGGATCTTCGTCGAGGCCGCCCGGAGGCTCGGCGATCCGCCCGAGGTGCTCGGCGGCTGGATGCTCGTGGTCGCGCTCGCCGGGGTCGCGGTCAACGTCGCCGCGGGCGCCGTCCTCGTGCGCGCGCGGGCGGGAAGCCTGAACGTGGAGGCCGCCCTGCGGCACGTCGCCGCCGATCTCGCCGGCTCGCTCGGGGTGGTCGCGGCCGCCGTGCTCGTCCTGGCGGCGGGCTGGCTCGTCGCCGATCCGCTCGTGAGCATCCTCATCGGCCTGCTCGTGCTCGCGAGCTCGTGGTCGATCCTCCGCGACTCGACGGCGATCCTGCTCGAGGCGGCGCCGCGGGGGATCGACACGCGCTCCCTGGGGGAGCGTCTGGCCGCGGCGCCCGGCGTGGTCGAGGTCCACGACCTCCACGTCTGGACGATCACCTCGGGGTTCCCGGCGCTCTCGGCGCACGTGCTCGTGCGGCCGGGCGAGGACTGCCACGCGCGCCGGCGCGAGCTCGAGCGGCTGCTCGCGGAGGAGTTCGGGATCACCCATACGACGCTCCAGGTCGACCACGCCGACGGCGAGGGGCTGGTCGAGCTGGGCCGCTTCCGCTAGTGGCCCTTGAGAAAAGGTCGGACCGGAAACTCGGTCTGGTTGTCGAAGTGGGGTGCATTTCGACCATGGAGGTGGTGATGCGTCCCCCGTCGGTGTTCGTTCGCCCGTTGCGGCACGAGGAAGCGGTACGGCTGAAGCGGTTGTCGCGGCGTGCCAAGCACGAGAGCACGCGTCAGCGGGCGTCGGTGCTCTTGGCCTCGAACGTGCGCATGTCGGTGCCGCAGATCGCGGACATGTGGCGTACCGATCCGTCCTGGGTACGGAAGGTGATTCACGAGTTCAACGAGCGAGGGATGGACAGCCTGCGCCCTCGCTACCGGGGCGGGCGTCCTCGCCGGATCACGAGTGACGAGCGGCAGCGGATCGTCGCCGTGGCCGGTGCCCGTCCCGACGCGCAGGGGATCCCGCTGACCCGCTGGTCGCTGCCGCGGCTGGCGCACCACCTCGCCGGCGAGGGAATCTGCGTCTCGCCGCGCCACCTTGGCACGCTGCTCGAGCAGGCCGGGCTCTCCTTCCAGCGCACCCGCACCTGGAAGGCCAGCCCCGATCCCGACTACGCCGAGAAGACCGCTCGCATCCCGGCCTTGTGCGAGGAAGCGCCGAAGGACGGGCCGGTGGTGAGCTTCGACCAGATGGGGCCGATCAGCCTGCGCCCGACCCCGGGAGCGGGCTGGGCACCGAGAGGAAGGCCCGAGCGCCAGCGGGCCGACTACAACCGCAGAAGCGGCATCCGCTACGTGTTCGGCGCCTACGACGTGCACGCCGACCGGCTGCGGGTCAGGCTGCGACCCAAGCGTGCCGGCAGCGACATGCTCCTCTTCATGCGCCAGATCCGGCTCGCCTACCCCGCACGCCGGCGCATCTACTGGATCCAGGACAACCTCGCGGCCAACTGGGTGCCGCCGATTCGCGACTTCGCCGCTGCCAACAGGATCGAGCTCGTTCCCACCCCCACCTACGCCAGCTACCTGAACCCGGTCGAGTGCCACTTCTCGGCGCTCTCCCAGTTCGTCGTCTGCAACGCCGACTACCTCGACTGGGACGCCTTCGGAGTCGCGCTCGCCGAGCACGTCCGCTACCGCAACAGCGAGCACCGCGACCGGCGCATCGCCGCCGCCGAGGCCAAGAATCGGATCGCCGCCTGATGACATTACGAGTCCAACCAAACTTCAAGGGCCACTAGAAGGTCGTCGTGACCGTCTCCACCGCTCTCCCGAGCGCCGACTGGCTCCGGGCCGCCCGGCAGGCTCGGCTCCTGTCCTGGCTCTCGCTCGCCTGGATGGCGGCGGAGGGCGCGATCGCCGTCGTCGCGGGAATCCTCGCCGGCTCGATCGCGCTGGTGGCGTTCGGGATCGACTCCGCGATCGAGGGCTTCGCCAGCCTCGTCATCGTCTGGCGCTTCACGGGCGGGCGGCTGCTCTCGGAGCGGGCCGAGCGGCGGGCGCAGCAGCTCGTCGCGCTCCAGTTCTTCCTGCTCGCCCCGTACGTGACCGCCGAGGCGGTGCACAAGCTGGCCGGCGCCGAGAAGCCGGACACGAGTTGGCTGGGCGTGGCGCTCGTGGCGACGAGCCTGATCGGGATGCCCGCGCTCGGGCTCGCGAAGCACCGGCTCGCGGAGCGGCTGGGCTCGGCCGCCACCCGGGGCGAGGGGACGCAGAACCTGCTCTGCGCCGCGCTCGCCGCGGCGGTGCTGGCCGGCCTGCTCGGCAACGCCCTCCTCGGGCTGTGGTGGCTTGACCCCGCGGCCGCGCTCGTCGTGGCCGCGGTCGCGCTCCGGGAGGGGCTCGAGAGCTGGCGCGGCGAGGGCTGCGCCGGTTCCTGCTGAGCCGGGTCAGGGGACGAGCACGGCGGCGCCTCGCAGCGCGCCGCGCCGCAGCCGCTCGAGCGCCTCGTTCGCCTGCTCGAGCGGGAAGGTCTCGACCTCGGTCCGGACCGGGACGGTCGGCGCGAGCGCCAGGAACTCCTCCCCGTCGGCGCGCGTGAGGTTGGCCACGGAGCGCACGACCCGCTCCCCCCAGAGGAGCTCGTAGGGGAAGGAGGGGATGTCGCTCATGTGGATGCCGGCGCACACGACCGAGCCGCCTTTCCGGACGTGCCGGAGCGCGGCCGGGACGAGAGCGCCCACCGGAGCGAAGACGATGACCGCGTCCAGCTCCTCGGGCGGCCCGGCGGCCGCGTCGCCCGCCCAGACGGCCCCCAGCGAGCGCGCGAAGGCCTGCGCCGCCTCGTCGTCCGCTCGGGTGCCGGCGAAGACGCGGCGGCCCTGCGCCGCCGCCACCTGGCAGACGATGTGCGCGGAGGCGCCGAAGCCGTACAGGCCAAGCGCCTCCGCGTCCCCCGCGAGGCGCAGCGCCCGGTAGCCGATCAGCCCGGCGCAGAGGAGCGGCGCCGCCTGCTCGTCCGGGTAGCCCTCCGGGATGGGGAAGCAGTAGCGCTCGTCGGCGACGGCGAGCTCGGCGTAACCGCCGTCCAGGTGGTAGCCGGTGAAGCGGGCGCGGTCGCACAGGTTCTCCTGCCCGGCGCGGCAGTAGCGACACTCCCCGCACGTCCAGCCGAGCCAGGGGACGCCCACCCGCGCGCCGGGCGGGAAGCGGCTGCCTCCGCGCAGCGCCTCGCCGACGATCTGGTGGCCGGGGACGAGGGGGAGCTTCGGCTCGGGCAGCTCGCCGTCGACGACGTGCAGGTCGGTGCGGCAGACGCCGCAGGCGCGCACGCGCAGCAGGAGCTGGCCGGGCCCCGGCTCCGGGTCCGGGAGCTCGGCGGGACGGAGCGGCCGTCCCGGCTCCTCCAGCACGAGCGCGCGCACGGCCGCATCTTCGCCCCTCGCGGGCGCCGAGCGCCAGCGGGGAGCGGCGTCCACTTGCGAGCCTCCCGCCGCGCTGCGCGGGTCGGGCAGACTTCGGCCGTGCGCGACCTCCGCGACTACCGCGCCGAGTTCCCGATCCTCGAGCGGACGACGTACCTCGCGAGCCACACGCTCGGGCCCATGCCACGGCAGGCCGCCGAGCGCCTGGCCGAGTTCGCGCGCATGTGGGCCGAGCGCGGGATCCGCGCCTGGGCGGAGGGCTGGTGGGCGACGCCGTGGACGGTCGGAGACCAGGTCGGGCGCATCGTCGGCGCGCCCCCCGGCTCGACGGTCATGTGCCAGAACGTGGCGATCGCGGAGGCGATCGCGCTCTCGTGCTTCCGGCCGGTCGACCCGGCGCGGAACCGCGTCGTCTACGAGCGCGGGAACTTCCCCTCGGTGCGCTACCTGTACCAGGCGCAGCCCGACCTCGACGTCGTCGTCTGCGAGTCGGACGCAGAGATCGTCGAGCGGATCGACGAGCGGACGCTGCTCGTGCCGATCAGCCACGTCCTCTTCAAGGAGCAGGAGATCCAGGACGTCGAGCCGATCGTGCGCCGCGCGCACGAGGCGGGCGCGCACGTGATCCTCGACTGCTACCAGTCGGCCGGGATCGTCCCCCTCGACGTCACTGCGCTCGGCGTCGACTTCGCCGTCGGCGGCTCGGTCAAGTGGCTCTGCGGCGGCCCCGGGAACGGCTGGCTGTACGTGCGGCCCGATCTCGCGGAGCGCCTCGAGCCGACCGTCACGGGCTGGCAGGCGCACGCGCGCCCGTTCGCCTTCGAGGAGGAGCTCGAGCACGCGCCCGGCGCGGCCCGCTTCCTCACGGGGACGCCGAATCCCGCCGCGCACATGGCGGCCACCGCGGGCTACGACCTGATCGAGGAGGTCGGCGTCGAGCGCATCCGCGAGAGCTCCCTGCGCCAGACGGAGCTCGTGATCGAGCTCGCCGACGCGGCGGGCCTGGAGGTGGTCAGCCCGCGGGCGCCGGAGCGGCGCGGTGGCGCCGTGATCCTGCGCGTGCCCGAGGGGGCGGCCGTCTACGCGGAGCTGGAAGCGCGCGGGATCCTCGGCGACTTCCGGCCGGGCGCGGGGATCCGCCTCGGCCCGCACTTCTTCACGACCGACGACGAGCTCCGCTTCGCGGTCGAGCAGGTCGTCGAGATCCTCGAGACGGGCGCCTACCGGCCCCACCTCGGCGCGGTCGCGCTTCACTAACGCGCGGGCGCGACCTACGATCCGCACGCATGGCGCTGCAAACGAGCGAGAAGGTCCTGCACGAGATCGTCTCCACGGTCGCCTCCTCCCTCGAGCTCAAGGAGGTGCTGCGGGCGGTCGTGCGCCTGCTCTCGGAGGCGAGCGGCGTCCACGCCTGCTTCGTCTACCTCGTCGAGGACGAGGGCGAGCGGCTCGTGCTGCGCGCCGCCTCCCCGCCGTACGAGCGCCAGGCCGGCAAGGTCGTGCTCGAGCGGGGAGAGGGGCTCGCCTGGTGGGCCGCCGAGCGCGGCGAGCCCGCCTTCATCCGCGAGAACGCCCTCGCCGACCCGCGCGTGAAGTACGTGCCCGAGCTCGAGGAGGAGCGCTTCCAGTCCCTGCTCGCGGTGCCCATCCTCGGCCGCTCGGGGGAGCCGATCGGCGTGATCATGGCCCACACCGAGGCTCCCCGGGAGTTCTCGGACGCCGAGGTCGACTTCCTCGTCACCTCCGCCTCCCTCGTCGCGGGGGCGATCGAGAACGCGCGCCTGTACGAGGAGGCGCGCCTGCGCGTGTCCGAGCTCGAGCAGCTCACGGAGCTGGCGGAGGCGATCGCGCGCGCGGACGCGCTCGACGAGCTGCTGCGCACGGTCGTCGCCGGCGCCCGGCCGCTGCTCGCCGCCCGCGCCTGCCACGTCTACCTGCTCGACCCGGCGAGCGAGGAGCTCGAGCGCAAGGCGAGCGACCCCGAGCCGGGCAACGCGCGGGAGACGATCGGGCTCGCGGAGCTCGGGCCCGAGCTCGCGCGCGGCGGCCGGAGCACGCGGCTCGCCGTCCCCTTGGTCGCGAACGGCGAGCTGATCGGCCTGCTCGTGGCCGAGGGCAGCGCCCGGGTCGAGCTGGGGCGGGCGGTCGCGAGCCAGGCCGCGGTCGGGCTGAAGAAGGTGCAGGTGATCGAGCAGCTCACCGAGAAGAACCTGATCAAGGACTTCTTCGAGGAGCTGGCCGGGGGCCGCCCGCGGGGCGACCTCGAGGGGCGCGCTGCCCGGCTCGGCTGCGACCTCTCGCTGCCGCACCTCGTGCTCGTGGCCGAGCCGGCGGACGAGGGGCTCGAGCGGGCGCTCCGGCTCGCGGCCCCGGGGTCGCTCTTCGACCGCCGCGAGGACTCCCTGCGTGCGCTCCTGAAGCTGCCGACCGCGAGCGCCGAGCCGCTGCTCGAGCGGCTGCGCAAGGTCCACGGCGAGCTGGGGCGGCCGGTCTCGGTCGGCGTCTCGAGCGTGTGCCAGGGGGAGGGCGCCTTCGCCGACGGCTTCGCCGAGGCGCAGCAGGCGCTCCTCGGCACCGCCGTCCTCAAGGGCGAGCCCGCCGTGCTCGCCTACGAGGAGCTGGGCGCGTACAAGTACCTCCTGCGCGTGGCCCTCGACGGCGGCATCCGCGACGCGACGGTGGACGCCGTCGCCCGGCTCGCCGACTACGACGCGCAGCGCGGCTCGCAGCTCGTGGCCACGCTCGAGGAGTTCCTGCGCCGCCACGGGAACATCAGCGCCACCTCGGAGTCCCTCTACGTGCACCCGAACACCCTCCGCCAGCGCCTGCGCCGGATCGCGGAGCTGTCCGGGCTCGACCTCCGCCGCGACGACTGGCTGATGATCGAGATCGCGGTGAAGATGGTGCGGCTCCAGCGCGCCCTGGGAGCGGCCAGGCCCCGCCCGTAGCCGCCTCCGGCGAGAGCCTCGGCGCCTGCCCGCGCGGCCTCATATCTTGATTGCGTGATATATATGCAAAGGCGTTCACGCTGGCGCGTGTCACGACTGGGAAAGGAGCGCGATGTCGGCTCGGAAGCGAATGGCGATCCAGGGGATGACCTGCGACCACTGCGAGCGCACGGTGGCCGCGGCCCTCGAGCGCGCCGGGGCGCAGGAGATCGAGGTCAGCTACCGAGCGGGTGAGGCTGTCTTTCGCGGCGGGGACGACGGCCGGCTCGCCGCCTCCGTCCGGGAGGCGGGCTACCGCCCCGGCGCGGTCGAGATCCTCGGTCCGCAGCGTGTCGCTCGCGGCCGCGACGGCTCCTCCGCCTACGACCTGCTCGTCCTCGGCTCCGGCTCGGCCGCGTTCGCGGCGGCGATCCGCGCGCGCGATCTCGGCGCCCGGGTCGCGCTCGCCGAGGTGGGGACGGTCGGCGGCACCTGCGTCAACGTGGGCTGCATCCCGAGCAAGGCGCTCCTCCGTGCCGCCGAGCTCCGCCACCTCGCCGCCGCCGCGCCCATCCCGGGGCTCGGCCTGACGGCCGCCCCGCCCGACCTCGCCTCGATCGTGGCCTGGAAGGACGGGCTCGTCGCGCAGCTGCGCCAGCAGAAGTACCTCGACCTCGTCGACGTGTACGGGTTCGAGCTGCTCTCCGGTCGCGCGCGCTTCGAGGGGCGCGACGCCGTCTCCGTGAACGGGGCGAGCGTCAGCGCCGGCGCCTACCTGATCGCAACGGGAGCCTCGCCCGCCGCGCCGCCGATCCCGGGGCTCGCCGAGGCGGGCTACCTGACGAGCACGACCGCGCTCGACGTCGCCTCGCCTCCCCGTGAGCTGGCCGTGATCGGGGGGAACGCGATCGGGCTCGAGCTGGGTCAGTACTTCGCCCGCATGGGCAGCCGGGTGACGATCGTCGAGCTGCTGCCGCGGATCGCCCCCTTCGAGGAGCCCGAGGTCTCGGAGCGGCTGGCCGCCGCGCTCGCCGGCGAGGGGATCGAGATCCTGGCCGGGGCCAACGTCGAGTCGGTGACGACGGCGGGCGGGCGCAAGCGGCTCGAGATCGCGTTCGAGGGAGCGCGGCGGACGCTCGAGGTGGACGAGCTGCTCGTCGCCACGGGCCGCCGGCCGAACACCGCGGGGCTGGGCCTCGAGAGCGCCGGGGTCGCGCTCGACGCCAGGGGGGCGATCGTGGTCGACGAGTACCTGCGCACGACGAACGAGCACGTCTACGCCGCCGGGGACGTGAGCGGGGCGCCGCAGTTCGTCTACGTCGCCGCCTACCAGGGGGCGCTGGCGGCCGAGAACGCCCTCGACGGCGCGGGGCGCAGGGTCGACCTGAGCGCTCTTCCCCGGGTGACCTTCACGAGCCCCCAGGTCGCGGCTGTCGGCCTCACCGAGCAGCAGGCGCGCGAGGCCGCCTACGCGGTCAGGACGTCCGTGCTCTCGCTCGAGCACGTGCCCCGCGCGATCGTGAACGGGGAGACCGGGGGCGTGATCAAGCTCGTGGCCGACGCCGAGAGCGACCGGCTGCTCGGAGCGCACGTGCTCGCCGAGCACGCGGGCGAGGTGATCCAGGCGGCGACGCTCGCGGTGAAGCTCGGCCTGACCGTCTCCGACCTGGTCGACACCTTCCACCCCTACCTGACGATCGCCGAGGGGCTCAAGCTCGCCGCCCAGACCTTCGAGCGCGACGTCGCCCAGCTCTCCTGCTGCGCGGCATGAGCGGGGGCGGGGACACCCTCGGCTCGCGCCTCCTGGCGGCGGCGGTGCTCGTGCTCGCGCCTGTGTGCTGCCTCGGCCTCCCGCTCCTCGTCGCCGCCGGGGTCAGCCTCGGCCTGGCGGCGGCGGTCGGCGGCCTCCTGCTCGCTGCCCTCGTCGCCCTCGCCGTCGGCGGCCTGCTCGTCCTGCGGGCGCGCCGCCGCGGGCTGCTCGCGCTGCCGAGCCGGCCCAAGAGGACGACGCGTGCCTGAGCAGTACGACCTGATCGTCGTGGGAGCGGGCATGGGCGGCGTGGCCGCGGCGAGCCGTGCGTCCGCGCGCGGCGCGCGGGTCGCGATCGTCGAGGCCGGCAAGGTCGGCGGCACCTGAATCAACGTGGGGTGCATCCCCACGAAGGCCCTGGTCAGGTCCGCCGAGGCGATCCACACCGCGCGACGAGGAGCCGAGTTCGGCTTCCGCGCCGAGGTCGAGGTCGACTTCCCCGCGATCGTGGAGCGGGCGAGCCGCATCGTCGCGACCTCGCGCGGCGGGGTCGAGCGGAGCCTCGAGCGCGATCCGCGGATCGAGCTGATCCGCGGCTGGGCGCGCTTCGAGGCGCCGGGCAGGATCTCCGTCGACGGCCGTACGCTCCTGAGCGAGCGGGTCATCGTCGCCTCCGGCGTCCGCCCCCACGTCCCCGACGTCCCCGGTCTCGCCGAGGCGGGCTACCTCACGAACGAGACGGTGCTCGACCTGCAGACGCTGCCCGCGCGCCTGATCGTGCTCGGCGGCGGCGCCGAGGGGCTCGAGCTCGGCCAAGCCTTCCACCGCTTCGGCAGCCGGGTGACGATCGTGCAGCGCAACCGACGGCTCGCGCCGAAGGAAGATCCCGAGATCTCCGCGGCGATCGAGGAGATCCTGCGCGAGGAGGGGATCGAGATCCTCACCGGGCAGGCGCCCGTCCGCGTGGAGCGCCGCGGCGGGACGATCCGCATCGAGACCGACGCCGGGCGCGCCCTCGAGGGCGACGCGCTCCTCGTCTCCACCGGGCGCAGGCCGCACGACCTCGCCGAGCTCGGGCTCGCCGAGGCGGGCATCGAGGGCGACCCGGAGCGGGGGATCGCTATCGACGAGGAGCTGCGGACGACCGCGCCCGGCGTGTTCGCGATCGGCGACGTCATGGGGCGCGTCCAGCACACCCACTTCGCCACCTACACCGCGGGGATCGCGGTCGCGAACGCGCTCGCCGGCGAGCATCGCCGCTACTCGCTCGGCCGCGTGCCGGGCGCGATCTTCACCGACCCCGAGATCGCGAGCTTCGGCCTCACCGCCGAGGAGGCCCGAGCGCAGGGACGGACGGTCGAGGTCCGCAGGCAGGAGCTGGCGAAGGTGGGCCGCGCCCGCGCCATGGGCGAGACGAAGGGCTTCGTCAAGTTCGTCGTCGACGCCGACACCGACGAGCTGCTCGGCATGCACGTGCTCGCCTACCACGGCGCCGACCTGCTGCACGAGGGCGTCATCGCCGCGGCCGGCACGGGAACGCTCGCCCCGCTGACGGACTGCATCTGCATCCATCCGACCTTCTCGGAAGGGGTGAAGGCCGCCGCCGGCAACCTGCGGCCCCTCGCCATCCCCGACGCGACCGGGGACCTGCCGGCCGAGCCGCGTACGCTCCCGACCGACATCGCCTGAGCACGCCTCGTTCGCGCGCGGCGTGGCGGAGCGCAGCGCAGGTACGTATCATCTCTCCATGATGTGTGGGAGCGCGCGGTGAGCGGCCAGGTTCCGTACGCGCTCGCCTTCAGCGCCGGGCTGCTGGCGACGGTCAATCCGTGCGGCTTCGCGCTCCTGCCGTCCTTCGTCGGCTACTACCTCGGCGCCCGCAAGCCCGGCGCGAGCGCGGGAGCCGCCCTCCTGGACGGGCTCGCGGCCGGCCTCCTGCTCACCGCCGGCTTCCTCGCCGTCTTCGGCTCGGTCGGCGTCGTCGTCGCGCTCGGCGCGCGCGCGGTGGTGGAGGTCGTCCCCTGGGCCGCGATCGGCATCGGCCTCGTGCTCGCCGGCGTGGGCGTCTGGCTGCTCGCCGGGAGGCGCCTGCCCGTCTCCCTGCTCGGAGCCCGTCCGTCCCCCGTCGCCCGCGAGCGCTCGCTCGTCGCCTTCGGCGTCGCCTACGGGGTCGGCTCGCTGTCCTGCACGCTGCCGATCTTCCTCGTCGTCGTCGGCTCGGCCGTCTCGGCGAGGTCGCCGCTCGACACCGTCGGCGTCGTCTTCGCCTACGCGCTCGGCATGGCGACGATCCTGATGCTGCTCGCCCTCGCCACCGCCGGCTTCCGCGAGGTGCTCGTCGGCGTCATCCGCGACGTGCTCCCGCACGTGACCCGGATCAGCGGCGCGCTCCTCGTCCTCGGCGGCGGCTACGTCGTCTACTACTGGACGTCGCTCCTCTCGGGCCGCGGCGAGAGCGGAGCGGTCGCCTTCGTCCAGGACGCGCAGCGCTGGGCGCAGGACACGATCCTCCGCCTCGGCGAGCTCGTCTGGCTCGCCGTCGGGGTCGCGCTGCTCGCGGGGGCGCTGGTCGCGCTCCTGCTGCGCTCGAGTCGGGGGGAGGGCGCCCGCGCCGGGACGGCCGGACCGCCGCCGGCGGAGCCGGAGCTCGACCCGCGCGACGAGGAGGTGGTATGGGTCGCCAGGAACGGCTGAAGCGCGAGCGCCGGGCCGAGCGGGGACGTCGGGCAGGCGGGCGGGCGCACGTGCGCAGGACCCCGGCCGTCCTGCTCGCGGGCGTCGTCGCGCTCGTGCTGGCGGCCGCCCTCGGCGCCTTCCTGCTCGGGCGGAGCGCTGCCACCGGGGGCCCGGGCGGCCAGGGCTCGGGGCAGGGGGCGCCAGCGGTCGGCCAGCGCTTTCCCGACTTCAGCCTGACCGAGGTGGACGGACGCCGGCTGAGCGTCTCCGCGCTCGCGGGCAAGCCGGCGCTCGTCTGGTTCACGACCTCCTACTGCGTGCCCTGCCAGGTCGGCGCCCGGGTCGTCGCCCGCTTGGACGACGAGCTCGGAGGCGATGCCTTCAACGTGCTCGTCGTCTTCGTCGATCCCGAGGAGTCGCCGTCCGCGCTCGAGGGGTGGCGGGAGCGGTACGCGAACCCGGACTGGCTCGTCGCGCTCGACGAGGACCTCGCGCTCGCGACCGCGGTCGAGCTGCGCGTGCTCGACACGAAGTTCCTGCTCGACGGGCGGGGAACGGTGCGGGACGTCGACTACGCGGTCGCGGACGAGGACTACGCGCGGCTGCTCAGGAAGGAGGTCGGCGCGAGCTGACCACGGTCGCGACCGTCCGCGCCGTCCCCCCGTATCCTGCGGCGCTCGCCAAGGCCGCGGCCGCGCTCCTCGTCGTCGCGGGCGGCATCCATCTCGTGCTCACGCCCGAGCACTTCGCCGAGCACGTCCTCTACGGCGTCTTCTTCCTCGTCGCCGCCGTCGCGCAGCTCCTGCTGGCGGCGCTGCTCGTGCTCCGGCCGGGGGTCTGGGTCTTCCGCGTCGGCGTCCTCTCGAGTCTGGGCCTGATCGCGACCTGGCTCACGACGCGGGCGCTCGCGCCGCCGTTCTCCACCGGGCCCGAGCCGGTGACCTTCGCCGGGGTGACGGCCAGCTCCGTCGAGCTCGCGGCGCTCGTGCTGCTCGCCGTCGGGCTTCCGGTCGGAGCCGACCGGCTCGCCGGCCGGCCGCGGATCGCCTGGCGCTGGGCGCTCCTCGCCGGCCCGGCCTTCGTCCTGCTCTTCCTCTTCGCGACGGGAGCTCTCGCGCGCCTCCCGACCGACCTGTCCAAGGCCTTCGCCGTGCCCTCGCTGAGCGTCGATGCCGACGGCGGATGGACGTTCCAGAGCCCGCGCCTCACCGCCGTCCTGACCGATCACATCCTGCTCTCCGTCGGCTGGGCGGTCGCCGTCTTCGTCCTCGCCTCCGGCCTCCTCGTCGCCTTGAACGCCGGCGTCATCGTCGGCCTCGCCCGCTCGAGCGCCGCCTGCCGCCCGCAGACGGGGGGAGTCCTCGCCGCCGCTCCCGCCTTCGTCGCCGCGCCGGCCTGCTGCGGAGCCGGCGTCCCCGTCGGGTTCGCCCTCGGGAGCGGGACGTACGCGCCGCTCGTGTCGGCGACGCCGTGGCTCCTGCTCGCGACCACGGCCCTCCTCGCCGGGAACCTCGTGCTGCTGCGCCGGAGGTGGCGGAGCGCCTGCGCCCCGGAGCG
>DATMAP010000068.1:0-5257 GCA_035559835.1 Gaiellaceae bacterium
GCGCGAGGCCGCTGCGGGCGCGGGAGCCGAGGACGTCAGCGCCAGGGTCGCAGCGGCGGCTGCGCTGGGAGCCGTGCGCGCCGCGCAGGGTCGTGAGGAGGAGGCCGAGGAGCACCTCGCCTCGGCCAACTCGCTCGCGCGCGAGAGCGGCTTCAGGCTCCTCGAGCTGGAGCCGGCCGAGCGGCTCGCCCGCCTCCTGCGCGAACGCGGTCGCGATGAGGAGGCGGCTCGCTACGAGGCCCGCGTGGCCGAGCTCTCGCTGCCCTCGAGCACGGCGCGAATCGCCTGACTCGACGCCTCGTCCGGCGACTCCGAGATGACCGTGGCCGGACGCTCGAAGCGTGCGAGGGCCTCGCGCAGCGGCTCGGCCCGCAAGGTTCCTTCGCCGTAGGGCAGGTGCTTCGTCTCGTTGCGGTTCGCGTAGGCGATGTCGGAGAAGTGGATGTGGAAGGGGGCGCCGGGCTCGAGCACCTCGTCGGCGGCGGCGAGCGCGGCCACGAAGGCCTCGACGTCGCGGTAGCCCCCGTCGCTCGTGGCGTGCAGGTGCGCGAAGTCGAGCACCGGCCGCACCCAGCCCGTCCGCCGGGAGATCTCCAGCACGTCCTCGAGGGAGCCGAGGTCGCGAACGCGGCCCATCACCTCGACGCCGAAGGGCACCGCCCGCCCCTTGCCCTCCAGCCGCTCGCGCAGCTGCTCGAGCTGCGCGACGACGGCGTCCAGGGCCGCCTCCCGGGTGCGTCCGAGCAAGAACCCCGGATGGAAGACGACGGGCGCGGCGCCGCAGGCGGCGGCGATCCCGGCGCTCCGGTCGAGCGCGCCGACCGCGGAGGCGAACTTGCGTCCGCTCGTCTCCAGGTGCCCCATGAAGCCGAACAGGGGCGCGTGCACGGAGAGCGCCACGTCGTGCTCGCGGGCGAGCTCGCCGAGGCGCTCGGCGAAGGGGTAGTCCATCCAGAATCCGCTCTCGAAGTCGATCTCGCACGCGCGGTAGCCGCGCTCGAGCAGGAGCTCGATCGCGTGCTCCGGCGCCTCGCGGGAGGGGAGCCGGGCGGGGCCGACGCGAAGCGAGGAGGGCATGGGGGCCATCGTAGGCGCGGATGTGATTCGCTTCCGCCGTGCGAGCGACGCTGCTCCTGGCCGACTACGCCGTCGTCGCGGAGGGCAAGCTGACGATCGTCGGCGGCGGCTGGTCGCAGACTGGCCCCGACCCGGTGCCGTTCGGGATCGCGCTCCTGATCCAGGTTCCCTGGGACCAGGCGAACACGCCGCACTCGTTCACGGTCGAGCTGCTCGACGCTGACGGCGCGCCGGTCTCCTTCGCGGGCGAGGACGGCGAGGAGCAGCCGGTCGCCTTCGGCGGCGACTTCGAGGTCGGGCGCCCGCCGGGGCTGAAGCCGGGCACGCCGCTCGACTTCCCGGTCGCGATCAACTTCACGCCGCTGCCGCTCGAGCCCGGCCGCTACCAGTGGCGGCTGACCATCGACGGGACGTCGCAGGCAGACTGGACGCTCGCCTTCACGGTGCGGGCGGCCGAGGCGTAGGGCTCCGTCCGACGCGGCGCGTACGCTCGGACCCATGACCGTCCGGCCCACCCGCATCGACCTCCTGGAGCTCGACATCGACCTTCGCCTGGCCGACCTCTGGCGCGAGGCCGTCGACGTACCGGAGTGGAGCCTCGAGGTGGTCGCCGCCTTCATCCGCGCGGCCTACGGCAAGGGCTACTGCGACGCTCTCGTCGAGGAGCCGGCGGGGGCGCTCTGCCTCGAGCACGGGTACCGGCTGCCCGAGGGCCGCGTGCGCGAGCGCGACGCCGCGTAGGCGAGGGGCCGGGCGGGGCGGTCGGCCCGGCTGACTGCTCGTACGCCAGGCTAGACTTCCGGCCGTGGCGAGGAAGGCAAGCCCGGCCCGGCTCGTGATCGCCCTCTCGGTGGCCGCGGTCCTCGCCGTCTTCCTCCTCTACACCTCGATCGCCGGCGGCGGCAACGCTTCCGTCTCACCCAGCGAGCTGCGCGGCCGAAGCGACCCGGTGCAGCTCGCCGGGCTCGTCGTCGGGCCCGTGACGGGCGACGCGCACGGCGACGGGCTCCGCTTCCGCCTGCGCGACATCGGCGAGAAGTCCGGGGTGACGGTGCCGGTGCGCTACACGGGCTCGGTCCCGGACCTCTTCAAGGTCGGTCGCCACATCGTGGTCGACGGGCGGCTCCGGAACGGCGTCTTCGTCGCCGAGCCGGGGTCGATGATCACGAAGTGCCCGTCGAAGTACAGCCCCGCTCAGAAGGCGGGGACGGGCTAGGGATGGAGCGCGGCTGGAGCGGGGCCGGCCGGGCCGGCGCGGCGCCGCGGTAGGCGCCGAACCATGTCCGAGCTCGGCCGCGCCGCCCTCCTCGTCACGCTCGGCCTGAGCGTGTACGCGCTGGTCGCCGGGGTCGCGGCCGCGCGCCTCGGCCGCCGGCGCCTCGCGCTCTCGGCGCAGAACGCGCTCCTCGCCGCCTTCGTCTCCACCGCCGTCGCCTCTGCGGTCCTGCTCGCGGCGTTGCTGCGCCACGACTTCTCCTTCACGTACGTCGCGCGCACGACGAGCGAGGAGTTGCCGACGGCGTACACGATCTCCGCGTTCTGGGGCGGCCAGGAGGGCTCGCTCCTGCTCTGGCTGCTCGTCCTGACCGGGTTCGGGGCAGCGGCCGTGCGGCTGAACCGGAGCTGGGCGCGGGACCTCGTCGTCTGGGTCGTGCCCGTGTTCGCCGCGGTCACGGTCTTCTTCGCCTTCCTGGTCGTGGCGGTGGCGAGCCCGTTCGCGACCCAGCCTGCGCCCCCCGACGGCGCCGGCATGACCCCGAGCCTCCAGAACCCGTACATGCTCGCGCACCCCCCGCTCCTCTACCTCGGCTACGTCGGGCTCACGGTGCCGTTCGCCTTCGCGCTCGGCGCCCTGCTCTCGGGCAGGACGGACGAGCGCTGGCTGGTGGCCACGCGCCGCTGGACGCTCGTCGCCTGGACCGCCCTCGGCGTCGGCCAGCTCCTGGGTGCGCACTGGGCGTACGTCGAGGTGGGCTGGGGCGGCTACTACGCCTGGGACCCGGTCGAGAACGCCGCGCTCATGCCCTGGCTCGCCGCGACCGCCTTCCTGCACTCGGTCATGATCCAGGAGAAGCGCGGGATGCTTCGCATCTGGAACGTCCTCCTCGTCTTCCTCGCGTTCTCGCTCTCGCTGTTCGGCACGTTCCTCACCCGGTCGGGGGTCGTCAACTCGATCCATGCCTTCACCCAGAGCTCGATCGGCCCCTGGTTCCTCGCCTTCATCGCCGTCACGGTGGCCGTCTCGGTCGCCGTGCTGCTGCGACGGCTGCCCTTGCTGCGCTCGCGGGCGCGGCTCGAGTCGCCGCTCTCGCGCGAGGCTGCCTTCCTCTACAACAACCTGCTGCTCCTCGCGCTCTGCCTGGCCATCCTCTGGGGAGTCGTCTACCCGCTGCTCTCCGAGGCCGTGCGGGGTGAGGCGGTCGTCCTCGGCCGCTCCTACTACGACTTCTTCCTGCGCGCTTTCGGGTTGCCGCTGCTCCTGCTGATGGGGATCGGGCCGCTCATCGCCTGGCGGCGGGCGTCGCTCGCCAGCCTGGCCACGACCTTCCGGTGGCCGACCGCGTTCGCGCTCGCGACCGGAGCGGTCCTGCTCGCCCTCGGGGCCGGCAGCTCGCTCCCGGGGCTCGTCGCCTACACCTTCTCCGCGTTCGTAGCGGCGACCATCGTGCTCGAGTTCGCACGCGGAACGGCGGCCCGCAAGGCGCTCGGCGCGACCTCCTGGCCGGGAGCGTTCTTCTCGCTGATCGCGCGCAACCGGCGCCGCTACGGCGGCTACGTCGTCCACGCCGCGATCGTCCTGCTCGCCGTCGGCATCGCCGGCTCGAGCGCCTTCGACTCCGTGGGCGAGGCCACGCTACGGCCGGGAGAGACGCTGGAGGTGGGACGCTACGCGCTGACCTACCGCTCGCTGGACGAGCGCCAGACGGCCAACGCGACCGAGCTGCGCGCGCTCCTCTCCGTCCGTCGCGGCGGCCGCGACCTGGGCACGCTCGAGGCGGGGAAGAACGCGTACACGGTCGAGCAGCAGGTCTCGAACGAGGTGGGGATCCGCAGCGACCGCCTGACCGGCGAGGACCTGTTCGTGATCGCGGAGCAGATCGACCCCGACGGCACCGTCTCCTTCCGCGTCTTCGTGAAGCCGCTCGTGAACTTGATCTGGCTCGCCGGGCTCGTCTTCGTGCTCGGGTCGCTGATCGCCCTCTGGCCCGACGCCCGCGAGCAGCGGCGGCTGGCGGAGCGGGCGACCTCGCTCGGGCTCACCACGTCCCGTTGACCCTGGCGCTCGTGCTCGCGGCTCTGCTCGCGGCCGCGTGCGTCCTCCTCGTCGCGCTCCCCTTCCTCAAGGAGCCGTCGCCCGCATCCGATAGCCTGCACGAGCTCGACGAAGCCGAACGCCGCCGCCTCGAGCGACTCGAGGCGCGCGACCGGGCGCTCGCCGCGCTGAAGGAGCTGGAGTTCGACCACAGGACGGGGACGATCTCGGACGAGGACTACCGGACGCTCGTCGGCCCGCTCCGCCGGGAGGTTGCGGCGGCGCTCCAGGCCCTGGAGGCGGACGCCGGGAGCCCGGCGGACGGAACGGCCGGGGAGGGACGCCCGTCCGGCGGGCGAACCTCGTAGCCATGCGCCGGAGGCTTGCGCTCCTGCTCGGCCTCGCGCTCGCGCTCTCCTTCGCGAGCCCCGCCGCCGGTGACGAGATCGAGGATCAGAAGGCGGCGCTCGACGCCCGCATCGCCGCGTTGCAGGCGGAGATCCGCGAGGCGCAGCAGCGGGAGGGCGTCCTCACCTCCCAGCTCTCGGCCGTCCTCTCGGAGCTCCGGGCCGCGCAGGCCTCGGTCGACGAGGCGGAAGGGCGCCTCGGGGTGCTCGAGGCCGAGCTGGCTTCCGAGCAGGCTCGCCTCGACGCCCTGACGGCGCGGCTGCGCGAGCAGACTCGTCGGCTGCGCCGGCTCGAGGCCGAGGAGCGCCGGGCGGTTGCGATCCTGGAGGCCCGTGTGCGGGCGATCTACATCGAGGAGCCGCCCGACCTGGTCGCGTTCCTCGTCTCCGCCGCGAGCTTCGACGACCTGATCACGACCTACGAGAACCTGCGCCGGATCGGTCGCCAGGACCAGCGGATCGCGCGCCAGGTCGCGCGGGCGCGGGAGCGCGCCGCGGCCGAGCGCCGGGCGACGGCGGA
>DATMAP010000069.1:0-5879 GCA_035559835.1 Gaiellaceae bacterium
AGGGCGAGCAGGCCGGGCCCGGCGAGCCGCCCGCGGTCGTCGAGGCCGAGCAGCGAGCGCGGGAAGGTGAGCGCCGTCCGCAGGCCTGGCTCGCCCTGCCTGAGCGCCCTCAGGGCGCCGAGGTGGAACGAGCTGACGAGCGCCCGCTCGCGCAGGCCGAAGCGGCGGACGAGCTCGGCGACGCGCAGCGCCGCCCTCGGGCTCTTCAGATCGACCTGGAGCCCGGTCTCCGTCGCCTCCTCGGCGAAGAAGGCGAGCGCCTCCTCGAGCGTGAGCGGCGCCGGCCCCGCCTCCTCGCGGGAGTGGGCGACCACGAGCTGCCCGCCTGGAAGCGCGAGCACGTCGAGCTCGATCAGGTCGACGCCCGCCTCGAGCGCCGCCCGGAAGGAGCGCAGCGTGTTCTCCGGCGCGAGCGCGGCCGCGCCGCGATGGCCGATCCGGAGCGGCCGGCCTTCCCGGCGCTCGAGCGCGATCACGGCCTCGTGGGGAGGACGTCTTCCTCCAGCCGGCCGCCCTCGACGGCGAAGGAGACGATCATCCGGTCGGTGACCCACTCGACGGGGGCGCGGTCGTCGGTCCAGGGCCGGCTCGAGGGAGGGAGCGGGCGGGCGTCGCGGGCGAGCAGCTCCCGCACCGGCGCGAGCGCCGCCGGGCCCGCGCGCAGCCGGCGCGCGCGCTCGCGGGCCGACAGCGGCTCCGTCAGCCCGAGCACGATCGTGTTGAAGCGGAGCGCGGGCCACTCGAGCACCTGCGGCAGCTCGGCCGCGAGCGTCCCTCCGATCGCGCGCACGAGCCGCTTGTCGCCGGGAACGGCCGCGACGTTGAGCGCGACGAGCCCTCCCGGCGCGAGGTGCTCGCGCACGAGCCGGAAGAACTCCCGCGTGGCGAGGTAGAAGGGCACGTAGGGCTGGTGGTAGGCGTCGACCACGATCAGGTCGTAGCGCTCGTCGCTCGCCCGCAGGAAGGGCCGGGCATCCGCGTCGTGCACGGTCAGGCGCGGGTTGTCTGCGAGCCCGAAGTAGCGGCGGCCCACGCGGCTCACCGCGGGGTCGATCTCGACCCCGTCCACCCGCGCCCGCGGGTAGAAGACGCCGAGCGCGCGCGCCGTCGTGCCGGCGGCGTTGCCCAGGATCGCGACCCGCTGGAGGGGCCGGCCGAGCAGCGGCGGGAGCGCGAGGAAGGTGTCCCAGACCCCGCCCGTCAGTACCGAGTCGGGCCGCCAGACCGAGTGCACGGCGACGCCCTCGTTCAGGTACAGGAGCCGCCGCCCGTCCGGGCGCTGCACGACCTGGATGTACTGCTGGTAGGAGGTCTCCTCGTGCAGGAGCCCCGCCTGCGCCTTGACCGCGCCGGGCGGGAGGGCGACGAGCGCGGCGAGCGCGGCCGCGACGACGAGGTAGCGCGCGCCGAGCAGGAAGCAGGCCGAGAGCGCGAGCAGCGCGGCCACGACGAGGAAGGTGCGCTGGGTGCCGATCCAGGGGATGAGGACGAGGGCCGGGAGGAAGGTGCCGAGCAGCGAGCCGGCGGTCGAGAGGGCGTACAGGCGGCCTGCGACCGCGCCCGCGGTCTCGACGCTCGCGACGGCGAGCCGGATCGCGAACGGCGCGACCATCCCGAGCAGCACGACCGGCGGGGCGAAGAGGAGGAGGACGGCGAGGAAGCTCCCGATCACCGCCCCGGCCGAGGCCTCGTCCAGCCCTTCGACGGTCAGGTCGAGGAAGGGGCGGGCGACGAAGGGGATGGCGGCCACGCTCAGCGCCGCCGCGAGCACGATGAACCCGAGCAGCGGCGGCTGCGGGCGCCGGTCGGCGAGACGCCCGCCCAGCCAGTAGCCGAGCGCGAGGGCGGCCAGGATGATCCCGATCAGGTTCGCCCAGACGATGGTCGAGGAGCCGAAGTACGGCGCGAGCAGCCGCGAGGCGCTGATCTCGGTGGCGAGCGCCCCGATGCCGGCACCGAAGACGAGCGCCCCGAGCGCGAGCCGGTCGCGCCCCTCCTGCACGGCTACAGTCCGAAGACGCGCTCGATCTCTCCGAGCGTTCTGGCCGCGAGGATCATCGCGATCCCGAGCGCGAAGGCCAGCACGAGCCAGAAGCGAATGCTCGCCCAGCGCAGCTCGCGAACCCGCCGCCGGCGCGCCTCCCGGCGCAGCCGGTGGTAGCGGTACGCCCGGCGAACCGCCTCGGGATCGAGCGGAGGCGCCTCCTCGGCCTCGATCGTGGACCCCGGCTTGACCACGCGGGAAGTGTAGAGCGTGACTCCAGCCGCCAGGAAGCACATACTCTGCACGCGATGGAAGCGCGCGAGCGAGAGGAGGGGCGCCTGCACCTGCCGCTGGGGGCCGGAGGGGCGCCCGGGCTCGGGAGCCGCCTCACCTTCCTCTTCGGCCTCCTCCTCGCCCTCTCGGCGCTCACCGGGTGGTACACGGGCGAGGGCGAGGGGACGACGGTCTCGGTGCTCGGCTGGCACACGGGGACGCTGGGGAAGATCGTCCTCTTCCTCGGCCTCGCGGCCGTCCTCGTGGTCGTGCTCCGCTGGCTCGGGATCGACCTGCCCGCGACCGTGCCCGAGAGCCTGCTCGCGATCGCCCTCGGCTCGCTGGCGACGATCTTCGTGCTCGTCCGCCTCATCTCCATCCCGGACGAGTTCTTCTTCGCCGGCCGGGGGATCGGGATCTGGATCAGCCTCGTGTGCGCGATCGGGCTGATCGTCGCCGGCCTGCTCGAGGCTTCCGAGGAGCTGTAACCCTCGCTCGCTCAGGGCGCCGTCTCGGTCACGGTGACCGTGACGGTGCGCGTCGGCGGCTGCTGGGGGAGCGGGGTGAGCGTGCGCACCTCGGTCACTGCCGGGCCGGGAGCAGGGCGCTCGTCGAGGGTGCGGCTGACCGCGATCCCGAGCAGGAAGGCGAGCACGAGCGCGGCCGCCAGGAGCAGGACGCGGACGAAGCGGGCGCGTGGGGGACGCG
This sequence comes from Gaiellaceae bacterium, assembly GCA_035559835.1. Classification (GTDB taxonomy): domain Bacteria; phylum Actinomycetota; class Thermoleophilia; order Gaiellales; family Gaiellaceae; genus GMQP-bins7. Next base: position 2,966 of record DATMAP010000069.1, read on the forward strand.
TCGCTCGCCGGCCGCCGCGCTCGAGGAGGGTCACGGCCCGTAGTCCAGCGCGCCGCGCGCGTACAGGTGGAAGGCCGCTCCCGCGACGACGGTGAGCGTGCGCGGCCAGCCCGGGGCCGCCGCCCGCTCGGCGATCGCCTCGCGCGACCAGCCCTCCGCGTCGCGGTAGGCCGCCGCCAGCTCCTGCAGCGTGTACGTGCCGCCGACACGCTTGCGCAGCTCGTCTGTCAAGACGCCGAGCTGGAGCCGGAGACCCTCGGCGCGCACCGGGTCGCTGGCGTCCTGGAGCAGACGCCGGTAGGCCTCCTCCCACTCCGCCCGGGCGATCTCGACCTCCGCCGTCACCGGGAGGATGCTAGTGGCCGCGCGAGGAGACCCTCCGAGCAGCAGCGGGCCGCCGGCCAGCGGGGCTCGAGCTCGGCCAGGATCCGCTCCCCCAGCGCGTAGCCGGGGCGGGCGAGCGCGAAGGCGACGTGCGCGTGCAGGCACTTGAGGTGCCGCGGCGAGCGCGAGCCGCCGATGCCGAGCTCGAGCGAGGCTCCGCCGTCGGCGCCCCGGCGCTCGCCCGCCAGCTCCCGCCGGATGCGCCGCTGCTCGCGGGTCGCCTCCTCGAGCGAGGCGGCCAGCTCCGGGTCCTCCGCGACCCGCCGGCTCCAGCGCTCCACCCCGCCCTCGGCCTCGAGCCGCGAGACCGCCGCCACGAGGTGCGGGCAGGTCAGGTAGTACGTGGTCGGGAACGGCTCCCCGCGCTCGTCGTAGGGCTCCTGCTCGGTGACCGCCGGCCGCCCGAACGGGCAGCGGACGACGACGCGCCGCAGCGCCCGCGGTGGCCTCCCGAGCTGGCGGGCGACGAGCTCGCGCTCATCCATCCCTGCGCAGGCTACGCTGCGCGCGCCGCCAGTCGGGGATCCCCTTGACGACGAAGAGCTGCTCCCCGGGACGGACGTAGCCGATCCGCCGCGCCTCGCGCTCCGTCGCCTCCAGGCTGGTGGCGTTCGTCAGGCGCAGCTCCAGCCCGGCCCGTGTCGCGCGCAGCGTCTCGATCTCGGCGCGCCGCTCCGCCAGCTCGGTGCGCACCTGCAGGTAGGAGGCGAGGGGACGCGAGTAGAGGTAGGCGGTCACGGCCACGAGCCCGACCAGCCACAGGAGGCGCAGCCGCCGCCGCGAGCGGGGAAGACGGGCCGGCTTCCGCCGCCTCGTTCCCGCGCGCGCGGTGCCCCGCTCCAGCCTCGCCGCCCTCGTCGCCACGGCGCCGAGCTTCGACGCCGGCGGGCCGCTCCCTGCCGGTCAGGCCGTGTCCACCTTGATCACGTTCGTGGAGCCGGGGATGTTGACCGCGGTGCCGGCGGTGAGCACGACCCGGTCGCCGGAGGCGACGATCCCCGCCCGGCGTGCGGCCTCGATCGAGGTACGCCAGAGATCCTCCACGTCCCTCGTCTCCGAGATCTGAAGCGGCGTCACGCCCCACTCGATCGCCATGTGCTGGAGCGAGGTGACGACGTGCGTGAGGGCGACGATGGGACGGCGCGGGCGCAGGCGCGCCACCGCCGAGGCCGTGCGCCCGGTGAAGGTCGGCACCAGGATCGCCTTCGCCTGCAGCGCCTCGGCGAGGTCGCAGGCCGCGTTCGACATCGCCCTCCCCACGGTCGGCTCCTCCGCCGCCGTCGGCAGCTGGTGCCGGTAGCCGAGGCTCGGCTCCACCGCCCGCGCGATCTCGGCCATCGTCTCGACGGCCTCGACCGGGTAGGCGCCGACCGCGGTCTCCGCGGAGAGCATGACGGCGGAGGTGCCGTCGAGGATCGCGTTCGCGACGTCCGAGGCTTCGGCGCGGGTCGGCTCGGGGCGGTGCACCATCGACTCGAGCATCTGCGTGGCCGTGACCGCCGGCTTCGCCCGGTCGAGAGCGGTCAGGATGATCCGCTTCTGGAGGAGCGGCACCTCCGCCGCCCCGACCTCGACCCCGAGGTCGCCCCGGGCGATCATGACCGCATCCGCCTCGTCGACGATCTCCTCGAGCGCGGCCACCGCCTCCTTCAGCTCGATCTTCGCGATCACCCACGCCTGCGACCCCGCCTCCTCCAGCTTCGCCCGCAGGGCGGCGACGTCGGCGCGGGAGCGGACGAACGACTGCGCCACGTAGTCGACGCCCAGGTCGAGCGCCAGCTCGAGGTCGGCCAGGTCCTTCTCGGTCAGCGAGGGGACGGGCAGCGGCACCCCGGGGACGTTGACGCCCTTGTGCGGCATGACCACCCCGCCGGTGACGACACGGCAGAGGGCGCGGGCGCGTCGACGCTCGACGCGCTCGACGCGCAGCCGGACGAGCCCGTCGTCGATCAGGACGTCGTGGCCGGGCTCGAGCACCGAGCCGAGCACCTCCGGGGCGACGGGCAGGTCGCCCGCGCGCGCATCTCCCGCGCCCGCCACCGCAACCGTCTCGCCGACCTCGAGGACGACCGGGCCCGGGAGGTCGCCGATCCGGAGCTTGGGCCCCTGCAGGTCGGCGATCAGGGCGAGCGGCCGCCCCGCGGCCGCCTGCGCGTCGCGCACGCGGCGGGCGCTCTCGGCGTGCTCGTCGCCCGTACCGTGCGAGAAGTTGAGCCGCGCGCCGTCCATCCCCGCCTCGATCAGGCGGGCGAGGGTCTCCGGCGCCGAGGAGGCGGGGCCGATCGTGGCCACGATCTTCGTCCGGCGGTCGAGCACGAGCATCGCCGCCAGGCTACCGCTCAGGGCCGGAAGCGGGGGAAGGCCGCCCAGCCCGGGTAGCGCGCGGCCACGGAAGCGGGGGAAGGCCGCCCAGCCCGGGTAGCGCGCGGCCGCGCCCAGCTCCTCCTCGATCCGCAGAAGCTGGTTGTACTTGGCGACCCGGTCCGAGCGCGACGGCGCACCCGTCTTGATCTGGCCCGCGTTCACCGCG
>DATMAP010000070.1:0-3239 GCA_035559835.1 Gaiellaceae bacterium
TAGCCTCGATTCCCCAGGTAGCTCGCGACGGAGTCCGGGGCGGGGGATCGTCGGGGCTGACCGGGTTCGTCGCGGCCCGGGTCTGCGGTTCGTGCGCGTCGGCGGGGTGAGAGATCGCGTCCGGGAGCTCTGACGGTTCCATCGCGAGCAGGCCGAAGCCGCGGGACGGTCCTGCTCGGCTGGTTGGTGCCGGCGGGGGCTGCTCAGCCGGGCGCTGGGAGCGCCTGTAGGCGCGCGAAGGCGCAGAGCAGCTCCTCCGCCCAGGGCCAGGCCCGGGGGAGGTGTAGCGTGCGCCTGCGCCCCGAGCGGGTGATGCGGCCGGCGACGTGCAGGAGACGCTGCCGCAGGCGCTTGGGCTTGGCGAGTGCGAGGTCGCCGGAGAGGACGAGCAGCCGAAGCCAGGCGAGCAGGTCCTGGGCGAGGAGCGCGAGCTCGAACCAGGCGAGGTTGGGCTCGAGCGCCTGGAAGGGCAGGCGTCCCAGCCCGAGCTCTTGCGACTCCTGGATGCGGTCCTCGACGCGGGCGTGCAGGCGGTGGCGACGCTCGAGCGAGGCGATGTCCGCGTCGGGCTGGTCGGTCAGGAAGCAGGTGTAGCGGTGGCCGTCTTGGTCGGTGAAGCGAAGCTGGGCGCCGGGGTGCGGGCGCTCGCGGCGCACGATCAGGCGGCTGCCCTCGGGCCAGGCGGCGAGATCGACCCGGTCTGTCAGCTCGGCCACCCAGGCGCCCTCGCGCTCCTTGCCGTCGGGGTCTGCCGCGGGTCGCCAGCGCTCCTTGGGCAGCGCGAGCGCGGCCTGGCCCACCCGCTCGTCGACGTAGTAGCCGAGCGAGAAGCCGATCCTGCGCTCCCTGAGCGCGCAGGCGAAAGCGTGCGTCGCGCCGGCGGCATCGGCGCGCGCGAGGATGGGGACCGGCTTGGCTCGCTCGCGATCGGCGACGTCGGCGGGCAGCTGGGCGAGGGCGGCATCGAGCAGGGCGACGTGGTCGGAGGCGGTGTTGGAGCCGGCGTTGCCGGGACGCAGGAGGCCCGCCAGGTGCTCCCCCGTCTCGTCCAGGAAGCAGTGCAGCGGGTGGAAGCCGAAGCCACCCTTGAAGTGCGGCGCCGCGGCCTCCTTCTCGGTGTGGCACTCGAGCAGCTGGGCGTCGAAGTCGAGGGTGATCGTCTGCGGCCGCGCGCCCTGCGCCCAGGCGCGCTCGCGAGCGCAGCGCCTCGCCTCCCGGATCGCCGCCCGCTCGGCCTCGCCCAGCTTTGCGAGCAGACGGCTCGCGGTCGAGTGCGAGGCGACCTGCCCGAAGAGGGCGGGCTGCTCGGCGAGCGCGCCAAGATCGGAGAGGCAGTCGCCGCCGTCGATCAGCGTCGTCGCGAGATCGACCAAGAGCCGGCCCGGATCGTGCACCGGACGCCGCTTGTACAGGTGGGCGAGCGCCCGCGACAGCTCACGCTCGAGGCCCAGCCGGGAGGCGAGCTCGGACACGAGCGCCGAGCCCGAGCGGGAGACGAGACGCGACTGGTCGGCCGTGATGCGAAGCGATCCGAGGCGGCTGCGATGCTTCACCTTCAAGGTGCGTCCTCCTGTGCGGGGTGCAGGTATGGGAAAACCGCATCATCCCTGCACAGGAGGACGTTTCCTCTTCGGTCGCCGGCTCGGCTGGTGGGGAATCGAGGCTAGGGTGTGCGGCCGTGGTCCGCCGCCTCCTCTTCACCAGCCTCGCCGTCGCGCCCGTCGCGGTGGCGCTCCACTACCTCGCCGACCTGCCGCAGACGGCCGAGTTCGTGCTCTCGGCGGCGGCGCTCGTCCCCCTCGCCTGGCTGATCGGGGAGGCGACCGAGCACGCCGCGGAGCACACGGGGCCGGGCATCGGCGGCTTCCTGAACGCCACCTTCGGCAACGCGCCGGAGCTGATCATCGCCCTGCTCGCCGTGCACGAGGGGCTGACCGAGGTCGTGCGCGGCTCGCTCACGGGCAGCGTCGTCTCCAACCTGCTCCTCGTCCTCGGCGCCTCCCTGCTCGCCGGCGGGCGGGGCCGGCTCGACCGCTTCTCCAGCTTCCTCTCCTTCGGGCTGCTCGGGGCGGCGACGGCGCTCTTCCTCGTCCCGGCCGTCCCCGGCTGGGAGGGCGATCCCGAGCGCCACTCGCTCGCCGTCCTCTCCGTCCCCGTCTCGGTGGTGCTGCTCCTCGTGTACGTGGCGGCGATGTGGTACTCGCTGCGCCGCCACCACGAGCTGCACGTGTCGAGCGCCGAGGAGATCCGGGGCTGGTCGCTCCGGACGTCCCTCCTCGCGCTCGCCGTGGCGACCGCGGCGACCGCCCTCGTGGCCGAGATCCTGGTCGGCTCGCTCGAGGTGTTCGCGGACGAGGCCGGGCTCTCCGAGTTCTTCGTGGCGGCGGTCATCGTCGCCATCGTGGGGAACGCGGCCGAGCACGGCGGCGCGGTGGTCGTCGCCTACCGCGGCAAGATCACGCTGGCCGGGGAGATCGCCCTCGCCTCGGCCGCCCAGGTGGCCGTGTTCCTCGTGCCCGCGGTCGCCCTCCTCTCCTGGCTGATCGACCCGCTCGCGCTCAGCTTCCGGCCGGTCGAGATCGCGACGCTCGCCGGCGCCGTCGCCTTCACGGCGCTCGTGCTCTTCCGCGGGCGCTCGAGCCGCGTGCGGGGAGCGCTGCTCCTGCTCGGCTACCTCGTGGTCGCCGCCGCCTTCTTCGTCGCCGGCGACCGGCACTAGCGGCCGCGTCGCGGCGGGCCGCGGCCTCGTTAGGAAGCTCTGAAGATCGCGTTCCCGCTGCGCCGGAGCGGGTATCGGTATCCGGGATGAGGCTTCTCGTCTCGACCGCGCTCGCCCTCGGCCTGCTCGGCGCCCTGCTCGGGGCGCGCCCGGAGGCCGCCTCCGCCTCCCCCCGCCTCCTCTTCGGGATCCAGGACGACGCCTGGCTCGACCACGGCCCGGGCACCCTCTCCAGCCGGGTGGCGCGGCTCGAGCGGCTCGGCGTGGACGTGGTGCGGGTCACGCTCGACTGGCACCGAATCGAGCGGGCCCGCGGCGACTACGACTGGTCGCGGCCCGACCGCCTGCTGCGCGCGCTCCACCGGCAGGGGATCGAGCCGGTGGTCACGCTGTGGGGCACGCCGAGCTGGGCCAACGGCGAGCTCGGGCCGAACGTCGCCCCCTTCGACGGGCGCGACACGCACCGCTTCGCGCGCGCCGTCGCCTCCCGCTACCCGTTCGTGTCCCGCTGGCTCGTCTG
>DATMAP010000071.1:0-2121 GCA_035559835.1 Gaiellaceae bacterium
CCAGGTCTGGCAGGTCGCACGACCCCTCGCTGTCGTAGGCGCGAACCCGAGGATCCCCGCATGCCGCGGCGCTCCGGGAGGCCGATCATGGGCAGCAGACGAAGACCGAGACCGAGACGGAGGGAGAACCATGAAGAGAACCGCTCTGGTCGTGCTCGCGGCGGCGGCAGCGCTCGCGGCTGGAGCGTATCCGGCCGCGGTTGCGGCGCACGGGGGCGAGCCCGACGACGAGGCCCAGGCGATCGCCATGGCGCTGAAGCGCCCGCTCGTGGTCAAGGGCAGCGTCAGCCTCACCATCGTCCACCTGCAGAAGGGCTGTCACTCGTGGTCGGTGGGGAAGGGCATGCCGGCTGCGGGCGTGAAGGTCCTCCTCCGGCGCGGGCAGCGGCTGACGGTCGTCAACCAGGACCTCGACACGCACAAGCTCGTCCAGCTCGCGGGCCCGAGGATCGCGCTCGGCAAGTCGCTGGCGATGAACGACCGGGTGACGCTGACCTTCTCGAAGCCCGGCGTGTACAAGCTCCGCACGGTGAAGATGGAGACGCCGGGGATGCCCGAGGTGAAGACGGTCGGCCCGGATCACATCCTCGCCATGCTGGTGGTCGTGCGCTGAGCGCCGGAGAGCCGGTCGAGCTTCCCGCGCCGACCTGTGGGCCGTGCGCGCGAGAGCGTAGGCTCGATCCGGTCGGGAGGTTCCCCGGAGTCGTGCCGTCGTGTACAAAGGAGGCTCGAGCCAGCGAGCTCCGGGCGCCCCGGCGGGCGGCCCGGCGCAGAGAGAGGAGGACGACGATGGCACTGCGGATCGGCGACACCGCCCCCGACTTCCAGGCGGAGACGACCGAGGGACCGATCAGCTTCCACGACTGGATCGGCGACTCCTGGGCGGTGCTGTTCTCGCACCCGAAGGACTTCACCCCCGTCTGCACGACCGAGCTCGGGTACATGGCCAAGATCAAGCCCGAGTTCGACCGCCGCAACGTCAAGATCATCGGTCTCTCGGTCGACTCGACCGGCGACCACGAGGCGTGGGCGCGCGACATCGCCGAGACGCAGGGCGCGGCTCCCAACTACCCGATCATCGGCGACGCCGACTTCACGGTGTCCAAGCTGTACGGGATGCTCCCCGCGGAGGTCGAGGGGGACGCGCGCTCGCGCACCCCGGCAGACAACCAGACCGTGCGCAACGTCTTCGTCATCGGCCCGGACAAGAAGGTGAAGCTCATCCTCGTCTACCCGATGACCACCGGCCGGAACTTCGACGAGGTCCTGCGCGTGATCGACTCGCTCCAGCTGACGGCGACGCACAAGGTCTCGACGCCCGTCAACTGGCGCCAGGGCGAGGACGTGATCATCGCCGGCTCGGTCTCGAACGAGGAGGCGAAGGAGCTCTTCGGGAGCTGGGAGGAGCCGAAGCCGTACATCCGGATCGTGCCGCAGCCGAGCTGAGCCGGCCGCGGTAGCGTTCGCCCTCGTGGAGGAGGTCGAGCTCGGCGCGAGCGGCCTGCGCGTCTCGCGCGTCGGGCTCGGCTGCAACAACTTCGGGGGCCGGATCGGCTTCGAGGCCACTCGCGCGGTGGTCGAAGCCGCGCTCGAGGCCGGCGTCACCTTCTTCGACACTGCGGAGTCCTACGGCGGCGACGGCGCGAGCGAGCGCTTCCTGGGGGAGCTCCTCCAGGGGCGCCGCGAGCGCGTCGTGCTCGCGACCAAGTTCGGCTGGGCGCAGGACCGGGGCCACGGCGACCGGGCCTACCTGCGCCGGGCGATCGCCGGCTCCCTCGAGCGGCTGCGCACGAGCTACGTCGACCTCTACTACCTGCACAAGCCCGATCCGGAGACGCCGATCGCGGAGACGCTGACGGCCCTCGACGAGCTCGTGCGGGAGGGGACGGTGCGGGCGATCGGCTGCTCGAACTTCTCCGCCGCGCAGCTCCACGAGGCGGACCGGGTCGCCCGCGAGCTCGGCGTCACCCGCTTCACGGTCCTCCAGAACCACTACAACCTGCTCGAGCGCGGCGACGACGCCGACGTCCTCCCGCTCTGCCGCGAGCTGGGCGTGGCCTACATCCCCTACTTCCCCCTCGCGAGCGGCCTCCTGACCGGGAAGTACCGCCGCGGCGAGCC
>DATMAP010000072.1:0-11579 GCA_035559835.1 Gaiellaceae bacterium
AGGCACGGCTCGCGGAAGCCGAGGTCGCCGCCGTACACGCGGCGCAGCTCCTCCGGAAGCGCGCCCGCGGGCAGCCCCTCCTCCTCGAACAGGACCTGGAACGGCTCGAGCACGTCAGCCTCCTGCTACCCCGACCGCTCCGGTCGGAAGCTCCCGGGAAGAGGCTCTTTCGGACACGTCCGGGGGACAGACCCCGGGACATGTCCCCGGTTCCGTGGCCCCGCCAGCCGCAAGTGCCTGCGGCCTCGGCAATCCGGCTGGGCGAAACGGGTCGCGGGGCCTCCTCGGGACAGGTCCCGGGGTCTGTCCCCCCGACATGTGTCCCTCCGACAGGTCCGTGTGAGGCACGTGGGCAGCCCCGCCCGCACGCCTCGCTGGCCGTCGGCTCGCAGCCGCCGCTCCGCGGCCTCGTCGCTCAGTCGGCGCAGGTTGCCTCCCCGTTCATCGGCAGAGACGACGCTACCGGGCCCGCTCGCGCGCCTCTCCGCTGAGCTGCGCGACGCCCTCGCGGAGCGCTTCGGAGAGGCGTTCGCCCGGGCCGAGGAGTGGCAGCCGGCCGCGCTGCCGGCCCGCTCCTTCCGGCGCGAGCCCGACCAGCCTGCGTTCCTCGAGCCCGGTCTGCAAGCGCTGATGATGCGCGCCGAGGCCGCGCGCGAGCCGGACGAGGTGGATCGACTTTTCGGCGTCCGCCCACTAGAGTGAGCAGGCCGTATGCCGTCCGTGGAGGAGGGCAGTGCCGTCAGGCGCTACGAGGAGCCGCGCGCGCACGCGCTGCGCGCCCGCTACCTGGCGGCCTTCGGCGGCCCGGAGATCCCGGTGCCGGTGGAGGCGATCGCCGAGGACCTGCTCGGGCTCCGCATCGAGCGCCGCTGGATGGAGCACTCGGGGATGCTCCAACCGGCGGAGCGCACGATCGTCGTGAACGCGGCCGAGTGGGGCCGCGACGTCCCGCCGCTTCGCCGCTACCGCTTCACGATCGCCCACGAGCTCGGGCACTGGGTGTGCCACGTGCTCGGCGCCGGCGCGGAGCGGGCGGAGCCGGTGTACTGCCGCGCGAAGGATCTCTCGGAGGACGCGGACCGCGCGCTTGAGCGCGAGGCGAACGTCTTCGCCGCGGAGCTGCTGATGCCTGAGCCGGCCGTCCGCTCGGTGTGGGAGGAGCTTGTGGCTCAGAGCCACGAGCTCGATCCCGTCACCGCCTGCGCCGCCCGCTTCGACGTCTCCCCGACCGCCATGCAGTGGCGGCTTCATAGCTTTGGACTAGCTGGGGCCCCAGCTGGCTGATGAACCCGGGAGCGTCGATCATTCGTGGACTGCGGCGGCGAGGCGACGAGCCGCAGCTGACGCGAGCGCTCGCGTCGGTGTTCCAGTGCGACCCGTCGATGGCTGGTCAGTTCATGAACGTCGTGTTGCCGGCAGTCGACCGTGATCGAGCGCTAGTTGCTCCTACCGAGATGGACTGCTCGACCGAGGAGGTTGTGAAGGACGGCCGGCTCGACTTGCGGTTCCGCGCCGACGGCTGGGACGTCATCGTCGAGCTGAAGATCTATGCAGGCTATGGACGAAACTGGCTCGATCGCTATCTGAGCGTCTTGGAGGGCGTCGACCACGCGTACGTCGCCGCGATCACGCGTTCAGTCCCGAGATACGGAGAGCCCGAGCGCGGGATCGATCGGCGGTGGCTGGGATCGGTGCAGTGGCACCGGCTCCTACCGGGCCTCAGAGCAATTCAGTCGGTGGACGATCACTTGAGCCGCGAGTGGCAGCTATTCCTCGGCGTACTGGAAGAGGAGGGCTCTATGGGGTTCACGAAGGCGAACCCGGAACTGTTCGAGCTTTTCGGAAGGCTTCGAGAGACCCGAAAACACATAGATGAGTTCGTCGAGGCGCTGCAGATGCCGCTCCTCGAGGCGCTCATCAAGGCGCTGGGCGGCGACGAACGAGCGGCGAGCGTCTACAAGACCAAGGGCGGGAGGATGCACGTCGCCCGCTCGTGGAATGGCATAACCGACACCATCTTTCTCGTACCGGCTGGTGGGCCTCAGCGTATTCGGGCAGGGGTCTTCGCGTACAACCCGCCCGTCCGATTCTTCGTGGCGCCCAAGAACGGCCGCGCGTGGGTAGCTCGCCTGGCGAAGCTTTCACCTGAGGCCAATGATGCCGTCAAGGCGCTCGTCGCTCGTGGATTTCGTGATCACGATCTTCACGCCTTCCTCGAGCTTGATGAGCAACGTCTCATGAGCTCTACGCTCGAAGAAGAGGTGGTCGACTGGGCGTACGCTCGGTTCGTCGACATCGTCGAGAGCGGGCTCCTCGCCTGCACGGTCGGACCCGTTGGTTCCGCCGAGCTAGAAGACGGCATGGACGATCCCGAGTAGTCCGTGCCTGAGGACTTCCTCCCGGAGCGCGACGAACGCACGTGGCGGCTCGACTCGCCGCCCCGAGGGCTGACACCTGAGTGCTGGTGGCGCGGGCGCGGGGACTCCTTCCGCGCCGAGGTGGCGCTCGCCCGCGCAACCGCGCGCCCGAGAGCGCAGGCGCTGCGCGAGCTCTGGCGCACCCGCTCGGACGGGAGCCAGCCGGTCCTGCTCGTCCTCACGTATCCGGACGGCGGCTCGAGCAGGGCCCTCGCCTGCGGGCCGGTCGGCGAGCAGCCGCCGATCCGAGAGCTAGAGCTCGAGCACGCGGCGCGGCTCGCGGCCGCCGTCCTCGACGAGCCGGACGGCCACGCGGCCCTCCGGCTTCTGCACGAGAGCCTGGGCGAGCTCGAGGAGGCGCTTCCCGGAGTGCGGAATGACGGTCTGCTCGCGCTCCACGATCTCATGGACGGCGTGCCGACGCGGCGGGACTGGGCGGAGGCGTGCGAGCGCGCCCGCCCGCTGCTCGCCCGGGCGGGACGCGACCTCGTCAGCGCCCTCGGGTTCCGGACCGAGACGGCCGACGCGCTCTCGGTCGAGCTGCTCGTCGACGAGCGCCGTCGCGCGCTCGCGGTCTTCCTCGACGAGCGGGAGGACTTCGACCGCAGCGAGCCGCGCTTCGGCGGTCTCAGCCCGGTGTCGCACGCGCTCAACGTGGCGCAGCGGCGGGGCCTTCCGTGGGTGGTCCTGACGCGCGGGCGGCAGATCCGGCTCTACTCCGTCGACCCGAACGTGGGTGTCGGGCGTCGCGGCCGGGCGCTGACGAGCTTCGGCCTCGACCTCGCGCTGCTTCCCACCGACCGGGCCGGCTACCTCGACCTCGTCTTCTCGCCGCGCGCGCTCGACCAGGGCGGGACGCTCGAGGAGCTGCTCGAGTCGTCGGCGCGCTTCGCGGCCGACCTCGGCGCCCGTCTGCGCGACCGGCTGTACGACGAGGCGGTTCCGACGCTCGCAACGGCCGTCGCCAGGCGGCTCACCGAGGGGCGCGAGCCGAGCGAGCAGGACCTCGCCGACGCGTACGAGCAGACGCTCACCATCCTCTTTCGTCTCCTCTTCGTTGCGTACGGCGAGGACCGGGCGCTTCTTCCCTACGACGCGAACCAGCTCTACCGCGAGCGCTCGCTCAAGCGCCTCGCCGTCGACCTCGCGGAGCGGGGCGCCGCCGGCGAGCTCGACTTCGACCCCGTGCAGACCGACCTCTGGACGCGCGTCCGCGACCTCTGGCGTGCGATCGAGCTCGGCCACACGGAGTGGGGCGTTCCCCGCTACGGCGGCAGCCTCTTCTCCTCCGATCCCGAGATCAGTCCTCCCGGCGCCGGCATCGCGCAGCTCGAGCTGACGAACGCCGAGCTCGGCCCCGCGCTCGCGGCGACGCTCGTCGACCTCACCCCGGAAGGCACGCCCGGCCCGGTCGACTTCCGCAGCCTCTCCGTGCGCGAGTTCGGGACGATCTACGAGGGTCTGCTCGAGTCCGAGCTCTCCGTCGCACCCACTGACCTCACGCTCGACCGGAAGGGGACGTACGTGCCCGCCAGGCCGGGCGACCAGCCGGCCGTGCGCGCCGGAGAGATCTACTTCCACGACCGCTCGGGCGCGCGCAAGGCGACCGGCTCCTACTTCACCAAGCCCTTCGCGGTCGAGCACCTCCTCGATCGCGCGCTCGTCCCCGCGCTCGAGGATCATCTCGCCCGTATCGAGGCGCTCCTCGACGCGGGTGAGGAGGCGGCCGCTGCGGCCGCGTTCTTCGACTTTCGCTGCGCCGACCTCGCCATGGGCTCGGCGCACTTCCTCGTGGCCGCCGTCGACCGGATCGAGGCGCGCTTCTCGGGCTTCCTCGCCGAGCACCGGATCCCCGGCGTCGAGCGCGAGCTGGAACAGCTCCGCTCCGCCGCCCGCGCCGCGCTCGGCCCGCTCGCCGACAGCGTCGAGATCGAGACCTCGAGCCTCCTCCGCCGGCTCGTCGCCCGCCGCTGCATCTACGGCGTCGACCTGAACCTGATCGCGGTCGAGCTCGCCCGGCTCGCGCTCTGGATCCACACCTTCGTCCCCGGCTTGCCGCTCTCGTTCCTCGACCGCAACCTCGTGCAGGGGAACAGCCTGACCGGCGTCGCGACGCTCGACGAGGCGATCGACGCCCTCGACCCCACCCACGGCGAGCAGCTCTCCGTCTTGCGCGATCCGCTCCTCGCCTTCCTGGGCCGAGCCGAGCCGCACCTGCGCCGGCTCGCCACGATCGCCGATGCGACCTCCGCCGACGTCGAGGAGGCGCGCGCCGCCGCGGCTGCGGCCGAGGCGGAGCTCGCGCCGCTCAGGGCGGCGCTCGATCTCGTTGTCGCCCACCGCCTGGGCAGGGCGACCCTCCCCCCGGGCAGCCTTACCGAAGAGGCGCTGCTGGAGCATGAGGACGCGGCCAGCGCGGCCGAGCTCGCGCGGGAGCTGCAGGTGCTCCACTTCCCGGTCGCCTTTCCCGAGGTGTTCCTCCGCGAGCGGCCCGGCTTCGACTGCCTGCTCGGCAATCCGCCGTGGCAGGAGGCGACTATCGAGGAGCTCGGCTTCTGGGCGCTCCGGTTCCCCGGCCTCAAGTCGCTTCCCCAGGGTGAGCAGCGTCGTGAGATCGAGCGTCTACGCAGCGAGCGACCCGACCTCGTCGAGGAGCTCGGGCGCGAGCAGGCCCTCCAGGCCTCGCTGCGAAAGGTCCTGACGTCGGGAGCGTTCCCGGGGATGGGTACCGGTGACCCCGACCTGTACAAGGCGTTCGCCTGGCGCTTCTGGCGGCTGTGCCGCGAAGGCGGTGTGATCGGGATCGTGTTGCCACAAGGCCCGTTCGTCGCGGCTGGCTCGGCTCCGTGGCGGAATGCGGTGTTTCCGGCTTCCTTTGTCGAGATCGACATGTGCAAGAACGTGCGCGAGTGGCTCTTCACGGACGTGAACCCCGGGTGGCCCGTCAATCTCGTCGGCATTCAGAAGTATCCCGCTGGGCGTGCCGGAGAGCTGTCCATAGCGGGCGTCTTCACTTCGAGAGCCGAGTTCGAAGCGGGAGTCGGCAAGCGCGGGGTCCTAAGCGTGGCGAAGCTGAAGCCCATCGACGACTTGCTCTGCCTTCCAGCGCTCGGGTCGACGGACGACGTCCGCGTGTTCGGGAGGCTGATCGTCCATCCCACGCTCGGTGACCGCGGCAGGTCCGACTTCCGGGCTCGCCCCCACACCGACTTCCACGCGACGAACGATCGGGCATTCATGAGCGGTGGCCCCGACCCCGTCTATAACCATCTCAACATCGGACACTTCCGGTTCGAGCCCGATGCTGGAAGATTCGCGTCGACCGATCTCGCGGTCGCCCTCGACGAGCTCGAGCGTCGTCGCCAGCGAGGAGCGCGCAACCGCAAGTCGCCGTTCAGCGAGATGCCTGCGGCGTGGTTCTCGGACCCGGATCAGCTCCCGGCACGCCAGCCGAGAATCGCATTTCGAGACGTCGTCCACTCATCGAACCGACGCAAGATGTGGGCAGCGCTCGTTCCGCCCGGAACCGTCCTCACCAATGCAGCCCCGTACTTGCTGTTTCCGCGAGGCGGTGTGCTCTGCCAGGCCTACCTTCTCGCCCTCCTCGGATCGTCCGTGGTCGACTACTTCGTGCATGCCCGAATCCACCTGCACGTTAATTACTTCATCCTGAACTCGATCCCGATTCCACCGTTCATCGCCGGTGACGCGCGCTGCGAGAGGCTTGCGGTTCTTGCCGCGACCCTTGCCTGTGGGCACTGGGATCAGCGAGTTGGCGGGTGGTCGGATCTCGTCGTCCGAGATCTCGACTTGAGGGACGCTGTCTCCGAGCTCGATGCGATTGCATCGTTGCTCTACGGCCTCGCCGACGACGATCTGGACGTGATTTGGGACGGCGTTAACGAGACTCGACCGGACGCTTCAGCCGTCAGGGTCTGGCGCTCATCATGGCAGTCGCGTGACTAGACACCCTGCCGGCTTCCGCTCCGAGGTGCTCCTCAACGGCGACGGGGAGACGATCGGCGAGGCGCTCCGGCGCTACCTGGACGGGCTCGACGGCCACCTGCGCGACCCGTACGTGCTCGCGATCGCGACCGCCTACTTCGACGTCGGCGGCTTCACGCAGCTGCGCGACCAGCTCGGCCGCGCCGGCCGCGTCCGCCTGCTCGTCGGCGCCGAGCCGCAGGAGCCGGAGCGGCGGCGCCGGCTGCGTCCGGGCGAAACGCCGAGGGCGGCCGCGCGGCGGGAGCGCGAGGAGGCGCTCGAGACGCACTTCGCCCGGCTCGTCGAGGCGCGCGACGCGCTCGGCTTCACCATCGAGGCCGACCGGGCGACGCGTGCGCTCGTGGACTGGCTGCGCAACGGCCGCGTCGAGGTCCGGCGGCTGACGAGCGAGTTCCTGCACGCGAAGGCGATCCTGGTCGAGACCGGGCTCGACGGCGTCGTCGCCGGCAGCGCCAACCTGACGGGCGCCGGGCTGGCGCGCAACCTCGAGCTCGCGCTCGGCCAGTTCCAGCCGGGGGTGGTGGAGCGGGTCGCGGACTGGTTCGAGCGCTGGTGGGACGAGGCGGAGCCGTTCGACCTGGCGGCGCTGTACGAGCCGCGCTTCCTCCCGCATGCGCCTTACGACGTCTTCCTGCGCATGCTCTGGGAGCTCTACGGCGCCGAGCTCGAGGCCGAGGCGGCGGAGCTGCGCACGCGGGAGATCCGCCTCACGCGCTTCCAGGAGCACGGGTTGCTGCGGGCGGCGCGCATCCTCGACGAGCGGAACGGCGTGCTGGTGGCGGACGAGGTCGGGCTCGGCAAGACCTTCATCGCCGGCGAGCTGATCCGGCGGGCGTACTTCGAGAACCGCCAGCGGGTGCTGGTGGTCGCGCCCGCTGCCCTCCGCGACGGGCCGTGGCGCAAGTTCCTCGCCCGCTTCGACATGCGGGTGGAGACGCGCTCGTATGAGGACTTGGCAGCGGACTCGCGCATCAATCCGCTCGCCGAACCAGGGCACACCAAGCTCGAAGCCGACATCCGCGAGTACGCCCTCGTCGTCGTCGACGAGGCCCACCACGCCCGCAACCCGGCCACCCAGCGGGCGGAGGCGCTGCGCCGATTGCTGGCCGGGACGCCGCCGAAGAAGCTCGTCCTGCTCACCGCGACCCCGGTCAACAACTCGCTCTGGGACCTGTACGCGCTCCTCTCCTACTTCGTCAAGGACGACGCCGCCTTCCTGCAGCAGGGCATCCCCTCGCTGCGCGCGCACTTCCACGAGGCGCAGCGGCGCGATCCGGGCGACCTCTCGCCCGACCACCTCTTCGACGTGCTGGACGCGGTAGCCGTGCGGCGCACGCGCCCGTTCGTGCGCAAGTGGTACGCGGACGACCGGGTCGAGCGCGCGGACGGTACCGAGGTCGCGGTCGAGTTCCCCGACCCGCACCCGATCCGGGTCGACTACGACCTCGAGGCCGTGCTGCCCGGCTTCCTCGAGCGCTTCAAGGCGGCGCTCGAGGTGGAGGATCCTCTCGCTCCGCAACCGGGAGAGCTGACGATGGCGCGCTACTCGGCCTCGCGCTACCGGATCGGGCAGTCGCCCGAGCAGTACGAGATCCTGCACACCGGCCTCGTGCGCTCGGGGCTGCTCAAGCGCTTCGAGAGCTCCGCGCGGGCGTTCGCCGCCACCTGCCGCACGATGGCCGCCTCGCACGACGCCTTCCTCGACCTGCTCGACCGCGGCTTCGTCGCGACCGGCGAGAGCCTGGGGGCATGGGCGGCCGCCGACTCGGACGAGGCAGAGGAGCTGCTGGCCGAGCTCGAGGCCGACCTCGAGCCTGCATCGGCGTACGACGTCGAGCGGCTGCGCCGAGACGTCGCCGCCGACCGCGACCTCCTGCTCGCCTTCGCCGCCGAGGCGGAGACGCTCGACGTCGACTCCGATCCGAAGTTCCGGCAGCTCGTCGCCGAGCTGGAGGCGATCGCCGCCGAGGCGGAGGCGGAGCTCGTCGGGGAGCAGAAGGTGCGTGACGGCCGCAAGGCGCTCGTCTTCAGCTACTACAGCGACACCGTCGAGTGGATCCTCGAGGGCCTGGAGCGCGAGCTCGAGTGCAGCCCGCGCCTTGCGCCCTATCGCGGACGTGTCGCCGCGATCTCGGGCAAACGGGGCGAGAAGGGCTCGGTCGTGCAAGGGTTCGCGCCCGTGTCGAGCGAGGCGCCCGAGGGGACGCCGGAGCTCTACGACCTGCTCGTTACCACCGACGTCCTGAGCGAGGGCGTCAACCTCCAGCAGGCTCGGCACATCGTCAACTACGACCTGCCCTGGAACCCGATGCGGCTCGTGCAGCGCCACGGGCGGATCGACCGCATCGGCTCGCAGTGGGGTGACGTCTATCTCCGCTGCTTCTTCCCGGACAAGGTGCTCGACGAGCTCCTCGGGCTGGAGGAGCGGCTGCACCGCAAGATCGCGCAGGCCGCCGCCTCGGTCGGCATGGCCGCGGAGATCCTGCCCGGCTCGCGGACGGAGGACACCGTCTTCGCCGAGCGGCGTGAGGAGATCGAGCGGCTGCGCCGCGGCGACCCGACCCTCTTCCTCGAAGGAAGCCCGCACGCGGGCGTCGTCTCCGGCGAGGAGCTCCGCCAGGAGCTCCGTCAGGCATTGCAGGAGGTTGGCGCACGGGAGCGGATCGAGAGCCTGCCGTACGGGGCCGGGAGCGGCTTCGCCGGCCCGGTCGGCGTGGAGACGTTCGTCTTCTGCTACCGGGTGGCGGACGAGCGGACGGCGCGGCTGTGCGCCGTGCAGGGAGACCGGGTCGGCCTGGGAGACGGGGAGAGCGCGACCCTGTTAGCGCTCGACCTCGCCCGCCCGCCGGCGGGGCGCGACGAGGAGCGGGTGCTCGACGACTGGGCGATCGAGCGCGCCGTGGCCGCCTGGGAGATCGCCTCCGGGCGGATCGTCGAGGACTGGAACCGCCGAGCCGATCCCGCGAACGTGCGACCCGAGATCCCGCGCGCGATGGTGCGGGCGATCGAGCTCGTTCGAGCAGGGCCGCTGCCCGAGGGCATGACCGGAGCGGAGGCGGACGAGCTCTGCGAGCGTCTACAAGCTCCGTACGCGGAGCGGTACCTGCGCCAGTTCCGGGCTCTGCTGCGCGAGGAGAGCATTGAGCCGAGCGAGCGCATCGCGCGCATCGCGGCGCTCGCCGACGACCTCGGCCTCGAGAAGCCTGCGCCGATTCCCGACCTGCCCGAGATCGAAGCTGACGACCTCCACGTCGTCTGCTGGATGTGCGTGAGCCCGAGTGTCGTTACCGGGACGAGAGGCGCGTGAGCATCTGGCGCGAAGTGTGGCTCGAAGAGTTGCGCCAGCGACTCGACAGTCTCATCGATGACGCCCAACGCCGCAAGGACGGAGGCACGATCACGAGCGCCGGCGCTCTCGTGGAACGCTTGACGGAAATCGAGAAGTTGGCAGGCGAGATCGACCGCGAGCTCTCACACCTTGAGGATGGTCTTGTTCTCTCGGACAACGCACGTCCTCCGTCCTTCCTTCTTCTTCCCGCTGGAGGCGAGGCGTCCGCTCGCCACTTTCGTGACACGGTCCAGACCGGCGTCGATCCAGCGAGCCTCGATGAATGGCTCCCGGATCAAGCAGACGAGGTCCGTGCTCGAATCAAGGGCCAGCTTGCTGCCTGGGGTCTGCGTGACGATTCGCGGTTGATGGGAGGTCGCGGCGGCGCTCCTATCATCTGGGATCGGATCTTCGTCGGTACGCTGGCGCTCTTCTCGGATGGTCCGGACTACGTCTGCTCAGCCCGTGTCATCGGGAAGGGATTGAGCGACACGGCGACCCGGGAGCTCTGGTACTCCCCCGAGTTTCGCTGGCTTCTGCTTCTGAGCGACCTTCGATGGTTCAGCGTGCCTGTCGAGGAGATCGTCGCGGGCGCAGGCTTCGATCCCGCGTACCGCGTCAACCGCCAGGCGCTCGTTCCGAAACCCCATCGCGAAGAGGGGATCTGGCGTGCTATCCGACCGCATCTCCAAGCCCGATGAACAGGGGCGGACGGGCATGTGTGGTGCCGGGGTGCGCGCGTGAAGGGCGGAACAAGCTCGGCGTTCGCTGCCGTGTTTGGCATGACCAGCCGACCGCGCACGGCAAGGGCAAGACCGCGGCGCTCTGGGCTCCCGACGCCGACGCTTTCCTTTGTGACGAGCACGCGCTCGGCGGCGCGACGATCACGCTCCTCTACGAGCCCGACGGGTCGCACCAGACGACGGTGCGCGTGATCGGCGCGTTGCACGTCGAGCCGCGGACGGTCGACATCAAGGAGAGCGAGTCGTGATCGGTCGTGCTACAGAGGTCGTCGAAGCGCGTACGAGCGATCGCTTTCTCGAGGCGTTCAACGCCATTGATCGCCTTCTTCGTCGGCGGTTCCGCATCGATCGAGGGAAGGGCTTCTTCGCGGTGGTCGAGATCGCTGCTGCCAGAGATCGGGCAGTCAAGCGCTACGAGCTCGATCTCAAGGAGTACGCGGATCTCCGAAATGCCATCACGCACGAACGCACGGACGGACGCGCCATTGCCGAGCCACATCCAGACACGGTTGCTTCACTCGAGTCGATTCTGGAGAGGCTGACGCGGCCCCCCAAGGTGGGAGAACTCTTTCGTCACCGGGTCGAGCGGGCGGATGTAGGCGAGCCCATCGGACGGGCGGCGAAGGCCATGCTCGACGGAAACTTCTCTCAGGTTCCCGTCTACGACGCGTCCCGCTTCGTGGAACTGCTCACCGCTGAGACGCTCGCGCGCTGGCTGGCGCATGAACTTGCGTCGGGAGTCGGACTGGTGGAGGAGGCGTCAATCCGAGATGTGCTTCGGTTCACGGAGGATCCGGAGCACTTCGCATTCCTCGGCAAGGGCGACACCGCGTATGACGCGCTGGCGATGTTCGATGACTTCACTCGGAGGGGGAAGTCACTCGACGCGATCCTTGTTACGGAGTCTGGGAAGCGCGACGAGCGCCCCCTCGGAATCATCACCGTCTTCGACATACCGAAACTCATTGGCGCAGTGTCGATCCCAGGACCACAACCATGAGAGCTGGATTCGCGACCGGTGATCCGTGGCGCCTGGTTCTCGGGATCTACGACGAGCTGGCGGAGGCGATCACCATCGGCCGGCCG
>DATMAP010000073.1:0-6047 GCA_035559835.1 Gaiellaceae bacterium
ACGCGCACCGAGCCGACCGCGCGCTCGAAGGGGATCCCGGCCTCGCGCCCGAGCTCGCAGGCCGCCTCCTCCGAGTCGGCCTCGACCTCGAAGAAGACGACCTCGTCTCCGGGGACGAGCTGCGAGCCCAGGTAGCGAACGGCACGGCCGCAGGCCGCGAGCTCGCGGGCGGCCCGGCGGGCGCGCCGGGCCGCGGCCGCGATCGCCTCCTCGCTCACTCCCGGCCAGAAGCACTCGAGCAGGTACACCTGGCTCGCGCGGGGCTGGTGCGCTTCCCCCATCGCCGCGACGCTACGAGCGGCAGCGGGCGTCTCGCATCGGTCGTTTCCACACGAATTGGCGCTCGGCGCGCCGCGAGCCGGTCTACGCGCGCTCGCGGACCGCCATCTGCGCCCCCAGCTCGGCCCGCGAGCGGATGCCGAGCTTGCGGTAGGCGCGGGCGAGGTTGGCCTCCACCGTGCGCCGGCTCAGGAAGAGCTTGGCCGCGATCTCGCGGTTGGTGAGCCCCGCCGCCGCGAGCTCCGCGACCCGCTGCTCGTTCACGGTCAGCTCCTCCGGAGCGCGGCGGACGCCGATGCGGGCGATCTCGGCGCGCGCCGCGTCCACCCAGGGCTCGGCCCCGATCGCCTCGAAGATCGCCTCCGCCCGCGCCAGCGAGGAGCGGGCGGCACGACGCAGGTTGCACCGCCGCTCGAGCCTGCCGAGGGCGAGGAGCGTCTGCGCCTGCTCGAGCGGAATCGGCAGGCGGGTCGCCAGCGCTGCGGCACGGTCCAGGAGCTCGCGGGCGTCCTCCAAGCGCCCCTGCGCGCTCGCGAGCAGCCCTCGCGAACGGAGGGCGACGAGCTCGAGCCAGGGTGTCGGGGTGGCCGAGGCGATCGCCTCCACGCGCTCGACGAGCTCCGCGGCACGCGCGAGCTGCCCGCCCTCGAGCTCGGCCTCGACCCAGACCCCCAGGTGCCGCAGGCGCGTCGCGTCGCGGACTCCCGCCCCGCGCGCGAGGCCGTCGGCATGCTCGAGCTGCTCGACCGCGCTGGCGGCGTCGCCACGCGCCCAGGCGACCTTGCCGAGCACGACTGCGATCGCCGCGGCGAGCACCGGCTCCTGCTCCGGCTCGACGAGCTCGAGCGCCCGCTCCGCCTGCGAGGCGGCCCGGGCGCGATCCCCGTAGTTCCACTCGATCTCCGCGGCCTGACGGAGCGCCGAGGCCTCCCAGAGGCTCGAGCCGAGCTGCTCGATCAGCTCTCGCGCTTGCGCCGCGTAGCCGCGAGCGGACTCCGGGTCGCCGCGCAGGACGTCGACCGCGGCGAGCGTGTGCGCGATCGTCGCCGCCTCGGTCTCGTTGCCCGCGAGAAGCTCCTCGGCGAGCAGCTCCTGCAGCGCGGCGTGCGCTTCGTCGAGCCGATCGACGCACGAAAGCCAGCGTGCGAGCGAGTAGCGGGCACGCGATCGCTCCCAGCTCCTGTTCGCCGAGGGAAGCAGGCGCCGGACGCGACGGACGTCCTCGACGAGGAGCCCACGCTCCGTGGAGAGGGCCGCCGCCGCCCGCTCCATGAGCGCGCAGGCGATGAGCTCGGAGGGCGGCTTCGCGAGTTGCTCGAGGAGCCGGACTGCGGCGTCGGCCTCCTCGTACCAGCGGTCGAAGTTGGCCGTGACGTATGCGAGCCGTATGCGGATCCAGGCCTCGAGCCGGCGGCTCCCTCCCGCTTCTTCGAGGGCAGCCTCGCAGAGCTTGCTGGCAGCGGTCCGGTCGCCCTCGAACTCCTCGACCATCGCGAGGTCGACGAGGGCGGCCGCCCGCGGCCGCCCGCGCGGGAGCCCCGCGACCGCCTGCGTGAGCAGCTCCCTCGCAGCCTCGGAGTCGCCGGCCTCGAACCAGCAGCGCCCGCTCTCGGCGAGGAGCCGAGCCTGCTCCGCGCTCCCTGCCGTAGCGAGGAGGCTCGCCCGCCGGTACATGTCGGCGGCGCTCGAGGTGGCACCGCGGGCGCGGGCTTGCGCTGCTCCGCGCTCGATCGCGACGAGCAGCTCGGGACCGGGTGGCGGTTGCGAGCGCGCGAGATGGAACGCAACCTCCTCGGCGTCGCCGACCACGGTCGCGAGCTGGGCGTGCAGGGACCTGCGCCGAGCGGGAGGAAGCGCGTCGTAGGCGGCGGAGGCGAACAGCGGGTGCTCGAACTCGATCCGGCCGTCGTCGCGCAGCCTGACGATGCCGGCGTCCTCGGCCGGCTCGAGCGCCTCGAGATCGACGAGCTCGCGCGTCGGCTTCGAGAGGGCCGCACAGCGGGCGAGCTCGTCGCGGGTGGCCTCGGGGAGCTCCGCGATTCTCGCGGGGACGAGCTCCGACGGGACGGGGACGGCGACCGTCAGGCCACGCTCCGGGCCGCCCCGGCGGAGGAGCTCCCGGCCGATCTCGACGGCGTAGAAGGGATTCCCCCCGGACGCGCGCGCGATCCTGACCGTCAGCGGCCGCGAGAACGGGTGCCCGAGGGCGTGCTTGAGCACGATGAAGATGGCGCTCACCGTGAGCGGGCCGAGCCGCAGCCACTGCGCGCCCTCGGAGCGGCCGACGAACGGTGCTCGTACGGCCTCCGGGCGCGTCGTCGCGAGGATGCGGAGCTGGGATTCGTCGAGCCGGCGTGCGGTGTACTCGAGGATCGCCCAGCTCGCCGCGTCGACCCACTGCATGTCGTCGACCGCGACGAGGACCGGCTGCGCTCGGGCGAGCTCGTGGAGCGCTGCGAGGAACGCTGCCGCCACCGCCCGCGGCTCCGGTGGCCCGCTCGGGGAGAGCGAGCGGAGCAGTGCGGCGTCCACCGCAGTCCGCGCCGGGTCCGGGAGCGCGTCGAGGAGCGAGTCGGGCACCTTGGCCAGGAGCGCGTCGAGCGTCGAGAACGAGAGGCTCTGAGCGCCCTCCGTAGGGCGCGCGGCGAGGACCGCGTACTCACGTTCACGGGCACGGCGAATCACCTCCCTCCAGACGGTCGTCTTCCCGATCCCCGGCTCGCCCTCGAGCACGAGCGCGCCCGGCCCGGCGAGTGCGACGTCGAGGAAGCGATCCGCTGCCGCGAGCTCCTCGTCGCGACCGACGACGAGGTCCGTATCCATCCTGGCGAACGATGACACGCTGCAGCCGATCTGGAAAGGTCGGAAACGAGGCAAGATCTCGCACGTGATCGTCAACCGCGATCCGAGGGCACGGGGTCCCTACACCGCCTTCGCGGAGGTCGCGGGCGCCTACGAGCGCGGACGCCCCGGCTACCCCGAGGAGGCCGTCCGCTGGCTCGTGGGGGACGAGCCGTGCGACGTCGTCGACCTCGGCGCCGGCACGGGGAAGCTGACCCGGGCGCTCGTCGCGCTCGGGCACCGGGTGACGGCGGTCGAGCCGCTCCCGGAGATGCTCGAGCTGCTGCCGGGGGCGGCGCCGGGCGCGTTCGCCCTCCTCGGCAGCGCGGAGGTGATCCCGCTCCCGGACGCCTCCGCCGACGTCGTCACCTGCGGCCAGTCCTTCCACTGGTTCGACCACGTAGTGGCCCTGCCCGAGATCGCCCGCGTCCTGCGGCCCGGCGGGCGGCTCGCCCTCGTCTGGAACGTGCGCGACGACCGCGACCCGTGGACGGCGCGGCTCTCCGCGCTCATCGGCAACGAGACGGTGCAGGAGGGCGACGTCTTCCCCGTGCTCGCGGCGAGCGGCCTCTTCGGGCCGGTGGAGACCGCGACCTTCTCCTTCGAGCAGGCGCTCGACCGCGACGGGCTGCTCGATCTCGTCCTCTCGCGGAGCTACTGCGCGAAGCTGCCGCCCGCGGAGCGGGAGCCGATCCTGCAGGCCGTGGGCGCCTTGTACGACGAGACGGCCGGGCCCGAGGGCGTGCGGGTCGTCTACGCGACCGAGTGCTTTCGGACCCGGAAGAGGGGAGGGACCTGATGCTCGACCGCCTTCCGCGGAGGCTCCTGCACGTCGAGGCGCTGGCGCTCCTCGTGGGCGCGCTCGCGCTCTACGTCCACCTCGGCTACGGCTGGCTCGCGCTCCTGCTGCTCTTTCTCGTCCCCGACCTGTCGATGCTCGGCTACCTCGGCGGGCCGCGGCTCGGCGCGCTCTCCTACGACGTCGTGCACACCTCCGCGCTGCCGATCGCGCTCGGCCTGGCCGGCGTGCTCGGCGACATCGAGGTCGCGATGCAGCTCGCGCTGATCTGGCTCGCGCACATCGGCCTCGACCGCCTGCTCGGCTACGGGTTGAAGTACCCGACCGGGTTCAAGGACACGCACCTCCAGCGCGTCTGAGGTTTCAGAGCCGACGGCGAACGATCACGCGGCGACCCGCGTCGCGCACGGGCTCGAAGCCGGCGGCGAGAAACATGGGGAGGTAGCCGGTGAAGGAGTCGATGACGTGATGGCCCTCCCGTACCGGATACGCCTCGAGCACGCGAACGCCCTCGGAACACGCGTGATCCAGCGCACGCCGCAGGAGCGCGGTCGCGACGCCCTGCCCGCGGAAGCTGACATGGACGGAGAAGCACACGAGCGACCAGACGTCCACGTCGTCGACCCGCGCGAGCTTCGGCGAGCGCTCGAGCCGCTCGAAGCTCTCGCGCGGGCCGAGCCGGCACCAGCCGACGGGGATGCCGTCGTCGTAGGCGAGCAGGGCGGGCGCCGTGCCTTCGTGGACCTGCGCCTCCAGCCGTGCGCGGTGCAGCGAGCCCAAGCCCTCGTCGTACGCCTTCCCGCGGACGTGCCAGAACTGGCACCAGCAGCCGGCGGTGAACGGCGTGCCGCCGCGCGGCCCGGGGCGCTCGAAGAGGTCGACGACGTCGGGCCAGCGGTCGGGCGTGACGACGCGGGCCTCGATCACGCCCGCAAGCGTACCGCGCTCCTCAGGCTGACGCGGGCACGAGCAGGACACGCTCGCCAGGTGCCAGGCACGGCACGCTGCGCATGTCGTGCAGGTGCCGCACGACCAGCGTGCGCCCGTCGGCGAGGCGGAGCTCGTTCCGGCAGCGCGAGATCATCCGCTCGTCCGGAGCGCAGTCCGTGTCGGTCAGCACCTCGGCCGGCGTCGGCCCTGCGGGCAGCGCGCCTTCCTCGAGCATCGCGGAGAGCCGGCGCGCGTGCGCCGAGGGGGGCGGCATGGTCGCGGAGACCGTGACCGTCCGGGCTGCCTCGGGGAGGGCGACGGGGTGCTCGGAGACGGAGGCCGGCTCGTCGGAGAGCAGGATCGAGATGCCGCCGGCGGCGACGAGGGCCGCAGCTGCGAGGAGCAGGAGAGGGCGTGCGCGCAAGGGTCCTCCTTCGAGGTCGACGTTCTCGAGTCTCGTGCGGCTGCCGCCTCGCGGCGTCGGAGGAGATCCCGCATCCGGCTGCGGGCGGCTACGGATTCCCGACTTGACAGGAGAACACGTGTTCGTATAGAACATGTGTTCCCATGATCGCCTGCCTCGCCATCCCCGGGTTCGAGCTGCGAGCGGCGCTGCGGGAGCGACCGCGCCTCGCGGCGGAGCCCGCAGCGCTCGCGCCCGAGCCCGGGGCGGAACCACTCCTCGGCCCCGTGACCGCCGCCGCCGAGGCGGCGGGGGTGAGGCCGGGGATGCGCCTGGGGGAGGCGCTTGCCACGTGCCCTGCGCTCGTCCTCGTCGAGCGCGACCCGGCCGCGGTCGAGCGGGAGTGGGAGGGCGTGCTGCGCCGCCTCGAGGACGCAGGCTTCGCGGTCGACCCGGTCGAGCCCGGCACCGTCGTCTTCGAGACGAAGGGGGTCGAGCGGCTGTACGGGGGCGTGCGGCCCGCGCTCGAGCGAGCGCTCGCGGCCGTCGGCCCGGCCTGGGATCCGCGCGTCGGCGCCGCCTCCCGGCGCTTCGCCGCCCTCGCCGCGGCGAGCGTGGCGCGGCCGGGGCAGATCCTGCTCGTGGCCGAGCGGGAGGAGCGCTCGTTCCTGGCGCCGCTGCCGCTCTCGCTCCTCCCGCTGCCGCCCGAGCGCTACGCGGAGCTCGAGGGGCTCGGCCTGCGCTCGCTCGGCGAGCTCGCCCAGCTCCCCGGCGGGGCGGTTGCGGAGCGGCTGG
>DATMAP010000074.1:0-2943 GCA_035559835.1 Gaiellaceae bacterium
GATCTGGCTCGCCGAGGCCTACCCCTGGTGGCGCAAGCACGGGATGGAAGCGCGCTCCTCGACCGTCGTCTCCGCGCTCATGGCGCGGGAGACGAAGCGCCTCACGATCGGCTGGGGGATCATCTCGCCCTTCACGCGCCACCCGGTGCAGGTGGCGATGGACGCCCGCGTGGTGCAGGAGGCGGCCGGGCCGGGGCGGTTCCTGCTCGGCTTCGGGACGTCGAAGATCTTCCTCAACAACATCCGGGCACAGACCCGCAAGACGCTGGGGCCGATGCGGGACGCCATCACCATCGTGCGCGGCGTGCTCTCGGGCGAGCCGTTCGAGTACGAGGGCGACACGTGGAGCGCGTCGGTGCCGGGGCTCCTGGACGAAGCCGAGACGCCGCGCGGCGTGCCGCCGATCTACGTGGGCGCGACGGCGCCGAAGATGCAGGCGCTCGCGGGCGAGCTCGCGGAGGGCGTGCTGACGCCGTCGATCACGACGCCCGCGTTCGTGCGCTACACGCGCGAGAACGTCGGCCCCGACCTCGACGTCGGCTGCACCATCGTCGCCTCCATCCACGAGTCGGACCGCGACGCCGGCCGCGACGGCGCGCGCGAGATCGCCGGCATGTACCTCGCGAACAAGTTCCAGAACATCAAGGGGGCCGCGGACACCCTCCTCGAGCTCGCCGGGATCGAGATGGAAGAGCTCGCGCCGGTGGCCGAGGCGATGGAGCGCGGCGGGCGCCTCGCTGCGAAGGCGAAGGTGACCGACTCCCTCCTCGACCGCTGCAAGCCGATCGCCGGCACGCCCGCCGACTGCATCGCGGCGATCGAGGAGTACCGCGAGGCGGGGTGCACGCACGTCATGCTGGAGCTGTGGGGCGACCGCCGGCACGACCAGATCCGCCTCTTCGGCGAGAAGGTGCTCCCGCACGTCCGTGACTGAGCTCCGCATCGACCGGGAGCGGCTCGTGGAGTGGGCCTCGCGCGCGATCGAGACGCCGAGCTTCACCGGCGCCGAGCAGGCGATGGCCGAGCTGATGCGAGAGACCTTCCTCGAGCTGGGGCTGCAGGTGCAGTGGCAGCAGGTGGAGGAGGGCCGCGCCAACGTGCTCGGGATCCGTCCCGGCGCGGGGGGTGGGCCGAGCCTGATGCTGAACGGGCACACGGACACCTCCTACTCGGGCAAGGAGCCGTGGCTCGCGCACGTGCCCGGGTTCCAGCCGCAGGCCTTCGTCGAGGACGGGCGCCTGTACGGGCTCGGGATCTCGAACATGAAGGGGGCGCTCGCCTGCTACGTCGAGGCCCTGCGCGCGCTCGACGACGCCGGGGTGCGCCTGCGCGGCGACCTGCTGGTGGCCGCGGTCTGCGGCGAGATCGAGAAGACGCAGTGGGGCGACGCCCAGGGGCCCGAGTACCGCGGCTATGCAGCCGGCTCGCGCTACCTCGTCTCCCACGGGGGCGTCGCGGACATGTGCATCCTCGGCGAGCCGACCGAGTCGAAGCTCGTGCTCGGCCACTTCGGCTCGCTCTGGGCGCGGATCTCGACGCGGGGGCCGTTCGTGCACACCGCCTTCAGCGAGGGCCGGCTGCACGAGAACGCGATCGTGCGCCTGCGCGACGTGCTCGAGGCGGTGCTCGAGTGGATTCCCGCCTGGGAGGACGATCCCGAGAACGCCTACCGCGGCGCGAAGGCGATCGTCAACGTCGGGGCCGTGCAAGGCGGCTTCGGCTGGCGCGTCTCGCGCACGCCGCACCGGGCCGACCTCTTCCTGGACGTGCGCGTTCCGCCGACGAAGTCGATGGCGACCGCCCGGCGGCAGGTGCTCGACCTGGTGCGCGGGCTCGCGGAGCGCTTCCCCGAGCACGGGATCGAGGGCGAGGTGTACGTGACCGCGCCGGGGGCGGAGATCGAGGAGGGCCATCCGCTCGTCGGCGCCCTCGACGCCGCGCACGCCGAGGTGTTCGGAGCTCCTCCGGAGCGGGCCGTGACGCGCTGGTTCTCCGACGCCTCCGTCCTCACGCGCTACGGGATCGCCACGGTCAACTACGGGACCTCGAGCGGGCTCCTGGACACGGTCAAGGGCGAGAACCTGGAGATCGAGGGCCTCGTGAAGACGGCGGAGGTCTACGCGCGAGCGGCGATGAAGGTCTGCGGGGTGGCCTCGTGATGAGCAGGGCGGTGTCCCGGGGGGCCGTGGGCGGTGTGGGGCCGAGCGCCGGCGGTGGGGGGCCGAGCGCCCGCGGTGTCGGGCCGAGCGCCAGCGGTGTCGGGCCGAGCGTGGGCGGTGTCCGGTCGAGCCGTGCCCCCTCCCAAGTGACAAGTTGTCACTTGCCGTTCTCGTCTGGCGTCCTTCCGGCGAGAGTGCGCGCGACCGTCCAAGTGACACATTGTCACTTGGCCTCTCCGACGGCCCTTTCTCCTTCAGTCCTCGATCCCTCAGCCCTCAATCCGGCGGCCCTCGCTCCTTCAGCCCTCACTCCTTCCGCCCTCGCTCCTTCAGTCCACGCTCCTTCCGTCCTCGCTCCGGCGGCCCTCTCGGAGACAGGAGGGGAGAGATGAAGCTCGTCACCTTCGGCGAGGGCGAGGGACGCGTCGGCTACCTCGACGGCGAGGAGATCGTCGTCCTCGACGTGCCCACCATGCGGGCCTACTTCGAGCGCGGCGGGGCGGATGAGACGGGCGAGCGCGTCGCCCTCGCGGAGACGAGGCTGCGCGCGCCGATCGTCCCGAAGAAGTTCTTCCACACCGCGGGCAACTTCCGCGAGCACGAGGAGGAGTCGAAGCGCGTCGGCTGGACGCACGAGATCGCCCCCTGGATCGTCTTCTTCCAGAACGTCGATGCGATCGTCGGCCCGGACGAGCCCGTCATCTACCCCGAGCACCTGACCGAGGAGCTCGACTACGAGCTCGAGCTGGCGGTCGTCCTGCGCAAGTCGGGGAAGTGGTTCTCG
>DATMAP010000075.1:0-29111 GCA_035559835.1 Gaiellaceae bacterium
GATATCCTGAGGCGTCCGCGGAGAAGTGGCCGAGTGGCTGAAGGCGGCGCCCTGCTAAGGCGTTAGGTGGGGAAAATCCCTGCCTCGAGGGTTCGAATCCCTCCTTCTCCGCCTCACGCCGCCGGCGACTGAGGGCGCGCCTCGTGCTAGTCGTGCACGCGGGCGATCAGGTCCTCGCGCTTCAGGACCTTCACCTCGATCCCGCCCACGCGCACGTCGTAGCCCGCGGCGCGCGGGTAGAGCACCTTGTCGCCGACGTCGACGCCGTTCACGTCGGAGCCGATCGCGGTCACGATCCCGGTCCGGCAGGGTGCGGCCTCGGCGGCCGAGGCGGGGAGGATGAGCCCGGCGCGCGTCTCCGACTCGTCGGGGACGGGCTGCACGACGACGTACTCGTCGAGCGGCTCGACGGTCACGTCCACGCTGCGCGGCTCCTCGAGCACAGCTACACGATACGCCGCGCGGGCTACAGGCGGCCCGCCTCCACGATCCGCTGCAGGAACTGCTGCGTGCGCGGCTCGCGCGGGGCGCTGAAGATCGCCTCGGGCGGGCCCTGCTCGAGGATCGTGCCCTCGTCCAGGAAGCACACGCGGTGCGCGACGTCGCGCGCGAAGCCCATCTCGTGCGTGGCGATCAGCATCGTCATGCCCTCCGCCGCGAGCTCGCGGATGACCTCCAGCACCTCGGCCACGAGCTCGGGGTCGAGCGCGCTCGTGACCTCGTCCAGGAGGAGGAGCCGCGGCTGCATCGCGAGCGCGCGCACGATCGCCACGCGCTGCTGCTGGCCGCCCGAGAGGCGGTCCGGGTACTCGTCGCGCTTGTCCGCGAGCCCGAAGCGGCGCAGGAGCTCCTCCGCGCGCGCGACTGCGGCGTCGCGCGAGAGCCCGAGCGCCTTCGTCGGCCCGAGCGTGATGTTGCGCAGCACGGACATGTGCGGGAAGAGGTTGAAGGCCTGGAAGACGATCCCGATCCCGCGCCGGACGCGGTTTACGTCCACGCCCGGGGCCGTGATCTCCTCGCCGTGCAGGACGATGCGGCCGGCGTCGATCGGCTCGAGCAGGTTCACGCAGCGCAGGAGGGTGGACTTGCCCGAGCCCGAGGCCCCGATCAGGCACACGACCTCGTGCTCGGCGAGCTCCAGGTCGACGCCGCGCAGGACCTCGAGCTTCCCGAACGTCTTGTGCAGCCCCTCCACCTCGAGCGCGACGGCGCTCACGCCGCCACCCCCGCGGCCTGGCGCTTGCGCCGGTCGCGCGCCACGAGCCAGTCCGTGAAGCGCGCGAGCGGGATGGTGAGCGCGACGAAGAGCGTCGCCGCGACCAGGTAGTACGTGCCGTTGAAGGACGCCGCCTCGTTGATCTGCGTCTGGCGCAGCACCTCGACCACGCCGAGCACGCTCACGAGCGCGGTGTCCTTCTGCAGCCCGATGAAGTCGTTCAAGAGCGGCGGGATGACCCGGCGCACCGCCTGCGGCACGACCACGAAGCGGAGCGACTGGAAGCGCGTCAGGCCGAGCGAGCGCGCGGCCGCGTCCTGGCTCGGGTGCACGGACTCGATCCCGGCCCGGTACACCTCGGACACGTACGCGGTGTAGACGAGGACGAGGGAGACGATCGCCCAGAAGACCTGGTCGGTGGGGATGCCCTCGACGCCCAGCGCCGGCATCCCGGTGCCCAGCATGAGGATGACGAGGATGGTCGGTACGCCGCGGAAGAAGTCGGCGTAGACCACCGCCAGCGCGCGCAGCGGAAAGAAGACGGGGCCGGGGAGGCTGCGCAGGACGGCGAGCCCGAGCGCGGTGACGAGGATGATCGCTTCCGCGATCAGGAAGATCTTGACGTTGACGAGGAAGGCCTCGGCGATCTCCGGGAAGGAGTCGCCGTAGCGGTCCCAGTCGAAGAAGTACGCCTGGAAGCGGTCCCAGCCCGGAGCCCGGGTGACGAGGACGCCGAGCGCCGCGGCGAAGACGAGCGTGCTCGCGACCGCGATCAGGACCCCCCGTCCCGGCCCGGGGCGGGGGGTCGCGACGCTCAGGATCCGGGAGCGGCGGTCGCCGGCCAGGGCCTACCTGAGCACGGGCGCGCCGCCGACGCGGGCGAGCCAGCGGTTCTGGAGCGCCTTGATCGTCCCGTTCGCCCACAGCCGGTTCAGCGCCTTGTTCACGCAGCGGCGCAGCGGGTTGCCCTGCTCGAAGACCATCCCGAAGCGCTCGCGGCTGCCGCCTCGGTTCGGGAACTGGCCCACGATCACGCCGTCCTCGACTTGGACGGCGGTCACGTAGAACGCGGTCGGCAGGTCGACCACGATCCCGTCGATCTGTCCGTTCTTGAGCGCCTGCACGGCGAGGTCGTTGGTGTCGTAGGCGAGCGGTTTCGAGGAGGGGCGGATGAAGTCGACGATGTACTGGTAGCTCGTTGTCCCGAGCTGGGCGCCGAGCCGGTAGGGGCGCAGGTCGGCGATCGAGCGTGCGCGCGCGATCCCGGTGCCCTTGCGCCCGACGAGCGCCTGGTTGACGAAGTAGTAGGCGTTCGAGAAGTCGACGGCCTTGTCCCGCTCGGGCGTGTAGGAGACCTGGGCCATGTACCAGTCGAAGTTCTTCTTGCCCGGCCGGAAGGACTGGGCGAAGGGGACCGCCCGCCACTCGACCTCGCCCTTGGCGAAGCCGAGCTGGCGCGCGACCGCGTAGGCGACCGCGGACTCGTAGCCCTGACCCGAGTACGGGTTCGAGACCTTCCACGGCTTCCGCGTCTCGCCGCCGCCCCACCAGGGCGGGAACGCCGGGTTGTCGGTGGCGAGCGTCAGCTTCCCCGGCTGGAGGAGGTTCAGGCTCGACTTGGCGCAGCCCGGGATCGCGGCCGGCGCGTCCGGGCGGCCGGCGGCCGTCGCCGCCAGGGAGAGAGCGAGCGTCGTCAGGGCGAGGGCGAAGAGAGCTGTGCGCATCGCGGAACCACTCCTCGGAGACGGGGGACTGGGCGCGCCGAGCGTAGCAACGGTCGCTAGCGTGCGCGGCATGCCGTCCCCCTTCGTCGAGCTGGAGGTGGGGGAGCGCACGGTCCGGGTGACGAACCCCGACAAGGTGCTCTTCCCCGGGATCGGCGCGACCAAGCTCGACCTCGTCCGCTACTACGTGGCCGTCGGCGAGGGGATCGTCCGGGCGCTCTTCGAGCGGCCGACGCAGCTCCGCCGCTTCCCGGACGGGATCGAGGGCGAGGCGATCTACCAGAAGCGGGTGCCGGCGAAGCGGCCGGACTGGATCGAGACGGCGCGCGTCACCTTCCCCTCCGGGCGGCACGCGGACGAGCTCTGCGTCACCGAGCTGGCGCACGTGATCTGGGCGGCGAACCTGGCGGTGGTCGACTTCCACCCCTGGCCCTCGCGCCGCCGCGACCCCGAGCACCCGGACGAGCTGCGGATCGACCTCGACCCTCAGCCGGGCACGACCTTCGCCGACGCGAAGCGGGTGGCCGGGCTCGTGCGGGAGGTGCTGGCCGAGATCGGCTACGCGGGCTGGCCGAAGACCTCCGGCAATCGCGGCATCCACGTCTTCTGCCGCATCGAGCCGCGCTTCGAGTTCCCCGTCGTGCGCCGGGCGGCGCTCGCCTTCGCGCGCGAGGTCGAGCGCCGGGCTCCGCGGCTGGTGACGACCGCCTGGTGGAAGGAGGAGCGCGGCCGTAAGGTCTTCGTCGACTACAACCAGAACGCGCGCGACCGCACGGTCGCCTCCGCCTACTCGGTGCGGGCGACGCCGGCGGCGACGGTGTCGGCGCCGGTGACCTGGGAGGAGCTGCCCGAGGTCGAGCCCGAGGACTTCACCCTGGCGACGATGCCCGCCCGCTTCGCGCGGCTCGGCGACCTCCAAGCGGGGATGGACGAGGCGGTCTGCGACCTGCGCGTGCTGCTCGAGTGGGTCGAGCGCGACGAGGCGGCGGGGCTCAGCGAGGCCCCCTACCCGCCCAACTTCCCCAAGATGCCCGGGGAGCCGCCGCGCGTGCAGCCGTCCCGTGCCCGCAGGCGGGGGTGAGGGCACGGCAGCCTCGACGACCCCGCGTGGGTCACGCCGAGCGGTACGAGGCGTACCCCAGCCAGGCGAGGGCAGCCCCGAACGTCGCGCCCAAGCCCGGGACGAGCGCGCCCGGGAGGAGGACGGCGACTCCGAGGACGACGGCGATGGCCGGAGCCTGCGGCAGGACTCCGGCTCGGAGCGTGGCGATGGCGAAGACGAGCCAGCCGACGACGAAGAGGGGAAAGGCGGCGTAGAGCCCGGCCGCGACCCTTCCGGACGGGTCGCTCACGAGCAGAGGGGAGACGTCCGCGAGCGCGCCCAGCGCGAACGTCTCCGACCACGTCGTCGCGAGCTCGAGCGCCGTCCCGACGAATGCCAGCACGAAGCCTGCGAGCCCGAGCGCGCCTGCTTGCTCGGACTGGCGGGCGTAGAGCCCGACGAGGCCGAAGAGCGCGAGGGTCGCCGCGATCCAGAAGACGACGAGATGGACCGTGAATCTCGGGGCGACGAGCATCGCGGCGAAGCTGTTGTAGTCGGCGCCGACGAGGACGAGGTTGGACACGACCAGCAGCCCTCCGGCGAGCACGGCCGCGATCAGGCCCCAGCGTACGAGCGTCACGGACGACGTGGCAGATCCTCGAGCCCGAGCGGGGCAGATGGCGTGCGCGACGCTCCGAGAGGCGCGTCGAGGACGTGGCTCGGCGGGCGGGGCTGGCGGAGCTCCCGCCACGTGCACTGGGCCGGATCCTTGTCCTCACGAAAGCGAAGCAGCCTCGTGCCATGGCGGAAGCGGCGCCCCTGGACCTTGTCGTAGCGCACCTCGACCACGAGCTCCGGGCGCAGCGGCGACTCCTCCAGCTCGCCCGTCCCCCAGCGGCTCGGCTCGGAGAAGCGGCGCTCGGGGGCGTCCTCGAGCAGCGGCAGCACGCGCTCCGCGATCTCCGCATGCCGGGCCGGCGCCACCGCCGCCGAGCCGACGTAGTCGAGCTCGCCGCCCTCGCCGTAGAGGCCGAGGAGCAGGGTCGCGATCCGGGTCGGCCGCTCCTTCCAGCGCACGCCGACGACGACGCAGTCGGCGGTCTTCTCCGGCTTCACCTTGACCGCGCCCTCGCGCGAGCCCGGGAGGTAGGGGAGGTCGAGCCGTTTGGCGACGACACCGTCGAGCCCGAGGGCCTCGAAGCGCTCGAGCCAGCCGAGCGCCTCGTCGCGGTCGCGCGTCGCGGGGGAGAGCGCGAACCGCTTCGCCACGCGCTCGAGCGCGCGCCGCCGCTCGGCGAGCGGTCGCCGCCACACCTCTTCGCCTCTCCAGAGGAGGAGGTCGAAGGCGACGAAGCGGGCCGGGATCTCGGCGGCGAGCTTGCGGACGCGGCTCTCCGCCGGGTGGAGGCGTAGCTGCAGGGCGTCGAAGTCGAGAGCGCCCTCGCGCTCGATCACGACCTCGCCGTCGAGCGCCGAGCGCGGCGGCAGCAGCTCGCCCAGGGGGAGCAGCTCGGGGAAGTAGCGGAGC
Source organism: Gaiellaceae bacterium (assembly GCA_035559835.1). GTDB lineage: Bacteria > Actinomycetota > Thermoleophilia > Gaiellales > Gaiellaceae > GMQP-bins7. The sequence goes on from DATMAP010000075.1 coordinate 5,511, forward strand.
AGCGGGCGCGCGCTCCGCGACCACAGGCGAAGCTCGCCGCTCGCGTTCTCGAGCAGCCCGCGGAAGCCGTCCCACTTCGGCTCGTACTGCCAGCCCTCGCCGGGCGGCAGCTCCCGCACGAGCTCGGCCTCCATCGGCGGGAACGGGATCGCATCGTCGAGGTCTGCCGGCCGCTCGACCGGTTCGCGAGGACCGATTCGCGAGCGCGCCACGCACGCAAGCTACTACGCTCTTGCCGCCATGCGTCGGGTCGCGGTCACCGGTCTCGGGGCGGTCACCCCACTCGGGCACGATGCGCGCTCGACCTGGGAGGCCGTCGTCGCAGGCCGCAGCGGCGTCGACTGGATCCGCTCCTTCGACGCCTCGGGCTACCCGGTGCGGATCGCCGCCGAGGTGAAAGACCTCGACCCGGTCGCGATCGTGGGGCCGAAGGACGCACGGCGGCTCGAGCGCAACGTCGTGCTCGCCGTCGCAGCGGCGCGCGAGGCGTGGGCGGACGCGGGCGTGGACGGGATCGACCCGGCCCGGGCGGGCATCCTGGTCGGCTCGGCGATCGGCGGCGTCACGGGCGTGCTCGCGCAGGAGGAGGTGCGCCGCGAGCGCGGCCACGATCGCGTCTCGCCCTGGTTCCTGCCGAACGTGCTCGTCGACTCGGCGAGCGGCCAGATCGCGATCGACCTCGGCCTGCGCGGGCCGAACTACGCACCCGTCTCGGCCTGCGCGACGGGCTCGCACGCGGTCGGGGAGGCTGCCGAGCTGATCCGCCGCGGCGACGCCGACGTCGTCCTCGCCGGCGGCACCGAGGCCTGCATGCACCCGATCATCCTCGCGGGCTTCTGCGCCATGCGCGGGCTCGTCGCCGAAGACGAGGACCCGACCCGCGCGTCGCGGCCGTTCGACGCGACCCGGGCGGGCTTCGTGATGGGCGAGGGCGCGTGCGTGCTCTGCCTCGAGGACTTGGAGCGGGCACAGGCGCGAGGCGCCCGCATCTACGCCGAGGTGCTCGGCTACGGCACCTCCAACGACGCCCACCACATGGCGCAGCCCGACCCCGAGTCGGTCGGGGCGGCGGAGATGATGCGCGCGGCGCTCGCGCGGGCGGGCGTCGAGCCCGAGCAGGTGGGCTACATCAACGCGCACGGGACGTCGACCCCGCAGGGAGACCTGGCCGAGACGAAGGCGATCAAGGAGGTCTTCGGCGAGCACGCCTACCGCCTCGCCGTGTCCTCGACCAAGTCCGAGCTCGGGCACCTGTTCGGGGCGGCGGGGGCGGTGGAGGCGATGATGTGCGTCCTCGCGCTGCACGAGGGCGTCCTTCCGCCCACGATCAACTACCGGACGCCCGACCCCGAGTGCGACCTCGACTACGTGCCGAACGAGGCGCGGCGGACGCAGGTCGAGGTCGCGCTCTCGAACGCGATGGGCCTCGGCGGGCACAACGCCTGCGTGCTCCTCGGCCGCGCGCCGTGACGGAGCCGGCCCTCGGCCAAGTGACACTTTGTCACTTGCGGTGTCACTTGCGCCTCTCTCCTCCGATCGGGACGGCCGAGGCCATGTGACACTTTGTCACATGGCTCGAGAGATGTCTCCTTCCGACGGCGACCGGAGAGATGTCTCCCGCCGACCGCGACTCGAATGTCCCCCGCCGACCGCGACTGGAATGTCTCCCGCCGACGGCGACTGGAGAGACGTCTCCCGCCGACGGCGACTGGAGAGATGTCTCCTTCCGACGGCGACAGGAGAGATGTCTCCCGCCGACGGCGACTGGAATGTTCCCCCGCCGACGGCGACTCGAATGTCCCCCGCCGACCGCGACTGGAATGTCTCCCGCCGACGGCGAAGCGAGCGGAGCGTACGGCTACGGGTGCCAGACCGTCTCCGGGGTGAGCTCGGCGAGCGAGGAGAGCACGGCGCCGGCGAGCGCGAGCGCGTCTGGTGGCGGCGGGTAGCGACGGTTGGGGATCGCGACGACACGCATGCCGGCGGCGTGGGCGGCTCGGATCCCGTTGGCCGAGTCCTCGACCGCGGCGCAGCGCTCGGGCGGCACCCCGAGGCGTCGCGCCGCCTCCAGGAAGACGTCCGGGGCCGGCTTGCCGCGGGCGACCTCCTCCGAGGAGACCGTGACCTCGAACAGCTCCGCGAGCCCCGCCCAAGCGAGCACGCAGTCGATGACCTCGCGGTTCGAGGACGAGGCGAGCGCGAGCCGGAAGGAGCCGGCCAGGCGTCGCACCGCTTCCACGGCGCCCTCGACGAGCGGCAGGTCCTCGGCGTAGCGGGCGAGGAGTCGGCGCACGACCTCCGCGTTGATCTCCTCCGGCGGCTCGGGGAGGCCGATCACGTCGTGCATGTACCGGGACCACTCGAGGGAGCTCATGCCCATCATGTCGGCCTGAGCGCGCTCGTGCCAGCGCCCGCCGCGCTCGTGGGCGAGCTGCTCGCGCACCTCGTCCCAGACGTGCTCGGAGTCGAGCAGGACGCCGTCGAGGTCGAACACGATCGTCTCGATGCCGGTCTCTGACACCACCCCACGGAGCGGTGCGGGTTTGCGCCGCCTCGGTGTCGGATACCGGCTCGTCATGCGCTGCGGTATTCCCCGCGTACGCGCACGAGCGCGGGCGCATCCACGCCCAGCTCGACGCGGGCGACGTCGCAGACGAAGAAGGTGTGCGTGCCGGCCGCCACCTCTGCGCGCACTCCGCACTCGAGCCAGCCGAGCGCGCCGGCGAGGAGCGGGGCGCCGCTCGCGCCCGGCTCGCTGGCGACCCCGTGCCACATCGCGATCGGGGGGACGCCCAGCGCGAAGTGCTGCGCGAGCCACTCCTGCCCGGCGGCGAGGAGGGAGAGCGCGCAGCCGCCCGCCTCGCGCAGCAGCTCGTGCAGCGCCGCCTCCCGCGAGACCGCGAATCCGATCAAGGGCGGGTCGAGGCTCAGACCCACGAGTGAGCTGACGGTGAGGCCGAGCCGCTGGCCGCCCGCGTCCACGGTCACGACGCTGACTCCGCTCGGGACGCGGCCGAGGAGCAGGCGGAGGTTCTCGGGCAGCGCCACGGGGCTCAGGCGCGCGCGAGCGCTTCGGGCCCCAGCTCCCGCACGGAGGCATACCCCGCCAGCCCCAGCGTGAGGTCGAAGTCCGCGCGCAGGTTGCGGATGACCTCGCGCACCCCCTGCTCGCCGCCGGCGGCGAGCCCCCACACGTAGGGCCGCCCGAGCCCGACCGCCGCGGCGCCGAGCGCGAGCGCGCGGAGCACGTCGGCGCCCGAGCGGACGCCGCTGTCGAGCAGGACGGGGATCCGCCCCGCCACCGCCTCGACGATTCCTGGGAGCGCGTCCACCGACGCGATCGCCCCGTCCACCTGCCGCCCGCCGTGGTTGGAGACGACGATCCCGTCCATCCCGTGCTCGATCGCCATCCGGGCGTCGGCGGGGTGGAGGATCCCCTTGAGCAGGACCGGCAGCCGCGTGCGCTCGCGCAGGAAGGCGAGGTCGTCCCAGGAGAGGGACGGGCGCGAGTACGTCTCCACGAAGCGGCGCACGGCCGCTCGCGCGAGGCCCGAGCGGAGGCTCGCCAGGCGCGGGCCCGGGTAGGCGCCGGCCAGCTCCCAGAGGGTGGCGAGGGCGGCGAGCGTGATCCGCCCGCCCGGCGGCGGCGCCTGCCGCAGCGTCTCCTGCACCGCCTCCAGGAAGACCGGGTCGCTCGTGTACTGAGCGATCCCGCGGCCTCGCAGGAAGGGGAGGTAGGCGAGGTCGAGGTCGCGTACGCGCCAGCCGAGCATCGTCGTGTCCAGCGTGAGCACGATCGCCGAGCACCCGCAGCGCTCCGCCCGGGAGACGAGGCTCTCCACGAGCGCGTCCGAGGTGCTCCAGTAGAGCTGGAACCAGCGCGGCGCGTCGCCCATCGCCGCCGCGCACTCCTCCATCGGCCGTGAGGCCTGGTTGGAGAAGACCAGCGGGATCCCCTCGGCGGCGGCCGCGCGGGCGACCGCGACGTCCGCGTCGCGATGGGCCAGCTCGAGCACTCCGATCGGGCAGAGGACGAACGGGCTCGGCAGCCGTGTCCCCAAGAGCTCGGTTGCGGTGTCGCGGACGGAGACGTCGCGCAGCATGCGGGGGACGATGCGCCAGCGCTCGAACGCGGCGCGGTTCTCCCGGATCGTCTCCTCCGCGCCCGCTCCCCCCGCCACGTACGCGTAGGCCTCGGGCGTCATCGTCCGTCGCGCCTCGCGCTCGAGGCGCTCGAACGAGACGGGGACGGACGGGAGCGCGCCGCGGGCGCCGCCCACGTAGACCTCGAACTGCCGCTCGCGGCCGATGCCGACCGCAGGCGGTCCCGTGCTCGACATGGGCGCACCCTACCCCGGCGGGGGAGAGAATCAAGCCGACATGAGCCTGTGCCTGGACGCCTACCGGCCCGCCAAGCGCCTGCTCGACCGCGCCTTCGCGACCGTCCTTCTCGTCCTGCTCGCTCCCGCCTACGCCGTGGCGCTCGGGGCGATGGGTGTGGACATGCTCCTCTGCCGGCGCGACCGCGGACCCTGGCTCTACCGCGAGCGGCGCATCTCGCGCGGGCGGGAGTTCGACCTGCTCAAGCTCCGCACGCTGCGCCGCGACGTGCTCGAGCGGGCGCAGGGTGGCGAGGCGCATGCCCGCTTGCTCGAGGCGGATCCCGCCAACCTGACCTGGGCCGGTCGCCGCGTGCTCAAGCCCTGGTACCTGGACGAGCTGCCGCAGCTCTTCAACGTCCTCCGCGGTGACATGAGCCTCGTCGGGCCGCGGCCGTGGCCGCCGTCGATGGTCGCGCGGCAGGCTGCGGACGGCCTGACGTACCGCAACGAGGTCGTCGCCGGCTGGACCGGGCCCGCGCAGGTGCAAAAGGGGGTGACGGAGCCCGCGAGGTATGCGGAGCTCGACCTCGCCTACGTGGAGGCCTGCCGGAGCTGGGGGGCGCTGCGTCTCCTGCGCTACGACCTCGGCATCCTCTGGCGCACGGCGCAGGTGATCGCCCGCGGCGAAGGGCTCCGCTACTGACGCGCGCGTGCGACGATCCCAACGTGGGCGAGCGGCCGAGCGAGCGTTCCTCCCCGCGTCCCGAAGCCGAGGAGATCCGCAGCGGGCTGCGCGGGCAGCCGGACTCGGCTGCCGTGGCCGCGTACCTGGACGAGCTGGGCGCCCTCCCCACGGGCGTCCTCGACGAGGCGGAGCTGGCACGGCGGGCGGTGGCCGGCGACGCGTCTGCCCGCGAGCAGCTGATCGAGCGCTTCCTCCCGCTGATCGTCTCGCTCGCCCGCTCCTACCGGACGGAGGGCCTCGAGCTGGCCGACCTCGTCCAGGACGGCGTGCTCGGCCTGCTGCGCGCGCTCGCGCGCTACCGGCCCGAGCGCGGTCCCTTCGGCCCCTACGCGACCTGGTGGATCCGGCAGGCGCTGCAAGAGGCGCGCAGCGACTTCATCCGGCCGCTGCGCATCCCGCCCAAGGCGCTGCGCCAGCTCGCTCGCCTCAAGTCGGAGCACGATCGCATCTACGCCGCCGAGGAGCGCCGGCCGGCGCTGGCCGAGGTCGCAGCGCGGGCGGGAGTCGAGCTCGAGCAGGCCGAGGCGCTGCTCCGCGCCGACGCGCAGGTTCGCTCTCTGACCGAGCCGCTCGCGGACGCCGACGGTGAGATCGGGCTGCTCGGCGACCTGCTCGACGACCCCCTCTCGACCGACGACTACGAGCGCGTCCTCGACGCGATCGCCGGGGAGCAGCTGCGTGCGCTGCTGCGCCGGCTCTCCGAGCGCGAGCGCGCGATCGTGTCCGCGCGTTTCGGGCTCGAGACCGGACGCCCCGCGTCGCTCGGGGAGGTCGGCGGCCGCTACGGGATCAGCGCCGAGCGCGTGCGCCAGCTCGAGCAGCGGGCGCTCGCCAAGCTCCGCCAAGAGGCAACGGCACCCGCCCAGACCTGACGGGCCCGGGGCTTCCCGGGCCCGCCGACTGGCTCAGGCGGCCTGCGCCAGCGGCCGGCGGTCGTGCGTCCGCTGCCAGACGCGACCGAGCCCGACCGCCGTCAGGCCGGCCAGGACGCCGGCGAGAGCCGCGGCGACCGCCCACCAGAGCCCAGCCCACTCCCAGCCGAACGCGTCTTGGAGGGAGACCGACCCGGGCCCGATCGCGGCGAGAGCGAAAGCCGCCGTCGCCATCACGAGCGGCAGCTCGTAGCCACCGTTGGTGCTCCAGAGCCCGTGCGGCCAGTGCACGGAGACGGTCGCGGCCGCCATCACCGCGACGAGCAGTGCCGCCGCGGCGGGGAGGAAGAGCCCGGACGCGAGCAGCGCACCGCCTCCCAGCTCGGCCAGGCCGGCAACGAGCGCGAGTGGCACGCCCGGTTTGAGGCCGATGCTCTCGAAGGCCGACGCGGTGCCCTTCAGGCCTTGGCCGCCGAACCAGCCGAACAGCTTCTGCGCCCCGTGGCCGACGAAGAGCCCGCCGACGACGAGGCGGAGAACGAGCAACGCGACGTTCACCCTGCTCACCTCCTTCGCTGTCTTCTTCGGGGAGTACCCGGCTATGGACGTAGGCCGGGCGGGTACCCGTTCAAGCCCCTTGACACCGCCCGCGGCAGGCCTACGAAAAAAGGTGGAGCCGGCGGCGGGACGCGCGCGGCGGTCCGCCGGTCTGGCTCGGAGATCAACCATCGTGCGAAGGAGGTGAGGAACGATGACGGCACTCGCGACTCGCGTGCTCCGTGATCCCTTCTTCTCCACCTTCGGCATCATGGACGAGCTCCTGAACCGCATGCTCGGCAACGGGTCCGGGCAGCGGACGTGGATGCCGGCCGTCGACGTCCGCGAGCTCGACGAGCACTACCTCGTCACCGTCGATCTGCCGGGGGTCGATCCGGACTCGGTCTCGATCGAGGTGGAGGGCGACGTGCTCACGATCTCGGGCGAGCGGCCGCACGTCGAGGACGGCCAGGCATACCGCCTGGAGCGACCCTCCGGGCCCTTCGTCCGCTCGCTCGCGCTCCCCAAGGGGTGCGACGTGGACAACGTCGTGGCCGACTACCGCAACGGCGTGGTCGAGATCCGCATCCCGAAGCCGGCGGAGCAGCGGCCGAAGAAGATCGCCCTGACCACCGGTGAGAAGAAGGCGATCACCGAGAAGATCGCGGCCTGAGACGGACGGGCCGGCGCCTCGCGGCGCCGGCCCTTCGTGCCACTAGGGCCCGGAGGCGGCGGGGGTGGGATTCGAACCCACGAGCCCTCTCGGGCCAACGGTTTTCAAGACCGTCCCGTTCGACCGCTCCGGCACCCCGCCAGGGCTCATTCTGATGGGGGCCGCACCTCCGGGGGCGCGCCGTAGCGGAGCAGGACGTCGGGGACGCCGCCTTGGAAGTTCTCCAGGATCGCGAGCAGCGCGCGATCCGTGACCATCGTCCCGTTGAGCGTGTGCGGGTGCTCGAGGCCGCGCTCGCCGCGGGCGCGGATCCCGAGCCGACGGGTCTGGTAGTCGGTCGTGTTCGAGCACGAGGTCACCTCGCGGTAGCGCTGCTGGAACGGAAACCAGGCCTCGATGTCGTACTTCTTCGCCGCCGAGGCGCCGAGGTCGCCGGCGGCGACATTCACCACCCGGTAGGGGAGCCCGAGAGCCTGCAGGTAGCGCTCCTCGAGGTCGAGCATCCGCTCGTGCTCGTCCCAGGAGGCCTCGGGCCGGATGAAGACGAACATCTCCACCTTGTTGAACTGGTGGACGCGGAACATGCCCCGCGTGTCACGGCCGGCGGCGCCCGCCTCGCGGCGGAAGCAGGTGGAGAAGCCGGCGTAGCGCAGCGGGAGCCGGTCGAGGATCTCGCCCATGTGCAGGGCTGCGAGGGCGACCTCGGAGGTGCCGGTCAGGTAGAGCCCGTCCGCCTCGAGGGCGTAGATGTTCGCCCGGTCGGTGGGGAAGAACCCGGTCCCGATCATCGCCTCCTCGCGCACGAGCACCGGGGGGAGCACGGGCGTGAAGCCCGCCTGCACGAGGTGGTCGAGCGCGAACTGGTAGAGGGCCATGGCGACGAGCGCCGAGTCGCCGATGATGTACCCGAAGCGCGCGCCTGAGACGCGCGCGGCGCGCTCCAGGTCGAAGCGGCCGATCTCGGTGTGCTCGCGCGGCTCGGGGAGCGCCGGGGGCTCGCCGACCCGGCGCAGCTCGACCGCGTCCTCCTCGGTGAGGCCGTCCGGAGCGGAGGGGTGCGGGGGGTTGGGGACGAGGGCGAGCAGCCGCTCGCGCTCGGCCTCGGCCGCGGCCAGGGCCTCTTCGGCCTCCTTCAGCTCCGCCTTGACCTGCTGCAGCTCGGCGAGCTGCTCAGGCGTCGGCTTGCCCTTGAGCTTCGTCCGCGCGCGCAGCTCGTCCACCCGCGGGACGAGCGAGCGCCAGCGCTCGTCTGCAGCGAGCAGCTCGTCGAAGAGGCGGGCTGTCTCCTCGCCCCGGCGGGCGAGGGCGGCGCGGAACGCGCCGGGCTCTGCGCGGGCAGCCTTGAGGTCGATCACGCGGGGGAGTCTAGGGAGCGGGGGAGGCTACTTGCCCGCCACCGAGGACACGTACGCGGCGACGTCCGCGATCTGCTCGTCGCTGAGCGTGCCCTTGAAGGACGGCATCGCTCCCCGACCGTTCGTGACCCGGTCGACCGCGAGCGCGAAGCTCGGCTTCGCCTCGTCCAGGTTCGGCCCGACCGTGCCCGAGGTGCCCGCGTCGGCGAGGGTATGGCAGGCGCCGCAGCCCGAGGGGCCGAGGAAGACCTGCTTGCCGGCGACGGGGTCGCCCTCGGCGGGAGGCTGGGTCTCCGTCGGCTGGGTCTCCGTCGGCTGGGTCTCCGTCGTTCCGGTCTCCGTCGGCTGGGTCTCCGTCGGCTGCGTCTCGGTCGGCTGCGTCTCGGTCGGCAGGGTGCCCACCACCGTGTCCGGGGTGGGGGTCGCCTCGTCCTTGCCGCCGCAGCCGGCGGCCGCGAGCCCGAGGGCGAGCGCGAGGGCGGCAAGAGCGAGGACGGACGCTCGGCGCATCGGCGCCGATCCTATACGAGCGCGGCGCCAGCGGGTCTCGCCTACGATCCGCTCGCGATGATCGTCGAGCGCAGCCTCCACCCCTCCTGGCTCTCGAACGCGTACCTCCTCGCGCGCGAGCCGGGCGGCGAGGCCGTGTTCGTGGATGCGGGTGCGCCGCTCGAGCCCTTGCTCGCGGCCGTCGAGCGCGAGGGCCTGCACCCGACGCACCTGCTCGTCACCCACGGGCACGCCGACCATGTCGCCGGCCTCGACGAGCTCGTGCGCCGTTTCGGGCTGGTCGTGACCTCGGGCTCGGTCGAAACGGGCGGACTCCGCATCGAGGCCTTGCCCACCCCGGGACACTCCGACGACGGCGTCTCCTTCGTCGCCGGCGACGAGCTCTGCTTCACCGGCGACACACTCTTTCGCGGCTCCGTCGGCGGCGGGCCGGCGGAGGAGATCCGCCGCTCGGTGATGGACGTGCTCATGTCCCTGCCGCACGGCCTGCGCGTGCTCCCCGGGCACACGGACGAGACGACGATCGGCCGCGAGTGGGAGGAGAACCCGTTCGTCCGCTACTGGCGCGGCGTGGCCGGCGAAGACGGGCGGCCGTGCCGGGTGGCCGGGGAAGAGGCGGTGGTCGTCGTCTGGTCGCCCGACTACGACGGCAAGGGCAAGGCGCTCGTGCGCTTCGCCTCCGGCGGCGAGGCGATCGTCGGCGCCTCCCGGATCCAGCTCGGTTTGTGAGCTCAGCTATACCCTGATGGGGTATAGTTCGGTCGAGGCTCGGACACATCTGAGAGGAGGAGCCATGAGCGAGGAGATCACGTACACCGTCCCCGCGATCCACTGCGCGCACTGCGGGCTGTCGATCCGCGAGGAGGTGGCCGAGGTCGAGGGCGTCGAGGACGTCGAGGTCGACCTCGAGCGCAAGGTCGTGACCATCCGGGGCCGGGGCCTCGACGATGCCGCCCTGCGCGCGGCGATCGCCGAGGCGGGTTACGAGGCTGCATGAGCGCGACCGCGACCCCGGAGCGCACGGAGCGGGTCGAGCTGGCGCTCGAGGGCATGACCTGCGCCTCGTGCGCGGCCCGCATCGAGCGCAAGCTGAACAAGCTGGAGGGGGTCGAGGCCTCCGTCAACTACGCCACCGAGCACGCCGCCGTGCGCTTCGACCCCGAGCGGGTGGCCGTGGAGGACCTGATCCGGGCGGTCGAAGCGGCCGGCTACCACGCACGGCTCGCCGCCGACCTGGCGGAGGACGAGGATCGGGCCCGCTCGTTGCGGACGAGGCTACTTGCCGCCGCCGCCCTGACCGCCCCGCTCGCGGCGCTCGCGATGGTCTCCCCGCTGCAGTTCGCGGGCTGGGAGTGGCTCGCGCTCGCGCTCGCCACGCCGGTCGTCTTGGGGGCCGGCGCCGGCTTCCACCGCGCGGCGGTGGTGAACGCCCGCCACCTGACGGCGACGATGGACACGCTCATCTCCATCGGCACGCTCGCCGCCTGGACCTGGTCGGTCGTCGCGCTGCTCGCGATCGAGGACGGCCACACGTACTTCGAGGTCGCGGCCGTGATCACCACCCTGATCCTGCTCGGGCGCTACCTGGAGGCGCGCGCGCGGCGGCGCTCCAGCGCCGCCATCCGAGCGCTGCTCGAGCTGGGCGCCAAGGAAGCGCGCGTGCTGCGCGCCGGTGAGGAGGTCTCGGTCCCGATCGACCAGGTCGCCCCCGGCGACCTGGTCGTGGTCAGGCCGGGGGAGAAGATCCCGACCGACGGCGTCGTCGTCGAGGGCACCTCCGCGGTCGACCAGTCGATGCTGACCGGAGAGCCCGTACCGGTCGACGTCGGGCCCGGCGCCGAGGTCGCCGGTGCGACCGTCAACACCTACGGGCGCCTGCTCGTGCGCGCGACCAGGGTTGGCGCGGAGACGGCGCTCGCCCAGATCGCCCGCCTCGTCGCCGAGGCCCAGTCGGGCAAGGCGCCCATCCAGCGCCTGGTCGACCGGGTCTCCGCGGTCTTCGTCCCGATCGTGATCGCGATCTCCCTGGCGACGCTCGGCGGCTGGCTCGCCTTCACCGGGGATGCGACCCGAGCCTTCACCGCGGCGGTCGCCGTGCTGATCATCGCCTGCCCGTGCGCCCTCGGGCTCGCCACGCCCACCGCGCTCATGGTCGGCACGGGCCGCGGAGCGCAGCTCGGGATCCTGATCAAGGGGCCGGAGGTGCTCGAACGCACCAGGCGCATCACGACCGTCGTCCTCGACAAGACCGGGACGATCACCGAGGGGAGGATGGAGCTCGCCGGCGTCACGCTGCTCGAGGGCGCCTCGCGCGCGGAGGTCCTTCGCCTCGCGGGGGCGGTCGAGGCGGCCTCCGAGCACCCGATCGCACAGGCCGTCGCCGCGGCCGCGCGGCGCGAGGTGGGCGAGCTCTCTCCGGTTCGCGACTTCCGCAACCTGCCCGGCGCGGGCGTGCGCGGGGTGGTTGAGGGTCACCTGGTCGAGGTCGGTCGCCTGAACGGCGCGATCACGGTCAGCTGGGATGGACGCCCGCGGGCGACCTTGACCGTCCGAGACCGGGTCAAGGAGACGAGCGCGGAGGCGGTCGCGCAGCTCCGGCGGCTGGGCCTGACGCCCGTGCTGCTGACCGGGGACGACCGCGAGACGGCCGAGCGCGTCGCCCGCGAGGTCGGGATCGAGCGCGTCCTCGCCGAGGTCAGGCCCGAGGACAAGGTGGCGGAGGTGCGCCGCCTGCAGGAGGCCGGTGAGGTCGTCGCCATGGTCGGGGACGGGATCAACGATGCGCCCGCCCTGGCGCAGGCCGACCTCGGGCTGGCCATCGGCACCGGGACCGACGTCGCCATCGAAGCCTCCGACCTGACGCTCGTCTCGGGCGACCTGCGCGCCGCGGCGGACGCGATCGCGCTCGCGCGCCGGACGCTACGCACGATCAAGGGCAACCTGTTCTGGGCCTTCGCCTACAACGTGGCGGCGATCCCGCTGGCAGTCGCCGGTCTGCTCAATCCGATCGTCGCCGCAGCCGCGATGGCGTTCTCGAGCGTGTTCGTGGTCACGAACTCGCTCCGGCTACGGCGCTTCCACTCCGTCCGGGAGGAGGCACGCACGACATGAGCGAGAGTGAAGCGCAGGTCCGCGTGCACGGGTACGTGCACGACAAGGAGGCGCTCGTGCGGCGCCTGCACCGCATCGAAGGGCAGGTGCGCGGCATCGAGCGGATGGTCGAGGAGGACCGCTACTGCATCGACATCCTCACGCAGATCTCGGCGGTCACGACGGCCCTGGAGAGCCTCGCCTTCCGCATCCTCGACGAGCACGTCAACCACTGCGTCGCGGGCGCGCTCGCCTCCGGCGACCCGGACGAGGCCGCGATCAAGAGCCGAGAGCTGCTCGAGGCGGTCCACCGCTTCGCCCGCACCCGCTGAGGAGCAGGCTTCCGCCGGGGCGGCTACCGCCGAGGCGGGGCGGGCACGCGCGGGTCGGAGCGCTCGAGGCGCGCCTTCTCCCTCCGCCAGCGCAGGGTCGTCTCGACGGAGACGACCCCGGGGACACGGGAGGCGAAGTACGCGAGCAGCTCGGCGTCCGCCTTCGTCTCCACCTCGCCGGCCAGGCGCACGACCCCGTCGCGGACCTCGACCCAGACGTCGGCCGGGTCGATCCAGAGCGTGTTCACGACGACCTCCTCCCGCAGCTCGCGCTCGATCTCCTGGTCGGAACGCGCGAACGCCCGCACGATGTCGGCGCGGGTGACGATCCCGACGAGCGTGCCGTCGGCGTCGACCACGGGAAGCCGGTTGACGCCGCGCTCGCACATCAGCTTCGCGGCCTCGGCGACGCTCTGCTCCGGCCGGATCACGAGGGCAGGACTGCTCATCGCTGCGCCCGCGGTCGCCTCGGTGCCTGGGTGCCCCTTCCGCTCGCCGGCCGCCAGCGCGAGGAGGTCGGCCTCCGAGACGACGCCCAGCACGTGTCCCTCGGTGTCGGTCACCGGCAGCCCCGAGATGCGCGCGAGCGCCAGCGTCTCGGCGACCTGCCTGAGCGGCGTGTCCGGGCTCGCCGTCAAGACCTCCTCCGTCATCACCTCGCGCACCTTCATCGTCGCACCTCCGTTCTCTCCAGACTCTCCCGACAGCGTGGGCTGGGACACGGCCGAACGCATCGGGGGGCGGCCGGATCCGGGCTGCGGCCTTCCCGTAGCGTGGGGAAGGGCGGCCGCGCGTCGCTGCTCCGGTCTCCTCTGTGTTCCCCGTGGCGCGGGCCCGACTACCTGCCCGGCCCGAGCACGCCCCGCAGCCATCCCGCCAGCTCGTGCAGGAGCGCCCGGTCGATCCCGTGTCCGAGGAGCTCGGACTCGCGGTAGAGGACCTCGGCTCCTGCCTCGACCAGGAGGTCGTGGGCACGGCGGCCCCACTCGATCCCGATCACGGGGTCGAGGGCGCCGTGCCCGATCGCGATCGCCGGCAAGGGCGGGCCGAGGTCGAGCCGGAAGCCTGGCACGGTCGGCACGAAGCCGCTGAAGGCGATGAGCGCCGCCGGGCGCGGCCTCCCCGCGGCGAGCCCGAGCGCGTAGGTCATCACCGCGCCTTGGGAGAAGCCGCCGAGGACGATCCGCTCCGGCGGCACGTTCCGCTCCGCCGCCAGCTCGTCGAGCCACGTGCTCGTGCGCGCGACGGTGGACGAGAACGTGTCCGGGTCGGGGTAGCCGAGCTCTCGTACGGCGTACCAGTGCGCGCCTCCCGGCGGCAGGCGGAGCGGGCCGCGGGGGAGCACTGCGAGCAGCCGTCGGTCGGGGTCGAGCAGGTCCACGAGCGGGAGGAGATCCCGCTCGCCCGAGCCGCGGCCGTGGAGGAGCACGAGCAGCCCTGCGGGGGCGTCCACGTCGCGAACGAGGTACCGCAGGCGATGGCCGCTCACGGCGAGGCGGTTACCGGGGCGGACGCGAACGCGCGGAGCTCCTCCGCCACGAGCTCGACCCAGCGCTCGGCCCGAGGGAGCCGGACGAGGCGTCCGCCGGGGGCGCGCACCGCAAGCCCGTGCACGGCGCCGGGGATGAGCCGGTAGCGGCCCGTGGCGCCAGCCGCGAGCGCCCGTTCGAAGCCGCGCCGCGAGCTCCGCGGAGAGACGCCGGGGATGCCCGGCAGCCAACGGTCGAGGGAGCCGTGCAGGACGACGAGGCGGCGTCCCGCCAGCGGACGCAGGTCGAGTCCGTCGGGGATCCAGGGCGCGAGCCCGACCACGCCCTCGACGCCGTCCTCGTCCGCGACCGAGATCGCCACCGCGCCGCCCATCGAGAAGCCGAGCAGGAGGGTGCGCGGCGAGGCGAGCTCGCGGATCGCCGCCGCGGCGTCCTCGGCGCACCAGTCGAGCCGCCGCCACGACTTGATCCGGTAGCGGACCTCCGCGAAGCGGATCTCCGGCAGGCGAGGCTCGAGCTGCCGCACGAGCCACTCGACCGACGCGCTCCACGTGCCTTCGACCTCGCGCGCTTGGCCGCCGTTCACGCAGACCACCGTCCCGGCGCGGCCCGACCCCGTGACCCGGAGCTCCGCGCCTGTGGAGAGTCTCACCCGGCGTACGCTACCTCCGCGGCGCGCCATGATGCCGTCGTGCAGGGCCTCGTGGACGAGCTCCCCTTCGGGTTCGGCTGGCTCGCCCCCGAACACGCCTTCCTGCAGCGAACCTCGCATGCGCTCGCGGAGGCCGGACGGGTGTGGCTGATCGACCCCGTGGACGTGGAGGGGCTCGACGAGCGGGTGGGCGCGCTCGGCGAGCCCGCGGGCGTGATCCAGCTCCTCGACCGCCATGGACGGGACTGCGCCGCGCTCGCGGAGCGCCACCGGGTGCCGCTCCATCGCGTCCCCTTCGCGGGCGTTCCCGGCTCGCCGTTCCAGGTGCGCGCGGTCGTCCGCCTCCCGGGCTGGAGGGAGGCGGCACTGTGGTGGCCGGAGCGGAGGACGCTCGTGGTCGCGGATGCCCTCGGGACGGCGCCCTACTTCCTCGCTCCCGGGGAGCGGCTGGGCGTCCACCCGCTGCGGCGGCTGGCGCCCCCGCGTGCGCTGCGCGGGCTCCCGGCCGAGCACGTGCTCTGCGGCCACGGCGCCGGCGTCCACGGCCCGGAGGCGGCCGCTGCGCTCGAGGACGCGCTGCGGCTGGCGCGGCGTCGGGCGCCACGCTGGCTGGCCGGCCTCGTCCGCCGCAGACGCGGCTAGCGAGCGAGCCCGAGCTGGCCGAAGCCCGCCTCGGCCGCTTCCACGAAGGCATCGACCTCGGCCGAGCTCATCGGGAGGGAGAGGCAGCCCATGCCCCGGGGCGTGAAGAGGATCCCCCGCTCGAGCAGCGCGAGGTGGAGCTCGGCCGTGCGCGGGTGGTGGAGGTTGAAGAGGGATGCGACCTGCGTCACCTCGGCGTCGGCCCCGGTCCGGGCGAGGAGCGCGGCCACCTTGTCGCGCAGCTCGCTGCCGAGCGCCTCCAGCCGGTCGTAGGCGGTGGGGGTGAGCTCCGCGAGCGTGGCCAGGCCGGCGGCCATCGTCAGCGGGTTGGCGTTGAAGGTGCCGCCGTGGCCGATCCGGCCCTCGGCGCGCGGGTCGAAGAGCTCCATCACCTCGGCCCGCCCGCCGAACGCCCCCACCGGCAGCCCTCCGCCGATGATCTTCCCGAGCGTGGTCAGGTCCGGGGTCACGCGGTAGCGGCCCTGGGCGCCGTGGTAGCCGACGCGGAAGGAGATGACCTCGTCGAAGACGAGGAGCGCGCCCGCCGCGGCGGTCAGCTCGCGCAGGAAGGCGAGGAACTCGACCGAGGCCGGGCGCACGCCGCCCGAGCCGAGCACGGGCTCGACGAGCACGGCCGCGAGCTCGTCCAGGTGCGGCTCGAGGGCGGCCCGCGTCCCTTCGACGTCGTCGAACGGCGCGACCACCACCGTCGCCGAGACCGCCGCGGGGATGCCCGGGCCGCCGGGCGGGGCGGCCGGGACGGCAGGAACGGCGGCCGCGAGGTCGTGCGAGCCGTGGTAGCCGCCGGCGAAGACGGCCACCTTCTCCCGCCCGGTGAAGGCGCGGGCCGCGCGCAGGGCGAGCATCGTCGCCTCGGTGCCGGAGTTGCAGAAGCGGAGGAGCTCCACGCTCGGCAGCCGCTCGCGGATCCGCTCCGCGAGCTCGATCTCGAGCTCGGTGGGGGCGGCCGCGCTCGTCAGCCTGTGCGCCTGCTCCTGCACCGCCTCGACGACCCGGGGGTGGCAGTGCCCGAGGACGAGCGAGGTGTAGTTGGAGACGAAGTCGATCCGCTCGATCCCGTCCACGTCCGTCACCCGACAGCCCTCGCCGCGGACGAGGTAGACGGGGTAGGGGTCGTGGAAGATCGTCGTGCGCGTGTTGCCGCCCGGAAGCGAGGCGAGCGCCCGCTCCCAGAGCGCGCGGGACGCGGCCGTCAGCCGCTCGTACCCTGCCGCCGCGCCGTGGGCCGTCGAAGCCACTCACCCGCCCCACGGCTCGGAGGACGACACGTGGAAGACGGTCGCCTCGGGCTCGCCGGCGAGCAGCTCGCCCAGGAGGCCGATCGTCTCCTGGACCACGGGCAGCGACTCCTGGCGCGCGAGCGCCGCCTCGTCCTCGAACACCTCCACGGCGACGATCGCAGCGGGGTCGGCGAGGTCCCGGGCGATGTCGAAGCTGACGACCCCCTCCACCTGCCGGCTGGGGGCGATCACCCGTCCGAAGGCGGCGAGGGCCTCCTCGATCTTCTCGGGCCGGCACCGCACCTTGAAGCGGACGACGATCATCTCGCGCTCCTCTCTTCGCTGACCGCGGGACCCTACCGGGGCCATCGCTCCGGGACAACGTTGCCTCCGGCGCCTCGACCGGCCCCGGGCCGTCTGCTAGTGATGCTCCGGTGACCAGCGTCGACAGCGTGGCGGCCGCCGATCCGGGCGGACCGCCTGCTCCCCGGCCGAGCAGGCCGGCGGCGCTCGCGCTCCGGGCGCTCAGGCTGGGCGCCGACCCGCGCGACTCCGCGGACGAGCGCGCGCGGAAGTCGCTCCTCGTCGCGGTCTGCCTGCTCGTGCTCCCGGCGGGCGCGCTCTGGGGAGCGCTCTACGTCGCCTTCGGCGAGCCCGTGCCGGCGCTCTTCCCCTGGGGCTACACCGTCGTCTCCGTCCTCTGCCTGGCGGTGTTCGCCCGGACGCGGAGCTACCGCTTCCTGCGCACCGTCGAGCTCGCGCTGATCCTCGTCACCCCTGCGGTGCTGACCCTCTCCCTGGGCGGGCTGACCGAGTCGAGCGGGGTCGTGCTGTGGTCGTTCCTCGCGCCGGTCGGCGCCGTCGTCTTCGTCGGCGCCGGCCGCGCGTGGCTCTGGTTCGGCGGCTTCCTCGCCCTGCTCCTCGCCACCGTCGTGCTCGCGCCGGTCGTGCGGCCCGACGGCGCGGACCTGCCGGAGGGCGCCGTGCTCGCCTTCGCCGCGCTCAACATCGGCGCGGTCTCGTTGGTCGCCTTCGCGCTCCTCGCCAGCTTCGCCCGCCAGCGGGAGCTGGCGCAGCAGCGCGTGGAGGGTCTGCTCTTGAACATCCTCCCGGACGAGATCGCGCGCCGGCTCCAGGAGGAGCCGCAGGCGATCGCCGACCACTTCGACGAGGCGAGCATCCTCTTCGCCGACGTCGTCGACTTCACCCCGCTCTCGAGCCGGCTCGAGTCGCGGCCGGCGTGCCGCGTCCGCGGGGGGACCACGCGCACGCGCTCGCGCGCATGGCCCTGGAGATGCGGGAGTGCGCGAAGGAGTGCCTGCCGGCGGAGGGCGAGCGCGACCTCGAGCTCCGGATCGGGATCAGCTCCGGCCCGGTCGTGGCGGGCGTCATCGGGCGCCGCCGCTTCCTCTACGACCTCTGGGGCGATACCGTGAACATGGCGAGCCGGATGGAGTCGCACGGCTCCCCCGACACGATCCAGATCACCCGCGCGACCTGGGAGCTCGTCCGCGAGGACTTCGTCACCGAGCCCCGCGGCCTCGTGCCCGTCAAGGGCAAGGGCGAGGTCGAGACCTGGTACCTGCTGGGGCCGAAGGAGTAGGGATGGCGCGGTCGCTTGCGTCCGAACGGTGCGTGGCCTGCCGGCGCGACGCGCCGACCGTGACCGAGGCCGAGATCGCCGAGCTCCACCCGCAGGTCCCCGACTGGGAGCTCGTCGAGCTCGACGGGATCGTGCGCCTGCGGCGCGTCTTCACCTTCCCCGACTTCGCGCAGGCGCTCGCCTTCACGGTGCGGGTGGGGGAGCTCGCCGAGGAGGAGGGCCACCACCCGGCGCTCTCGACCGAGTGGGGGAGGGTGACCGTCACCTGGTGGACGCACAAGATCCGCGGCCTCCACCGCAACGACTTCGTCATGGCCGCGAAGACGGACCGGCTCTACGCGAGCCGGGACGAGGTCACGTCCTCGCCGTGATCGTGATCCCGCCGCGC
Organism: Gaiellaceae bacterium; assembly: GCA_035559835.1. Classification (GTDB taxonomy): domain Bacteria; phylum Actinomycetota; class Thermoleophilia; order Gaiellales; family Gaiellaceae; genus GMQP-bins7. The sequence continues at coordinate 23,963 of DATMAP010000075.1, forward strand.
GCCTTCTGCTCGAGCGTCACCTGCACCTTGTCGCGCCCGAGCTCGAGCGCCTCGGCCACGTCGTCGCGGATCCGCACGGCGAGGGCCTCGCAGAAGGCGGGCTCGTTCCGGTAGCGGCTCAGGTAGAGCTTCAGCGACTTCGACTCGAGGCAGAGGGGGCCCGGCCAGTACTCGATGGTGGCGACGTAGAGATCCGGCTGGCCCGTCACCGGGCAGACGGCGGTGAGCTCGTCGCTCGTCATGTCCACGTAGGAGACGCCGGGGTTGGGGAAGGTCTCGAGGCCCGCGTAGTGGTCCGAGCCCGGATGTCCGAGGGCGACGAAGTCGGTGGAGCGCGGCGTCGTGTCCACGCCCGTACTGTACGCGCCGTGAAGCGGGTGTACCTCGCCGGCCCCCCCTACGCGGAGGAGTACCGACGGCGCGCGAGCGCGCTCGTCCGCGAGCTCGGCTGGGAGCCGGTCGACCCGCTCCGGCGCGACTTCCGCGGCGCGACCGCGGGCAAAGAGGCGGAGATCGTCGAGGGCGACCTCGCCGACATCGACTCCTGCGACGCCGTCCTCGCCGCCTTCACGTCCCCCGACGAAGGGACGGCGATGGAGGCCTGGTACGCGCACGGCCGCGGCAAGCGCGTCGTGGCGTACACGGGCGGCACCCCGCCGCACCCGTGGACGGTCTACGTCGTGGACGCCGTCTGCGCCGATCTCGAGGAGGCCGTGCGGGCGCTCGAGGCCGGCGGCGCGGCGCCGAAGATCCGCCGGTAGGAGTCTTCGCCGTAGCTCGTCGGCAGCGGCTCGCCTTCCACGAGCTTGAACGTCCGGCTCCCGTCGGGCTTCCTTTCCGCGCGCAGGAAGAGCGTCCCGGGGAGCTGCTGGCGGTGCATGCTGTGCGCGAAGTCGAACAGGTGGGTCACGAAGAAGACCCTGACCCCCTGCTCGAGCAGGGCGCGAACGACCTGCCGCGCGATCTCCGAGCCCTCGCGCTCGTTGGTCGACGCGAACGACTCGTTGCAGAGAAGGAGGCAGCCGGCGCTGATCGCGTCGGCGATCTCGCTCATCCGGCTCAGCTCCTCGTCGAGCTTGCCCCGCCGCATGCTGGCGTCCTCCTCGCGCTTGTAGTGCGTGAAGATGCCCGTGCAGACGCTGGCGCGGAACGAGCTCGCCCCGACGAACATGCCGCACTGCATCATCAGCTGCGCGAGCCCGACGCTGCGCAGGAAGGTCGACTTGCCGCCCTGGTTGGCGCCCGTGATCATCACGAGCGAGGTGCCGTCGGCGTCGATGTCGTTCCCCACGGCTCGCTCCTCGAGGTGGAGCGTGAGGGAGACGTCGTACAGCCCTCTGCAGGTGAAGTGGCGGTCCTCGGGCGTGAGCGGGAGAGGGAAGCAGGTCGGCTCGCCCTTCTCGTCGAGGCGCGCGCGGAGGTTGAGGCAGCCGAGGTAGAAGGCGAGCTCGAGCCGGAGCATGGCGAAGAAGCTCTTGACGTGATCGGCCGACTGCGCGACCGCGTTCGCGACGAGGTTGATCCCTCTGCCACGGATCTCCTCCAGCGCCCTGAAGCCGTTCTCGTCGCGGGGAGGGAGCGTGAAGCTGTAGCTCGGCGAGCGGCTGCCGAACGCGAGCCGCTCGCTCCAGCGCCGCTCGCGCGGCTTGCGGACGACGTAGCGACGCCCCTTGAAGCCCTTGCCGAGCTCCGCGCTCTCGAGCACGCCCCGCCTGAACTCGAGCTCGCGCAGATGGTGCTCGACCGTCCGCAGGTAGTCGTCTGCGAGCTCCTCTCGCAGCATCGCGAAGAAGCGCGTGAACCCCTCCGAGCGGAAGGTCTCCGAGTGCTCCTCTGAGATCCGCCGCAGTCGCTCGAGCACGCCGACCTGAAGCCGGAGCACGTGCACCGACCGGCGGAGGATCATGTCGGGCGACGCGCCATGCCACAGGGAACCGCCCGCCTTCCGCTCGCTCTCGAGAGCTTCCAGCGCGAGCGCGTAGAGCTCGCGGACGATCTCGGGGTGCTCGAGGCAGTCCGCGAGGACGTGCTGGCGATACACGATCGACTCCGGGTCGACCAGGCTCGAGAGGACGGCGCGCTTGGCCGTCTCGAAGAGGAACTCGTCTCCGGCCGCCATCGCGTTCCAGAGCGTCTCGAGCTCGAGATCCTGGGTCAGCGCAGCCTCGCGCGCCGTCGGCGCCGGCGAGCTGGCTTTCCGCTCGCGCTCGAGGTTCCGCTTGACGTTCGTGATCGCGAACAGGTCGCCGCTCGTCAGCGCCTCGAAGATCGCGTCGCGCAGCTCCGGCGCGACCTCGAAGTCCCGATCTGCGTGCATGAGGAAGACCTTCACGAGCCGATCCGTTCCTTCAGGCGCTCGTAGGTGAGGCCGTACTTGTCGGCGATCGCCCAGGCGTACGCGATCCCGTCGGCCGGCTGCCTGACGATCTTGTAGGTGCGCCGGGCCGGGTTCTCCGGCACGACGGTGGCGACCATGCTCACGGTCGCCTCGCCGAGCGAGGCGAGCTCGTCGACGAAGGTCACGTACACGCCCAAGCAGCCCAGCTCGAGGATGCGCCGCATCACCTCGGTGCCGAGGAAGAGCGCGTCGTTCAGCGTCGTCGAGCTGAAGCTCTCGTTCAGGACGAGCACGCTGCTCGCGGTCGCCTGCTCGAGGATCTCCTTCACCCGGACGAGCTCGTCCTCGAGCTTGCCCCGCAGCGTCTCGATGTCCTCCTCCTGCTCGAAGTGGGTGAAGATCCGGTCGGGAAGGAAGAGGCGCGCGCTTCGGCCGGGGACGAGCAGGCCGAGGCTGGCGAGGTAGTGCAGCTCGCCGAACATGCGTGCGAACGTGGTCTTGCCCCCGTTGTTCGGGCCGGTGACGACGATCACCCGCTCCGGCTCCTCGAGGTAGAGGTCGTTGCACACCACCTCTCCGCCCTCGGGCACGAGCTTGCTCGCGAGCGCGAGCTCGAACGTCTCCTCGGCCGCGATCTCCTTCGAGCGCGCGGAGACCTGTGGGTAGCAGAACGGCAAGCCCGCTGGCCGGAGGCGGTCGATCAGCTCGAGGTAGGCGAGGTAGAGCTGCACCTCGCGGTCGAAGCGGCCGAGCGTCTCGTCGACGTAGTGGTGATGACGGGCGCAGAAGTCGCCGAGCGTCCCGAACACGTCCGGGTAGAGCTGCGCCACGAGCTGGAGGATCCTCGCCTCCACGTGGTTCATATCCGCGAAGTCGGGGAGCTCGACCAGGTAGCTCTTCACGGCCCCCTGCTCGAACTTCGCGAACGTCTCCTCCACTTGGGCGCCGTAGTCGGCTTCGCCCTCGTATTTGCCCACCGTGACCCGGCTCCCGTGGATGCGCACCGTGTACCGAACGGCGGCGAGCGCCTCCTTCAGCTCCCGCGTCTCGGAGGCGAGCGAGCCGAAGCGCTCCGAGGCGACGTACCCGGCGAGGTGCTCGCGGAGCCCCTGGAAGCCGCGGGAGGCGAGGTCGAGCGGCGAGAGCGCGTCCGCGAGCGCGCGCACGGCCCCGCAGTAGATCTCGACCGCGTCGAGGAACCAGGCCTGCTTCTGCAGCCGGTAGTGGAGCTTGTCGGCTTGCGCGAGATGCGCGCGCATCCTCCGCATCTCCTCGGCGAACGCTCGGACCGCGTCGAGGAGCTCGCCCCTCTCGAGATCGCGGAGGACCTCGTGCCGATACCGGACCGCCTCGACGTCGGGCAGCGGGGCGTAGAAGAACGGCTTCAGGCGGTACTCCTCGCGGCCCGCGACGATGGCCTCGACGACCTGGTCGAGGTTGAGGTCGGAGAAGATCTCGGGCTCTGCACGCAGGTCGAGCGCGGCTCGGTCGACGGGCCGGTCGAAGAGGATGCCGTGGAAGCGCGCGGCCGGACGCCCGTCGTCGGAGCGCGACTCGAGCGGGAGGCGATCAGGGGGGCAATCAGGGAGGCGATCGGAAGATGTCATCAGCTTCCACCGGTTCTGGGACGTCGGTAGAAGCCATCAGCCCGGCGAGGCGGTTCAGGCGGGCCTCATCGCCTTCACGGAGTCTAGCTCCCGCGGCCTGGCGGACGCCACGAGCGAGGTGTCTCGATGGCGCGCGCCTCCGCCGGGCGGCCGCCGACTTCCAGCTCCCGCAGGTGGCGCCGAGGCCGACGACCGCGCCTCGTGCCTCGAGGTGGAGCTAGCCGGACTCGAACCGGCGACCTCCTGGGTGCGATCCAGGCGCTCTCCCAGCTGAGCTATAGCCCCGGGCGGGGCGGATTGTAGCGGCCGCCGCTCCTCGCTCAGGGCGTGCCGAAGGGGCTGCCCGGGCGCCCGAGCGGCGCCTGCGGCGTCTGCGGCGCCTGCGGGGCGGGGCAGATCGTCGCGGGCACGTCCTCGTCCGGAGGGATGACGCGGGGGCGGTCCTGCGCATGCGGGATCGCCGCTCCCCCGATCAAGATCCCGAGGGCGAGAAGCCAGAGCGCGGCTGTGACCCGGGCCCAGAGCGGGTAGGGGCGGGCGCTCTCGGCGCGGGCGGGCGCTGCGGCCGTCGTGGGAGCGGTGAGCTGTGGGGCCGGCCGGGACGCGCGGGTCTCGGCCGCGCGCTCCGGAAGGGCGGCCCGCGCCCGCGCGGCGAGATCGGGATCGACGAGGGCCAGCTCCGGGCTGATGGGCTCGGTGGTCATGCGCCTGGATTCTGGCTGACGGCGCGCTTCCCTCGCGAGCTCGCTTGCGGAGGGACGAGGCGGTGACGCGTCACAAGTCAGTGCCGATCTTTCCACACCTTGGCTCAACCACGCGGCTTCGCGCCGCACTGTCCTGCTCGGACACCTGGTGCCCGAGGGCGCCGCCGGCTACCAGGGCAGGAGTCGAACGAAAGGAGGACTCGTGCACGGACGCACGATCACGACGGGGCTGACTGCAGTGCTCGCTCTCGCTGCCACCGCGCTGCTCGCCGGCGGGGCAGGGGCGAGCGAAGGCGGGATGCTCGTCGCCTGCCAGAAGCCCGGCGGAAGCTTCCTGCGGGTCGTCGAGGATGCCTCCGAGTGCCAGGCGGGCGACCGGGTCGTGACCTGGAACACGCAGGGGCCGGCAGGTCCGCCGGGGCCGGAGGGAGCGCAGGGGCCGCCGGGGCCGGCAGGTCCGCCGGGGCCGGAGGGAGCGCAGGGGCCGCCGGGGCCGGCAG
>DATMAP010000076.1:0-13179 GCA_035559835.1 Gaiellaceae bacterium
TGGCCGCCGGAGAGCGCACGCGGCTTGCGGTCGAGGAACTCCTCGAGGCCGAGCATCCGCGCCGTCTCGCGCACGCGGCGATCGACCTCGTCCTTCGGCACCTTGCGCAGGCGCAGGCCGAAGGCGATGTTCTCGTAGACCGACAGGTGCGGGTAGAGCGCGTAGCTCTGGAAGACCATGGCGACGTCGCGGTCGCGAGGCTGGAGACGGGTCACGTCTCGGTCGCCGATCAGGACGCGACCCGCCGTGGGCTGCTCCAAGCCGGCGAGGATCCTGAGGGCGGTCGTCTTCCCGCACCCGGACGGGCCGAGCAGGACGAGGAAGCTGCCGTCGTCCACCTCGAGCCGCAGATCGTGGAGCGCGACCACCGAGTCGAAGCGCTTCTCGATGCCATCGAAGACGACCCTGCTCACGCAGCCCCTCCCGTGATGGCCGTGGCGAGCGCCCGAGCCGACTCGGCGATACCGGCCTCGGGCGTGACGAGCGCGTCCTCGTGCTCGACGGAGATGACCGCGTCGTAGCCCGAGGCCTGCAAGGTGCCGACGAACGATGCCCACCAGGCCCGGTCGTGACCGTGCCCGACGGTCGCATAGCGCCAGGCGGTACGGTCGAGCACGCCGTCGAGCGGTATGCGGCTGCCGTCGAGCAGGGTGTCCTTGCCGTGTGCGAAGCCGATGCGTCCGCCCAGGCGCCGCGTCGCCGGGATCGGGTCGATCGTCTGCCAGAAGAAGTGGCTGGGATCGAGGTTCACGGCCAAGTTGGTGCTCACGACGAGGAGCCGCTCGACGGTGGAGACGTTGAACGCGGCTGCTCCGGGCTCGAGCTCGAGGCACAGCCGGAGGGTGGGCCGGAGCTCGCGAGCGAAGGCGGACAGCTCGGTCCAGTAGGGCAGGACACGCTCGGACCAGTAGGTCTCGACGGCGGTCTCGAGGCCGGGAAACCAGGCCCCACCGGAGAGCTCGGGGCGGCCGCCGGACATGCACGCGACCGTGTCCACGCCGAGCTCGGCCGCGAGCCTGATCGTCTCCCGGAGCGCCCGGTCGTGCTCGGGGTCCTCGAGGGGATTGCCGTTTGCGTTGAGCGCGGCCAAGCGAAAGCCGCGCGCCTCGATCCCGGTCAGCCACGCACGGGCCGCGCCCGGGTCCCCGGCGAGCCGCTCGCGGTCGCAGTGTGGTGCGGGCGAGTACCCGCCGGTCCCGATCTCGAGGTCACGCACCGCTGGAAGCTCGCGCTCGAGCCAGGCGAGCGCCTCCTCGAGGGGGAGGTGAGCGAGCCCGTCGGTGAAGAGCCCGACCCTCATGTCGCCTCGATCGCGGTCGGACGCGGACGTGGCTTCCCGTCGTGGGCGGCGGCCGCGATGGCGCCGCACAGGGCGACGTCCCTCAGCCCGTCCAGCGCCGGCGTGCGCGGCTCGCGGTCTTCGGTGATCGCCGCATGCAGCTCCAGGAGCTCGCGCTTGAAGGCCTCCTCGTAGGACACGATCGACTCGGTACGCCAGGAGGCAGGGCTTCCCGGCTCGCCGCCCTCGAGCACCAGGCGGGTGGGCATGCTGCGCAGGAAGGGCGAGGGGAAGGTGAGGGTCGCCCTCGCGTCGGGCGCGTAGAACGCGAGCTCCTGCTCGTAGCGAGCGATGCCCGGGAGGTCGACCCAGGAGAAGACGCACTCGGTTTTCCCGAAGCGCATGGTCGCGGTCACGCCCTCCTGCGCGCCGCCCCAGATGTCGGCGAACAGGAGCTCGTCCGGCTCGCCGAGGAGGCCGCGGACGGCGTTGAGCTCGTGGACCATGCTGTCGAGCAGGATCGCCCGGTACGCCCTCCGAAGAGGCGAAGGCAGGTCGCCGACCGCGGCCTCGACCCGGCGGTCGTCCTCTGCCACGAGCTGCGCCGCGAGCGCGGGGTCGATCGGCCCCCCTCGGAGCGGGTAGTGGGCCACGTACGGCTCCAGCGGTGACTCGAGGGTGGTGATCCGCGCGAGACGGACCGACTCCCGGTCGAGGCGGGCGGCGAGCTGCTCGTACGCGGGGTCGTAGCGCTTCATGTACCCGACCATCAGGCGCGCCCCACCCCTGTCTGCGGCCGCGATCATGTCGCGACCCTCCGCGGGCGAGAGGCACATCGGCTTCTCCACGAACACGTGCATGCCCGCCTCGGCGGCGGCGATCGCGATCGGGGCATGGCTCCCCCCGATCAGGACGAGGACCACGTCCGGCCGGGCCTCCAGGACGTCCTCCCAGCGGTCGAAGGTGCGCGCCTCGGGGTGGATGCTGGAGGCGAAGGCGAGCGCGGCGGGCGAGAGGTCGCAGAGCGCGACGACCTCGTAGCGGTCGGCGAGCTCCCGTAGGTAGGGCAGGTGCATCACCTGGGCGATCAGCCCGCAGCCGACGACGCCGACCCGGAGGCGCCGTGCTTCTGGAGGGGTGCTCACGTCGATGCCTTCCGTGCTCTGGAACGTTCCAGAGCGCGATCCTCCCAACTCGGGGGGCGAGCGTCAAGACCACGGCCCCCAGCTTCGAGCCACTCGCTCCGAAACAGCGCGAGCAGCTCGCGGAGCGAGGGGAGGGACACGCCGAGAGCGCCTGCGGTGAGCTGGGCATCGAGGCTCGTGTCGCGAGGCACCGGCGCAGGCGGGAGGGCATGCGGATCGGGCGGGCCGAAGCGGAGGAGCGTCGCGTCGAGCCCGAAGACCTCGGCCGCAGCGTGGGCTAGCTCGCCGCGGGAGGCAGCCTCGCCGCCGACGCAGTGGTAGATGCCGGTCAGCCGGCGGGAGCAGATCTCGAGGATCAGCCTGGCCGAGTGGCTGGCCAGGCTCGGCGTGGCGCGCATGTTGATCGCGTCGCTCTCCCAGACGGTGAACGGCTCGCCCCGTGCGAGCGCGACCACGAGCGACGCGACGAAGTACCCGAAGCCCGCATCCTGCCCGCGCGGCAGCGAGGGGCGGGCGCGATGCGTCCCCATCACTCCCGCGAGGCGCGCAACCGCGCCGAGGCGCGCGCGCTCGAGCGTGACCACCTCGCTCACCGCCTTGAGGACGCCGTAGAAGTTGACGGGGTTGGGCGGAGCCTGCTCGTCGTAGCTCCCGTCCTGGCCGTCGAAGACCCAGTCGCTGGACACCGTGACCAGGAGCGCTCCTGTCTCGTTGGCGGCGTCGGCGAGGGTGCGCGTCGCGCCCACGTAGGAGTCCCAGGCGAGGCGCCGCTCCGAGTAGAGCCGGACGTGGTCGTTCAGGATCGCCGTGTGGACGATCGCGTCGGGGCGCGCCTCGAGCACGGCGGCCCGGGTGGCGGCGGGGTCGAGGAGGTCGGCGACGAGGTACCGGCAACGCGGGTCGGGGACCGGCGGAGCCGAGCGGATCAGCCCGCTGACCTCCACGCCGAGCTCGGCGGCCTCGGAGACGACGTTCGAGCCGACGAACCCTGCCGCGCCGGTGACGAGAACGCGCACGGGACGCCGGCGCTAGCCGATCTCGGCCGGCGCGACGGGCCGGTCCTCGCGGACCGATCGCCATGCAGCCAGGCCCAGCACGAGCGCCGCCCTTCCGTCTCTCAGGGTGACCGGGGGCGGGTCGCCGGTGCGAACCGCGCGCTCGAACGCCGACCACTCGCCCAGGTAGCTCGGCGTGTAGCGCTCGACGAACGAGCTGGCGAGCGGCGGCGTCCTCGTCCCCGCCGCCGTCGTCACGGTGCCCGTGTGCGCGAGCGGGTTGTGCGAGGCAGCCATCCCCGCCGAGCCGAAGGCCTCGACCCGCTGGTCGAAGCCGTACACCGCTCGACGGCTGTTGTCGATGACCGTCAGCACCCGGTTCGCGTGCCGCAGGACGACGACCGCCGTGTCGAGGTCGCCCGCCTCTGCGATCTCCGGGTCGATGCGCACCTCGCCGCGCGCGAACACCTCCTCCACCTCCGCCCCCGTCACGAAGCGGGCCAAGTCGAGGTCGTGGACGGTCATGTCGAGGAAGATGCCGCCCGAGACCCGGATGTAGGCGAGCGGGGGCGGCGCGGGGTCCCGGCTCGAGATGCGGAGGAGATGCAGCTCGCCGATCTCGCCGGCCGCGGCCGCCTGCTGCACAGAGGCGTGGGCGGGGTCGAAGCGGCGGTTGAACCCGACCTGCACGAAGAGTCCGGCCCGCTCCGCCGCGGCGATCCCCCGGTCGAGCTCGGCGAGATCGAGGGACACCGGCTTCTCCAGGAAGGCCGGCTTCCCGCTCTCGGCTGCCGCGACCAGGAGGTTGACGTGGGTGTCGGTGCTCGTGCAGATGGCGACGGCGTCGGTCTCTGTGCTCGTCAGGAGCTCCTCGGCCGACCTCGCCACGCCGACCCCGAGCTCCCGGGAGACGGCGGCCGCGGCGTCGCTATTCACGTCGTAGACCGCCGAGAGGCGCAGGCCGGGCACCTCGCGCGCGAGCAGGCGGGCGTGGAGGCGACCGATGCGGCCGGCGCCGAGGAGGCCGACGCGGATCGGGGCGCTCACCAGCCGACCCGCTGACGCCGCTTGCCCTCGAGCAGCCGCTCACGCGCCTGCGCCACCGCCGGGCGTGCCGTCGCCTCGGGTACCCCGACCTCCCAGAACGCGCCTCCCGGCGTCCAGTCGTGAGGCGCGGTGCGGATGGCGATCACCGTCGTGCGGTCGGCAGCCCGGGCACGGAGGAACGCCTCCTCGAGCTCCGCGATGCCGCCCACCTGCTCGGCGAGGCAGCCCAGCGAGCGGGCGTGCGCCACCCAGTCGACCGGCGCGTAGTCCGCACGGACGTCCGCCAGCATGTTCCCGAACGGGGCTCCGCCCTCGCCGACCTGGAGGCGGTGGATGACCGCGTAGCCGCCGTTGTCGCAGAGCACGACGATCAGCTTGTGGCCCGCGAGCGTGGCGCTGTACAGCTCGGAGTTGAGCATCAGGTAGGAACCGTCCCCGACGAACGCGATCACCTCACCGGCCGGGCGCGCCAGGCGCGCGCCCCAGGCCCCCGCGATCTCGTACCCCATCGTCGAGTAGCCGTACTCGCAGTCGAACGTGCCCACGGCCTTGGGCAGCCAGTTCACGTTCATCTCGCCGGGCAGCCCGCCGGCCGAGGTCAGCACGAGGTCGTCGGGACCCGCGAGGCGGTTGACGGCGCCGACCACCTGCGCGTAGGTGGGCGTCTCTCCCTGCCGGGACGGCGCTGTCCGCTCGGCGACGAAGGCGAGGTACGCCTCCCTCTCGGCCCGGGCCCGCTCGGCCCAGGCGTCCGCGACGCGGAAGTCGCCGAGAGCGCGGGAGAGCTCGGCCAGCCCCTCGCGGGCGTCGGCCACGAGGGGCTGGGCGGCGTGCTTGGCCGCATCGAAGCGGCACACGTTGAGGCCGATCAAGCTCGCGTCCTCGGCGAAGACGGTCCACGAGCCCGTCGTGAAGTCCTGGAGCCGGGTGCCGACCGCGAGGACGACGTCGGCCTGCGCCGCGAGCCGGTTCGCATGGTCGCAGCCCGTCACTCCGACCGGCCCGACCCAGGCGGGGTGGTCGGCGGCGAGCGAGGCCTTCCCGGCCATCGTCTCGACCACGGGCAACCCGTGGCGCTCGACGAACGCGCGCAGGTCGTCCTCGGCCAGGGAGTAGTGGACGCCGCCGCCGGCGACGACGAGGGGGCGCCTCGCGCCGCGGAGGAGGGCCGCTGCCGCCTCGAGCTGTCGCCGGTCCGGCCGGGGCCGCCGCAGCTCGTGCACGCGCGGCTCGAAGAACGCAGCGGGGTAGTCCCACGCCTCGGCCTGGACGTCCTGCGGAAGGCCGATGAAGGCCGGGCCGCAGTCCGCCGGGTCGAGCATGGTGTCCACCGCCAGCGGGAGGCTCTGGACGACCTGCTCGGGCGTGACGATCCGGTCCCAGTAGCGCGTCACCGCTCGGAACGCGTCGTTCACGGTCGTCGAGGGCGAGCCGAAGTGCTCCACCTGCTGGAGCACGGGGTCCGGGATCCGGCTCTGGAAGGTGTCCCCGGCGAGCAGGAGGAGCGGCAGCCGGTTGGCCATGGCCGCCGCCGCGGCCGTGACCATGTTCGTCGCACCGGGGCCGATCGAGGAGGTGGCGACCATGATCTGGCGGCGCCTGGTCGCCTTCGCGAAGGCGACCCCGGCGAGCGCCATGCCCTGCTCGTTCTGGCCTCGGTAGGTCGGCAGGACGTCGCGGGCCTCGTAGAGCGCGTTTCCCAGCCCGAGGACGTTCCCGTGTCCGAAGATCGCGAACACCCCCGCAAAGAGCGGGGCCTCGCTCCCCTCGAGCACCGTCCGCTGCGCGGTCAGGAAGCGGACGATCGCCTGGGCAGTGGTCAGCCGGATCGTGTCCACACCGTCCCCTCTGCGTCCGTCAGCGGGACCCGCGGGTCGGGTTCCATCGCCGCCCAGCTCTGCCGGATCCAGGCGTGCGGGGGATCGTCGACGAACGCGAACGTCCGCCCGGGCGCGGGCCCCGCCATCACGTTCAGGTAGTACATCGGGTAGCCGGGGGCCGCGACGCACGGCCCGTGGTAGCCCCGCGGGACGAGGAAGACGTCGCCGTCGCGCACGGTCACGGTCGCGTCGATCGAGCCGTCGTGCGTATAGGTGCGGTGGAACCCGTAGCCTTCCGCGGCGTAGTCGACCGTTCCCGCCCGGCCGATCCGGAAGTAGTAGATCTCCTCGTTCCAGACGGGGCTGCCCTCGGTGTCGTCGTGCTTGTGCGGCGGGTACGACGACCAGTTGCCGTCCGGGGTCAATAGCTCGCAGCAGATCAGCTTGTCGGCTCCGTCGAAGGCTCCCGGCGTGAGGAAGTTCGTGACCTGCCGGGTCGCAGGTCCCGCGCCGCGGACCTCCACCGGCACCGAGGAGGCCTCGACGTAGGCCGGCTCGAGCCGCCTGGTCGCCCGCGCCGACGCCAGCGCGAGCTCGCAGCCCGCCGCGCTCGAGAGCGTGAGCCGTGAGTCCATGGGGACGTAGGCCCAGTCGGTGACCCGGGCGAAGACCGACGAGCGGCCCTCGAGCTCGAAGGTGCACCCGTCCGCCTCGACGGTGACTCCGCCGCCCGAGAGCGGGAGCACCGCCAGCTCGTCGGGCCCGGTGGAGACGGTCCGGGTCTCGCCCGGGCCCAGCCGTACCACCCGGAGCCCGCAGAGCGCCCAGCCGGCCGACTCGGGCGTGACCACGACGGGGTCGCCGCCTTCGGCCGCGCTCCCCGCGGGCAGGTGGAGCTCAGCGCCGGGCACGGCTCCGCTCCAAGAGCTCCCGCACCTCCGCCTCGGTCGGCATGGCGTCGGCGCAGAGCAGTCGCGAGGCGACGATGGCGCCGGCGGCGTTGGCGAGCTCCGCCGCCTCGAACGGGCTCAGGCCGGCGAGGAGCCCATGGCAGAAGGCCCCCCCGAAGGCGTCGCCGGCGCCCAGGCCGGAGACGATCTCGACCGCGTGCGCGGGCACCACCCGGCGCTCCTCCGCGGTCGCCACGAGCACGCCCTCGCCGCCCAGCTTGACCACCGCGATCTCCAGCCCGCGCTCGAGCAGCCGGTCGGCCGCGGCGTCGGGATCGTCGGTGCCGACCGCGATCTCGCACTCGACCCGGTTCCCGACCGCCGCGGTGGCGGCCTCGACCGTGGCGCCGATCTCCCGTCTCGCCTCGTCCTCCGAGGACCAGAACGAGGGTCGGTAGTCGAGGTCGAGGATCGTGTGTCGCGCGCGGCCACGTTCCGCGAGCAGCGTCCGGGTCGTGCCACGGGAGGGCTCGACCGCGAGCGCGCCCGCGCTGATCCAGAGGATCGGGACGACGCGAGCCGCGTCCAGGTCGACCTCGCCGGGGAGGATGGTGGCGTCGGGCGCTTGCGGCTCGCGGTAGAAGACGAACTGGGGGTCCTCGGGCGGGTTCATGACGGCCAGCACGATCGGGGTCTTGAGCCGCGGGTGCGTGCCCACGAACCGCGTGTCCACGCCGAACTCGTTCGCGAGCGCGTAGCGCACGTACTCTCCGAGCGGGTCGTCGCCGACCTTGGTGAAGACCGCCGCGCGCCGGCCGAGCCTGGCCGCGGCGACGGCCACGTTGGTGGGGCTCCCGCCGACGGACTTCTGGAACCGGCGAGCTTCGACGAAGCTCGCACGTAGCTCCTCGGCGTAGAGGTCGACCCCCACGCGCCCGACCGTCAAGAGCTCGATCCCGTCGTTCACGGAGCCTCGCTTCCAACCCGCCGCTTCCCGGACGTGCCCGTCATTCCCCGCGGCGCAGCTCCTCGAGCTCGTGCGTCAGCTCGTCCAGCTCCGCTCCGCCGGCCATCTCCCGGACGAGGTCGTCCCGGGTGATCTCGCCCTTGCGGTGATCGCCGAGGACGCGGCCGCGGTTGAGCAGGACGAAGTGGTCGCCCACCGGGAAGGCGTGATGGGGGTTGTGCGTGATGAAGATGACACCGACGCCGCGGTCCCGGGCCTGCACGATGTACCGGAGGACGACGCCGGCCTGCCTGACGCCGAGCGCGGAGGTCGGCTCGTCCAGGATGAGGACGCGGGCGCCGAAGTAGATCGCCCGAGCGATGGCGACGGCCTGGCGCTCGCCTCCCGAGAGCGTCCCGACCGGCTGGTCGGGATCGCGGACGTCGATCCCCAGGTGGCGCAGCTGCTCGCGTGCGGTCTTCTTGGCGAAGGCGACGTCGAAGCGGCGCAGCGGCCCCCAGCCCTTCGTCGGCTCGGAGCCGAGGAAGAAGTTCCGCCAGATCGACATCAGCGGCGCCATGGCGAGGTCCTGGTAGACGGTCGCGATGCCTCGTGCACGCGCCTCGCGGGGCGACGAGAAGCGAACCTCCTCCCCGTCGAGGAGCACCGATCCCTCGTCCGGCCGGTAGACGCCGGCGAGGATCTTGATCAGGGTGGACTTGCCCGCTCCGTTGTCGCCGAGGATGCAGGTGACCTCTCCGGCGCGGACGGTGGCCGACACGTCCTCGAGCGCGATCACGTTCCCGAAGTACTTGCTGACGCTCCGCACCTCGAAGAGCGCGGCCGCCCCATGCGCGCTCATCGTCGCCTCGCCTCCTCGGCCCGCCTGCGGATCGTCGTGTTCAGGAGGACGGCGAGCACGAGGATGATGCCCAGGAAGAGGAAGCGCCAGTCGCTGTTCCAGCCCGAGAAGGGGATCCCGATCTCGGCCATCCCCATGATCAGGGCCCCGACGGAGGCGCCGATCACCGATCCGTATCCGCCCGTGAGCAGGCAGCCGCCGACGACCGCGGCGATGATGTACCGGAACTCGTTCCCGATCCCCTGGCCGGCCTGGACGGAGCGAAGCGTGAGCGCGGTCATCACCCCGAGCAGCGCGGCGGTCGTCGAGGTCATGGTGAAGAGGGCGATCTTCGTGAAGGCCACGGGCACGCCCACGCTGCGCGCCGCCACCGCGTTGCCGCCCGCGGCGTAGATCCAGTTCCCGAACCGCGTGCGCGTCAGGAGCCAGGTGCCGACGGCCGTCAGCGCGAGCCACCAGACGACGGCGACCGTGAAGTTGTGCGGCGCCCAGAACGTGGAGGCAAAAAGCTTGCTCGCCGACTCGAAGCCGTCGCCCAGGTCGATGTCGGCGACACGGACGGTGCCGGTGATCACCGTCGTCACCCCGAGGTTGACGCCTTGGAGGATGAAGAACGTGCCGAGCGTGACGATGAAGCTGGGGAGGCCCGTCCAGATCACCATGACGCCGTTCGTGAGACCGATCGCGGCCCCGAACAGGAGGGTGAGCGCGATCGCGGGCCACACGTTCAGGTCGAGCTCGGTGACGAGCAGCCCGAGCACGAGCCCCGTGCTGCCGACCATGACGCCGGCGGAGAGGTCGAACTCTCCGCCGATCATGAGCAGGGCGACCGGGACGGCCATGATCCCGAAGTTCGCCGCCACGTCGAGCCACACGGCCGCTCCGTCGAGCGTGGCGAAGGTCGTCGCCGTGCTCGTGAAGAGGGCGAACACGGCGAGGGCCCCGGCGAGCGCTCCGATCTCGGGTCGCTGCAGGACGCGCGCGACGGGACCGACCCCGACCACGCGCTCGTCGGCCGGCGGCCCGGTCGTCGCCTGCGGCGTCCTCTCCACGTCGCCTGCCTCTGCCATGCCTCCCTCCCGGGCCGTCCCCGGGGGAGCGGGTGCGGCCCGCTCCCCCGGGGAGCCGTGCTAGCGGGTGCCCTTCTTCGCGAGCGCCTCGACCTTGGACGCGTTCGTCTTGTCGACGAAGCCCGGGCCGGTCAGCACGGGCAGGCCGCCGCCCACGGTGTTGAGGTTGAGCTTGTACAGGTAGAGGAACACCACCGGCAGGTAGCCCTGGAGGTACTGCTGCTGGTCGATCGCGAACAGGATCTTCCCCGTCTTGATCGCCGAGACGACGTCGCCCGAGAGGTCGAACGTCGCGAGCTTCGCGCTCGAGCGCGCCCCCCGGATGGCGTCCATCGCCGCGATCGCGATGTCCGGGTTCAGCGTCAGGACGGCGTCGATCGACTTGTCCGCCTGGAGCTTCGACTGGATCTGGTTCTTGGTGGTGGTGATGTCACCGGTGCCGGCAACCTGGAGGTTCTCCACCGTTCCTCCCTTGAAGCCGGTCTTGGCCCCGGCGCACCGCTGGTTGAGCCCGATGTTCGCCTGCTCGTGGATGACGCAGAGCAGCTTCTTCGCGCCGGTCGCCCGGAACCTCTCGCCGGCACCCTGGCCGGCGACGGTCTCCGTCTGGCCGACGTGCGTGATCGCGCCGAACTGCTTGAAGAAGTCGACGCCCGAGTTGAGCGTGATGATCGGGATGCCGGCCTTCCTCGCGCGCGCCAGCGAGTTCTTCAGGGCGGCGGGGTTGGGGGCCGAGACCGCCAGCCCGTCGACCTTCTGCGACACGGCTGCGTCGATCAGCTGCGCCTGCCGCTTGGGGTCGTTGTTCGACTCGCTGTAGCGGACGGTGACGCCGAGGTCCTTCCCGGCCTGCAGGGCGCCCTTCTTGGCCACGGACCAGAACGACCCGCCGTCGCCGTGCGTGACCATGGCGATGGTGATCTTCTGGCTCGCGGCGCTCTCGCCGCCCGCGGTCGCCGACGCAGTCGCTGCGACGACGAGCGCGGCTGCGCCCAGGGCGAGCGCGAGCACGCCAGCTCCCCACTTCGCCTTGCGCTTCATCGGTGCGCTCATGTGCTTGCTCCCTCCTTTGCGTGGGACTCCCGCTCCGCGACGATCGCGGAGCGGATGAACTCGATGCTACGCCGCACGTCCTCGACGGGGCCAGCGCCGTCGGGGAGGTCCACCGACGGCAGCGCGCAGTCTTGCTCGAGGACGTACCAGCCGCGGTAGCCCTGCCGCTCGAGCGTGTGGACGGTGTCGGCGACGGGCGCGTCGCCTTCGCCGAGCGGCCGGAAGAGCCCCGCCTGGACCGCTTCCACCAGCGTCGTCGCCCCTCTGCGGAGCCGCTCCGCGATGGTCTCGTCCACGTCCTTGACGTGGACGTGCGCGACGCGCTCGGCCGTCGCCCGTGCGAGCCAGACGGGGTCGGTGCCGCCGAGGACGAGGTGCCCGGTGTCGAGGCACAGGAGCGCCTGGCTCCGCTCGAGGAGCCGTGAGACGTCGTCCCGGGTCTCGATCAGGGTTCTCCAGTGCGGGTGCGTGACGTGCGTCAGCCCGATCTCTGCCGCGGCCTCGTCGAGTCGGGCGAGGCCGTCGACGATCGCGCGCCAGCCCCTCTCGGTCAGCGGCACCCGTGGCGACCAGGCGAGATCGACGACGACGGCGGAGATCAGGAAGGTGGCACCCGCTGCGGCCAGCGTCACGCCCCAGCTCCGGGCCGCCGCCAGCGAGTCGGGGTGGGCGCTGCGCTCATGGAGCACGACGGGCACGAACCCGCCCACGAGCCGGAGCTCGTGGCGCGACAGGAGCGCGGCGATCGCCGCGGAGTCGTGACCGAGGTAGCCGACGGGGCCGGCCTCGACCGCCCGCAGCCCGAGCGCGGCTGCCTCGGCGAGCACCCGCTCGGGCGCCAGCTGGGCTCCCCAGCCCGGTACCTCGCACACACCCCACGAGATCGGAGCGGCGGCGAGGCGAGCTTCGAGCAGATCTCCTCCGGAGCGCCCGATGCTGGTCACGTCTGTGCGGTGGCGGGGACCACAGGAACCCTCCTATACTGCGTCGATGTTGGAACGCTCCATCGTTGGAGCGCTCCAACAGGCGCGAGCACGATTATCGAACCGGAGGCAAGGGCTGTCAAGGCGCTCTGGAAGAGCCACCATCGAGGACGTCGCGCGCGAAGCCGGAGTCTCCCGCTCGCTGGTCTCGCTCGTCATGCGCGGAAGCCCGAAGGTCAGCGAGGAGCGCCGGGCCCGCGTGCTCGAGGCTGCCGCACGACTCAGCTACCGACCGAACGCGATGGCGCGCGGGCTGGCCAGCCGGCACACCCGAACGGTCGGGGTCCTGCTGAACGAGCTGCACAACCCGTTCTACGCCGAGATCATGGACGGGATCGAGGAGGGCGCCGCCGAGCACGGCTACCGCGTGCTGATCGGAACCGGCGGCCGCCGGCCGCCGGGTGAGCGGGCGACGCTGGAGACCTTCCTGGAGCTGCGCACCGACGGGCTCGTGCTCGTCGGGCCGCGGCTGCCGACGCAGGCGATCGTCGCCGTCGCGGAGACGACGCCGGTCGTCGTCGTGGCGCGAAGCATCCGCTCCTCGCTCGTCGACTCGATCACGAACGACGAGCACGTCGGGGCCCGCCTCGTCGTCGGCCACCTCGTCGACCTCGGCCACCGGCTGATCGCTCACGTCGACGGTGGCAGCGGGGCGGGAGCGCGGGCGCGGCGCGCCGGGTACCAGCAGGCGATGCGGGAGCACGGGCTCGGCCGGTACGTGCACGTCGTCCCCGGCGACTACACCGACAGCGCCGGTGTGAGGGCGGCGGTCCGCCTGCTCGAGCTGCCCAGGCTGCCGACGGCCGTGTTCGCGGCCAACGACTTCGTCGCCGCGGGGCTGATCGATCGCCTGGAGGAGGAGGGCATCCGCGTCCCGGCCGACGTGTCCGTCGTCGGGTACGACAACACCTACCTGGCGGCGCTTCGGCACATGTCGCTGACGACGATCAACCAGCCGCGCCCCGACATGGGCCGGCGCGCCTTCGAGGTGCTCGTCGAGCGCATGGAGAGCGGGCGGGTGGTGCCAGTGCACGCGCGCGTGACGCCGTCGCTGGTCGTCCGCGGGTCGACCGGGCCTCCGCCGGCGAG
>DATMAP010000077.1:0-10200 GCA_035559835.1 Gaiellaceae bacterium
CAGGAGCCCGTCGGCGAGCGAGCGCAGCGAGGCAAGGCCCATGAAGACGACGAGCGTCCCCGGCGTCCGGGCGAGCGCGTCCAGGTCGAGCGCCTCCACGTCGTGCCCGGAGACGACGGTCACCTGGGAGGAGAGGCCGCGGTGCGTGAGGGGGATGCCGGCGGCGGCCGGCACCGCCGCGAGCGAGGAGACGCCGGGCACGACCGTGCAGGGGACGCCTGCGGCCGCGAGCGCCAGCGCCTCCTCGCCGCCTCGCCCGAAGACGAAGGGGTCGCCGCCCTTCAGCCGCACGACCTCGAGCCCGCGGCGACCGAGGGACACGAGCAGGTTCTCGACCGCGGCCTGTCCGAGCCCGTCGCGGCAGATGCGGACCGCGCGGGGCGGAGCCTCGGCGACGAGCTCGGGGCTGACGAGGCGGTCGTAGACGAGCGCGTCGCAGCTGCGCAGGAGCTCGAGCCCGCGGGCCGTGATCAGGCCGGGGTCGCCGGGCCCCGCGCCGACGAGGTGGACGGTCACGGGAGCGCCTCCGCGACGAGGTCGGCGAAGAAGCGCCGGCGCTCCTCGTAGCTTCCGAGGTTGCCCTTCGCCCACGGGCGCAGCTCCCGCAGGCGCCGGGCGAGCTCGGCGTGCTCGTCCCCGACGAGCCGGCCGATGTCGTCGCGGATCCGCTGCGCGAGGGCGGGCGAGGCGCCGCCGGTGGAGACGGCGATCGCGATCGGGTCGCGCCGGAGCACCGCCGGGAGGATGAAGCTGCAGAGCTCGGGCACGTCGGCGACGTTGCAGGGCAGCGAGCGGGCTTCGGCGTCGCGGAACACCCGGCGGTCGACCGCGGGCGTGGAGGTGGCGGCGACGACGAGGGTGCGGCCGTCGAGGTCGGAGGTCCGGTACTCGCGCTCGACCGTCTCCACCTCGAGGGCGTGCAGCTCGGGCACGATGCGCGGGGCGACGACGGTCACCCGGGCGCCGCACTCGAGCAGGCCCCGGGCCTTCTCGAGCGCGACCGGGCCGCCGCCGACGACGAGGCAGCTGCGGCCCTCGAGGTCGAGGAAGACCGGGTAGTAGCGCTTCTCAGCCACCGCCGTTCAGACGCGCGAGCGCCGCGGCGACGGCGCCCGCGCCGCCTTCCGCCCAGGCCGCGTTGATCTCGGCGAAGGGGAGCCACCGCTCCGGGAGCGCGTCCTCGGGGTAGATCGCCTCCACCGGGCACTCGGGCTCGCACGCCCCGCAGTCGATGCACTCCCCGGGGTCGATGACGAGCATGCGCTCGGTCTCGTAGATGCAGTCGACCGGGCAGACGTCGATGCACGTCTTCTCCTTGACGTCGAGGCACGGCTCCGCGATCACGTACGTCACTGCACTCCTCCTTCAGATGCCGACACCGGTCACGCGTACGCCTTGGCGGTCGAGCCGGACGGAGAGCTCGCGGCCGCCGCAGGCGACGGTGAGCAGGAACGCGCCGGGGCCCGCTGCTCGGATCTCGAGCTTCTCGAGCGGCGCGCCGGCGAGGGCGGCGAGCGCGCCGCTCACCTCGCGCGCGGAGACGTCCAGCTCCTGCCCGCGGGGGAGCCGGCGGAAGACCCTGAGCGCCGCCTGCTCCCCGCCGGGGCCGTAGACCGCCCGCAGGCGCCCGGTCTGCAGGCCCAGCTCGAGCAGCTCGGTCAGCGTCTCGGCCTCCTCGCCTCCGACCTCGCCCTCGGCCAGCGCGGCGATCAGGTCGGCGAGCCGCCCGCGCCGACGCTCGTCCTGGACCATGGCCAGCACCGCCTGCGCCTCGCCGAGGGCGACCTCGGCCGCCTCCCCCCGGAGCGGGACGGAGCTACCCATGGTCCTCCTCCGCGAGCAGGGCGTGCAGCTCGTGCTCGAAGCCGCCCGTCTCGATCGCGCAGTGGATGCCGCACTCCTTGGGCGCGTTCACCTCCCACCACCAGCGTCCGGCTCGCGCCGGCTCGCCGGGCTCGATCGGCCGCGTGCAGGGCGCGCACCCGATCGAGGTGTACCCGCGCTCGTAGAGGGGGTGGACGGGGAGGTCGCGCTCGCGGACGTACCGCCAGACCTCCTCCTCGGTCCATTCGGCCAGCGGGTTGAGCTTGACGATGGCGCCGTGGTCGTGGTCGATCTCGACCTTGCGAATGTTCGTCCGGGTCGCCCACTGGTCGCGGCGCAGCCCGGTGATCCAGGCGTCGAGCGTCGCCAGGTGCCGCGTGAGCGGCTGGACCTTGCGCACGTTGCAGCAGAGGAGGCGGTTCTCGACCGACTCGTAGAAGAGGTTGGGCCCCTTGCGCGCGACCAGGCGCTGCAGGTGGACGGGGTCGGGGGCGAGCAGCTCCAGGTTGAGGCCCGGGTAGCGTTCCCGGAGCTGCTCGATCAGCTCGAACGTCTCCTCGGGGAGGCGGCCCGTGTCGACCGAGAAGACGCGGATCCCGGGGTCGAGCGCGTAGGCCATGTCGAGGACGGCGACGCCGTCCACCTGGAACGCCGTCGAGAGGGCGATCCGCGGCGAGAAGCGCTCGAGCGCCCAGGCGAGCACGGCCTCCGGCTCCTCGCCCTCGAAGGCGACGGACAGCTCGCCCGCCTCCAGCTCGTCGATCAGCTCGACCGCCATCAGGCGGCGTCCTCCTCCCCGCTCGGCGTCGGGGGAGCCTCCCGGTTCCCCCGAACCCCCTCCCCTCGTCCGCTTGCGCGGGCAGGCGGCGTCGCCGCCGGCTCGAGCCCGGCCAGCGCGCCCAGCTCCTCGTCGGAGAGGCGCGTGGCGAAGGCGGCGAACGACTCGCCCTCGCGCCGCCCCGCGATCCAGCCGCCCACGAGCCCCTCCACGGCCTGCTCGAGCTCCTCGGAGGGGACGCGCCGGAAGAGCGGGCGCCCGATCGCCGCGTCGGGCCCGAGGCCGCCCCGGACGAAGATGTCGTAGGCCTGCCGCCGCGCCCCGCCGGCGTCGCGCGCCGTCGTGCCCTGGAAGCCGAGGTCGCCGACCCAGTGCTGCGCGCAGGCGTGCGGGCACCCGTCGAGGTGCAGCCGCAGCTCGGCGATCGCGGCGCCGAAGCGTCCCTCCAGGTGCTCGAGCAGCCGCCCGAGCCGGGTCTTCGTCTCGGTCACCGAGAAGTTGCAGTGCGGCTCGCCGGTGCAGGCGAGCGAGCGGCCCCGGACCGGGTTGGCGTCGAGCGGGAAGCCGATCGCCTGCAGCTCGGCGCAGACGCCCTCGACCTCGGCCTCGGGGACGTTGGCGACGACGAAGTTCTGCAGGCGGGTCACGCGCACGTCTGCACCCACGCGCTCGGCCAGGTCGGCGACGGCGAGCATCTGGTCGCCGGAGATGAGCCCGAGGTGGACGGCGACGCCGACGTAGACGAGCCCGGGCTGCTTCTGGGGGTGGACGCCGAGGTGGTCGGAGGGCGGGACGGTGACCGGCGGCAGGGCGAAGTCCTCGAGCCTGCGCCCCAGGTGCGCCTCCACGCGCTCGCGCATCCCCTCCGGCCCGAGGTCGTCGACCATGAACTTGAGCCGGGCCTTGACCCGGGAGACGCGGTAGCGCAGATCCTCCGACCAGGCGCCGGTGATCGCGGCCAGCACCTCGACCGCCTCCTCCCTGGGGACGAAGACGCCGAGGTCGCGCGAGATCCGCGGCACCGAGGAGAGCCCGCCCCCGACGCGGACGGCGAACCCCTCCCGGCCCTCGTGCAGCACGCCGACGAGCGCGACGCAGTTGATCTCGGGCGCGTTGCAGCGGTCGGCGCAGGCGGCGATCGTGTACTTGTGCTTGCGCGGCAGGTCGCAGAAGTCGGGGTTGCCGTAGAAGAAGCGGGCCGCCTCGGCCACGACCGCGCTGCAGTCGAACAGCTCGTGCGGGTCGAGGCCCTGCACGGGGCAGCCGGTGATGTTGCGGACGGTGTCGCCGCAGCCGCCCGCGGTCGTGATCCCCGCGGCCTCGAGCCGCGCGAAGACCTCCGGCAGGCTCGCCAGCTCCAGCCAGTGGAGCTGGATGTTCTGGCGCGTGGCCAGCTCGCCGTCGCCGCGGCCGAAGCGGTTGGAGACCTCGCCGATCGCGCGCAGCTTCGCCGGGGTCAGGTGCCCGCTCGGGAGCTTGACGCGGAGCATGAAGCGCCCGACCTTGGGCTTGTCGTGGTAGAGGCCCCACCACTGCAGGCGGACCATGTCCTCCTCCGGCACGGCCTCGTAGCCCGCGGCGATCAGCGCCGGCAGCTCGTCCCTGATCGAGAGGGGCGAGCGCTCGCGCTTGAGCCGCTCGACCGGGTTTCGCTGCAGCACGAGCTCCCAGGTCGGCTCGGGCCCGGGAGGCTTGTGGACGGGTGTCGGCTGCGGGTGCGGCATCGGCTTCGCTCCTGGCCTGGGGCGAGACGGGGCTAGCCGGCGAGGAGCGCGGGGCGGCGCTCCTCGCCGGCCGACAGGCAGCGGCGTCCCGGACGGAGGGGAGTGGGGGGACGGCCGCCGGTGCTCATGGGGGAGCAGCCTAGCGGCATTGCTTCCAAAAGTAAAGTGATAATGCTTTCCGAAGTGAAGCGCTGCCTCAGGCACCTGCCGCCAGGCGCTCGAGGAGCGCGTCGGCGTCGGGCTCGATCGCCTGCGGGCGGACGCGTTCGGCGACCGGCTGCGGCGTCTTCAGGCCGTCCCCGGTCACGAGCAGGACGACCGTGTCCTGGCTGCCGACCACCCCTCGGCGCACGGCCTCGCGCAGCGCCCCCAGCGTCACGCCCGCCGCGGTCTCCCCGAAGACGCCGCTCGTCTCGGCCAAGAGCGCCATGTTCTCGCCGATCTCCTCTTCGGCGACGGCGTACACCGCGCCCTGCGAGACCTGCGCGGTCGCGACCGCGAGGTCGCCGTCGGCGGGGTTGCCGATCGCGAGCGAGCGCGCGACCGTCCGGGGCCGGAGCGGCACGACGCGGCGATCCTCGGCGAAGGCCGCGGCCACGGGGGCGCACCCGGCCGCCTGCCCGCCGTAGAGCCGCGGCGGCTCGCCCTCGACCAGCCCCAGCTCGCGCAGCTCGGCGAAGCCCTGATGGACCTTGGAGAAGAGGGCGCCCGAGGCGATCGGGCAGACGACCGCGTCCGGGAGCCGCCAGCCGAGCTGCTCGGCGATCTCGAAGGCGAGCGTCTTCGAGCCCTCGGCGTAGTAGGAGCGCAGCCCGACGTTGACGAAGGCCCAGGGAAGCTCGAAGGACAGCTCGACCGTGAGCCGGCTGCAGTCGTCGTAGCTCCCGTCGACGGCGTAGATGGTCGCCCCGTAGACGGCCGTGGCGGCGAGCTTCTCCGGCTCCAGGTCGGCGGGGCAGAAGACGGCCGCCTCCAGCCCCTCCGCGGCCGCCCGCGCGGCGACCGCGTTGGCCAGGTTCCCGGTCGAGGAGCAGGCGAGGGTCTGGAGGCCCAGCTCGAGCGCCTTCGCGGCCGCGACCGCGACGACCCGGTCCTTGAAGGAGTGCGTCGGGTTGGCGGTGTCGAGCTTGAGGTAGAGGCTCCCCAGCCCGAGGGCGCTCGCGAGCCGCGGCGCCGGGAGCAGCGGCGTCAGCCCGGGCGCGAGCCGGGGCTCGGCCGGCGGCGCCACCGGCAGCAGGTCGGCGTAGCGCCAGAGCGAGGGCGGCCCGGCCTCGATCGCCTCGCGGGTGAGCGTGCGCCGGAGCGCCTCCTTGTCGTAGACGGGGTCGAGCGGCCCGAAGCAGCGGGCGCAGACGCCGATCGCCTCGAGCGCGTACTCTCGCTCGCAGACCCGGCAACGGAGAGATTGAGCTGGCACCACGACCTCCTTGTCCTCGCTTCCAACATCCGTCCGGGCTTGGCACCTTGCGCGGACGAGGGAGTCGTCCGGGTAGGTTGCCGAGGCGTCACAGGGCCGGTCCCTCAGCCTCTCTCGATGCGGAGCGAGGCGTGCCTCGCTACCGGCCGCCAGTATACAAAGTGAAGCGATGCTGCTCCAGATGATCGAGCACGAGGCCGCCGCCGCCAACCGGGCGGCGGCCGCGCTGCGGGACGACCTCGTCGCGGAGGCGCTCCGGGCCGCGGCGGATCTCGTCCGGAAGCAGCGGGCCGCGGTGCTCGAGGCCAACCGCGAGGACGTCGAGGCCGCCGAGGGCCGCCTCGATGCGGGCACCCTCGACCGCCTCCGGCTGGACGACGCTCGCGTCGAGGCGCTCGCGCGGCAGGTCGAGGCCCTGGCCGCGCTGGAGCCGCTCGCGCGGGAGGCGGGCTCGTGGACGCTCCCGAACGGGCTGCGCGTCGCCGAGCGCCGGATCCCGATCGGGACGGTGGGGGCGAACTTCGAGGCGCGGCCGAACGTCGCCCTCGACGTCGCCGGGCAGCTCCTGAAGAGCCTGAACACGGCCGTGCTCCGCACCGGCGCCGCCGCCCTGCGCACGGTCACCGTGCTCGTCGACGACGTGCTCCGGCCTGCGCTTCAGACGGCCGGCCTGCCCCCCGGCGCGGTCGGGCTCGTGCGCTCGCCCGACCGCGAGGGCGCCCGCATCCTCGTCTCCCTCCCGCGGCGGATCCCCCTCGTCATCCTCCGCGGCAGCGGTGAGACGACGGCGGCGCTCGCGCGCCTCGCCGCCGAGCACGGGGTGCGCACGCTGGCGCACGCCGAGGGCGGGGGCGTCCTCTACCTGCATCCCTCCGCCTCGGTCGAGAAGGCGCTCGCGCTCGTGGACACGAGCCTCGACCGGCTCGGGGTCTGCAACCGGCTCAACCTCCTGCTCGTCGACCGGGGGGCGTCCGGGATGGTGCCGGCGCTGCTCGAGCTGCTCTCCGCGAAGGGGCTCGAGGTGCGGGGCACCATCCCGGGCGCGCTCCCGCTCGACCGCCCGCTCGGCTACGAGTGGGCAAACGACCCTGCCCGGGTGGCGACGGTGACGGTGGCCTGGGTGGAGGGGCTCGAGGAGGCGGTGCGGATCGCGAACGAGGAGACCTCCGGCCTCGCCGCCGGGATCGTCGCCGAGGAGGCCGAGGCCGCGGAGCGCTTCCTCGAGGGCTACCGGGGCACCGCCGCCTTCTGGCACGCGTCGACGCGGTTCGCAGACGGCTTCGAGCTGACCGGCGCGCCGGAGACGGGGATCAACGTCGAGTGGGCGCCCGGGCCGCGCGGGCCGGTCACCTACCGCGACCTCTGGCTGCGCCAGTACCGCGTCGTCGGGGACGCGACCCAGCGCCGGTGACGGTCGTCGTCAAGCTGGGCTCGAGCCTGGTCGCGGGGCCGGACGGGTCCGTCCGCCGCAGCGTCCTGCGCCGCCGGGCGCGCGAGCTGGCAACGGTCGTGCGGGGCGGGGAGCCGGTGGCCGTGGTCTCCTCCGGCGCGATCGCGCTCGGGCTCCCCTTCCTCGGCCTCGACCGCCGGCCGCGCTCGGTTCCCAAGCTGCAGGCAGCCTCCGCCCTCGGGCAGGCCCGCCTGCAGCGGGCCTGGGAGCAGGCGCTCGCCCGCGAGGGCCTGCTCGCGGCGCAGGTGCTGCTGACCGCGGCGGACGTCGCCGACCGGGCCGCCTACGTCAACGCGCGCCACGCGCTGCAGGCGCTCTTCGCGCTCGGCGCCGTCCCCATCGTCAACGAGAACGACGCGACCGCGACCGACGAGATCACGTTCGGCGACAACGACGCGCTCGCGGCGCACGTGGCCATCCTCGTCCGCGCCCGCCTGCTCGTCCTACTGACCGAGGTCGAGGGCGTCTTCACGCGTGCCCCCGGCACGCCGGGCGCGAAGCTCGTCGCCGAGGGAGCGGCGGCCGGCGAGGCTGCGCTGGGCGACGCCTCCCGCCTCGGCCGCGGCGGGATGCGGAGCAAGGTGCTCGCGGCGGAGATGGCCGCCGCGGCCGGGATCCCGACCGTGATCGCCGGTGGGGCCGGGGAGTCGGTGCTCGCGCCCATCCTCGCCGGGGAGCGGCGCGGGACGCGCTTCCCCGGATCCGGCCGGGAGCTGTCCGCGTACAAGCTGTGGCTGCGCTTCGGCAAGCCGGTGGCAGGGAGGCTGCGGGTCGACGAGGGAGCCCGCAAGGCTGTCGCCGAGCTCGGCCGGAGCCTGCTCGCCGTCGGCGTCCTCGCCTGCGAGGGGCGCTTCGAGGCCGGGGACGCGGTCGAGCTCGTGGGGCCGGAGGGGACGGCGTTCGCCAAGGGGATCGCCGCCGCCTCCGCGGCCGAGCTCGCCGGGCGCCCGCGCGGCCTCGAGGCCGTGCACCGCGACCGGCTGGTCGTCTACTGAGGGGGACGCGTGACCGCGCCCTCCGAGGCGGAGGAGACGAGCGCGGCGTACTTCGCGAACACCCCCTCCGCGTAGCGCGGCGGCGGGGGCGTCCACTCGCGCAGCCGGGCGGCGAGCTCCTCCTCGGGGAGCTCCACCCGCAGCTCGCGCGCCTCCACGTCGATCACCACCGTGTCCCCGTCCCGCAGCGCCGCGAGCGGGCCCCCGCGGGCGGCCTCGGGGGAGACGTGCCCCACCATGAGGCCGTGCGTGGCCCCGGAGAAGCGCCCGTCGGTGACGAGCGCAACCTCCTCGCCCAGTCCCTCGCCCACGATGGCCGCGGTCACGTGCAGCATCTCCCGCATGCCGGGGCCCCCCGCGGGGCCCTCGTAGCGGATCACGACGACGTCGCCTGGGGCAAGGCGCCGCTCCTTGACCGCGGCGAAGCAGGCCTCCTCCGAGTCGAAGACGCGCGCCGGCCCCCGGTGCGAGAGCCGCTCGTGCCCGGCCAGCTTGACCACGCAGCCCTCCGGGGCGAGGTTGCCGTGCAGGATCGCCAACCCTCCGGTCGGCTTCAGCGGCTTCTCCAGGGGGACGACGACCTCTTGGCCGGGCCGCTCGACGGCCGCGGCCGCGATCTCGGCGAGCGTGCGGCCGTCGACGTTGCGGGCCTCTCCGTGGACGAGCCCGCCGGCGACCAGCTCGCGCGCGACGAGCGCCACCCCACCCGCTTCGTACAGGTCGGTCGCGACGAAGCGGCCGCCCGGCTTCAGGCTGGCCACGACCGGGGTCCGCGCCGCGATCCGGTCGAAGTCCTCGAGCGCGAAGGGGATCCCGAGCTCGCGCGCGATCGCGAGCAGGTGGAGGACGCCGTTCGTGGAGCCGCCGGTGGCTGCGACCGAGGCGGCGGCGTTCTCGAGCGCCTCGCGGGTGACGATCCGGGAGGGGCGGACGTCGTCGCGGACGAGGTCGAGGACGAGCCGTCCGGCCTGCTCGGCGGCCGCCTCCTTGGCGGGGTCGAGCGCCGGGATGCCGTTCAGCCCGGCCGGGCTGATCCCCAGGAACTCGAGCGCCGTAGCCATCGTGTTGGCGGTGAACTGGCCGCCGCAGGCG
The DNA here is from genome assembly GCA_035559835.1 of Gaiellaceae bacterium. Taxonomy (GTDB): domain Bacteria; phylum Actinomycetota; class Thermoleophilia; order Gaiellales; family Gaiellaceae; genus GMQP-bins7. The sequence continues at coordinate 9,281 of DATMAP010000077.1, forward strand.
CCGGCACCCGGACAGGCGACGCTCTCCAGCTCGTGCAGCTCGGCGGGGCCCAGCGTCCCCGCCGCGTGCGCGCCGACCGCCTCGAACACGTCCTGGATGGTGACGTCGCGTCCCCGGAAGCGCCCCGGGGCGATCGACCCGTTGTAGAGGACGAGCCCGGGGAGGTCGAGGCGGCAGAGGGCCATGACCGCGGCCGGGATCGTCTTGTCGCAGCCGACCAGGCAGACGAGCCCGTCGAAGAGGTGCCCGCGGGCGACCAGCTCGATCGAGTCGGCGATCACCTCGCGCGAGACGAGCGAGGCGCGCATCCCCTCCGTCCCCATCGAGACGCCGTCCGAGACGGAGATCGTGTTGAACTCGAGCGGCGTCCCGCCGGCGGCGCGGACGCCCCGCTTGACGTGCTGCGCGAGCGCGCGCTGGTTCAGGTTGCACGGCATGGTCTCGATCCAGGTCGTGGCCACGCCGATCAGGGGGCGGGCGAGGTCGTCGTCGGTGAGGCCGACTGCCTTCAGCATCGCCCGGGCGGGCGCGCGGTCGGGGCCGTCGGTGAGAGCGGCGCTCACGCGCTTGGCCGGGTCGGAGGTGCGGCGGTACGGGTCGTCGGTCATGGTGCATGGGCTCCTTGGGACGAGACGGCGAGGACGAGGACGCGGGCGTCCGGATGGCGGCGGGCGAGCTCCTGCGCGCAGGCGGACGCGGCCTCCTCACGCGCCCAGCAGATCACGCTCGGGCCCGATCCGGACAGGGTGGCGCCGAGCGCCCCGGCCGGCAGCCGCTCGCGCACGGCCTCGAGCAGGGGCGCCGCCGGCGCGCGGTAGGGCTCGTGCAGGCGGTCGGCGAGCGCCTCGGCGAACAGCTCGGGCTCGCCCGAGGCGAGCGCCGCCCCCAGGAGGGCGGCGCGGGCGGCGGTGAAGGCGGCG
>DATMAP010000078.1:0-22394 GCA_035559835.1 Gaiellaceae bacterium
AGCAGGCGGAGGCGTCGCGGCGCCACTCGAGGTTTATAGCTGCAGGCGCAGCCAGACGCGCCGCGGCCGCCGTTAAGACGGCGTTGACCGGGCGCGCCGGCTGCGGGCGGCGCGGGCGTGCACCGCTCGCAGCCGGCCGGGCGTGCCGCTACTTGAGACAGAGCGCGTAGACGCTCACGTTCGCAGGAGCGGTGTCGCTCAGATTGCCCAGGAACAGGCTCCAGGTCGCGTCGTTCGACGGGTAGGAGTCGAGGCCGATGACGAGCTCGGTGGACGAGAACCCGCCGCCGAGCACCTTCTGGCCGGCGTCGCACGCGACGTTGAAGGCCTGCCCTCCGCCTGCCGGGATCTGGCCCGTCTGGGTCTTGGTGGTGACGAGCCCCGCCGCCGTGCTCGCCGGCCCCGGCGCCTGCGCGGCCTGCTGCGCGGCTTGCGCCGCCGCCTGCGTGACGATCTGCGAGGACGTCTGTCCGCCGAGCTTCTTCGCGTTGTCGGCGACCAAGGCACGCTTCGCGAGCGGGACGGCCGCGGTCACGACCGCACCCGCCGTGCCGCCGAGCGCCACGAAGAGCGCGACCATGGCCACGACGAAGGCCGGGCTCACTCGCTTTCTGGAGACGATCATCGAGATCCTCCTCTCGGGACGCCGAGGATGGCCCCGGCGCCTGGTGTCGTTCGCCCGACTGTCGCCGGCGGCGCTCAAGAGACGCTCAAGGCGATCGCGCGAGCCTCGGCGCGACCTGGTCGGCCGCCCGCGCATGTGGGAGGCCGCTCGGAGAGCCGCCGCTGCCGCCCCACGCTCACCGCTCGACGAACTCGACCGAGACGCGGTTCGAGAGGACGAGCCGCCCCGCGTCGTACCAGCGGCCGGCGAGCTCGTGCCAGCCCGCGGGGAGCCCGGACGGGAACTCCGCGATGTCCGCCCGACGCACGGCGACCTCCCCCTCCCGCTCCACCTCCGTCCTCGTCTCGACCCGGCGCCCGTCGACCTCGAGCTCGAAGCGCGTGCCCCGGCCGCCGACGCTGGCGCCCGCCGGCGCCCCGGGCTCCGCCGCGAACCCGTACCCGACCCAGAACGCCGTGCCGGCCGGGAACAGCGTCGGGATCACGCCGCCGGGGAAGATCGGCAGTCGGGCCATCCCCTCGGGCGCGCCGGCGATCGGGGAGGTGACGAGGACGAGCGCAGCCATGACGGTCTCCTCTCGGTCGAGAATTCACGGGCGCAGGCTGACACGGGGCGCTCAACGACGGCTCAAGCCGGGCCGCGACGTTGGCACGGGCCGCCGCGCGTGAGAAGCTGGCCGGGTAAGCGACAGGAAGTACGAATGGCCGACCCCGAGCTCGAGATCCGCCTCCTCGGGCCGCTCGAGGCCCTCGCCGGAGAGCGCCCGCTCGCGCTCGGCGGGCCGAAGCCACGCGCGCTGCTCGCCGTGCTCGCGCTCGAGCCGGGCCGCGTGGTCTCCGTCGACCGGCTGGTCGAGGTCCTCTGGCCGGGGACGACGCCCGAGACGGCTCCCCACGCCGTGCAGGTGTACGTGTCGCAGCTACGCAAGAGGCTCGGCCCGTTCCTCGCCACGCGCGCCCCCGGCTACGCGCTCGAGCTCGAGCCAGAGCGCGTGGACGTGCACCGCTTCGCCCGGCTCGCCGCCGAAGGCCGGGCGGCGCTGCGGGCCGGCCAGCCGGAAGCGGCCGAGCGCGCCCTGCGCGAGGCGCTCGCGCTCTGGCGCGGACCCGCGCTCGCCGACTTCCTCTACGAACCGTTCGCGCAGGCGGAGATCGCGCGGCTCGAGGAGCTGCGCACCGTCGTGCTCGAGGAGCGGATCGACGCCGACCTCGCCTTGGGCCGGCACGCGGAGCTCGTCTCCGAGCTCGAGGCCCTCGTCGAGGCGCACCCGCTGCGGGAGCACCCCCGCGCCCAGCTCATGCTCGCCCTCTACCGCTCCGGGCGTCAGGCGGACGCGCTCGCCGCCTATCGCCGGGCGCGCGAGACGCTCGTCGAGCAGCTCGCGCTGGAGCCCGGGCCCGAGCTCCGGGAGCTCGAGGCGGCGATCCTGCGCCAAGACGAGTCCCTCCTCCCGCCCGCGACCGCCGGTGCTGCGCCGGCCCTGCAGCTCCGCCGGCTCGCCACGATCCTCTTCGTCGACCTCGTCGAGTCCGTCGAGCTCACCGAGGAGCTCGACGCGGAGGCGCTCGGCGTGGTCCTGCGCCGCTACTTCGATGCGGTCTCGGCGGCGCTGACACGCCACGGCGGCACCGTCGAGACGTTCGCGGGCGACGCGGTGATGGCGGCGTTCGGCGTACCCGTCTCGCACGAGGACGACGCGCTGCGCGCCGTGCGGGCGGCCGTCGAGATCCGGACGGGGATCGCGGCTCTGAACGAGCAGCTCGAGCGCGAGCACGGGCTCGTGCTGGAGATCCGGATCGGGCTCGAGGCGGGCGAGGTGGTGACCACGGCGACGGATTCCCGCCAGCGGCTGGTCACGGGCGAGGCCGTCGGCGTTGCCGCGCGGCTCGAGGAGGCGGCCGCGCCCGGGGAGATCGTGGTCGGCGAGCTCGCCGCTCGCCTGGTCGGCCACGCCGCCTCCCTGGAGCCCCTGGGCGAGCTCGCGCTCAGGGGCAGGCGCGGGCCGGTGCGCGCCCAGCGGCTGGTCGAGCTCGCCCCGGTCGCGCCCGCCTTCGAGCTCCGGCTGGACGCGCCGCTCATCGGCCGCAAGCGGGAGCTGGCCGCGCTGCGGAGGGCGCTCGAGCGCGCCGTCGACAGCCACTTGGTGCACGTCGCCGTCGTCGTCGGCCCGCCCGGCGTAGGCAAGTCGCGCCTCGCGTCCGAGCTCGCCCGCCGCAGGCGGGGCGTCCGGACGCTCCGCGGCCGCTGCCTGGCCTACGGCGACGGCATCACCTACTGGCCGCTGCGCGAGGCCGTGCAGCAGGCTCCCGCAGGGCAGGAGCGCGACGCCGTCCTCTCCGCGCTCGAGGCCGAGCCGCCGCTCCCCGCCCCCGAGATCGGCTTGCTCTTCCGGCGGCTGTGCGAGGCGCTTGCCCGCGAGAAGCCGCTCGTGCTCGCCTTCGACGACGTGCACTCGGCGGAGCCGACTTTCCTCGAGGTCATCGAGCAGCTCGCCGACCGCGGCCGGGGGCCGATCCTCGCCCTCTGCCTCGCGCGCGAGGAGCTGCTCGAGGACCGGCCCGGGTTCCTCGAGGGCCGCGAGCGCGCGGAGCTGGTCGAGCTCGAGCCGCTCTCCGCGGAGGAGACCGAGGCGCTCCTCGACGCGCTAGCCGGCACGGCCCTCGGGCTCGAGCAGCGCGCGCGCATCGTCGAGGCTGCGGAGGGCAACCCCTTCTTCGTCGAGCAGCTCCTCGCGCTCGCGCTCGAGGGCGGGCTCGCCGAGCACCCGCTGCCGCCGACGGTGCAGGCGCTGCTCGCCGCCCGCCTCGACCGCCTCGGCCCCGGCGAGCGCGCGGTGCTCGAGCGCGGCGCCGTCGTCGGGAAGGAGTTCACGGCCGAGGACGTCACCTCCCTGCTCGGTCCCGAGGCCGCCCCCGCGGCCGCGGCGCACCTGTCCAAGCTCGTCGACCGCGGCTTCGTCCGGCCCCGGGCTGATGGGGAGCTCGCCTTCCGGCACCTGCTCGTCCAGGAAGCGGTCTACCGCGCCGCCCCGAAGCGCCTGCGCGCCGAGCTGCACGAGCGCTTCGCCGACCGGCTCGAGCGAAGGTCTCCGGGCCTTCCCGAGCTCGACGAGCTCGCCGGCTACCACCTCGAGCAGGCCTACCGCCTGCGCTCGGAGCTCGGGGAGACCGACCGGCGTACGCGCCAGCTCGCCGAAGACGCTGGCCGCCGGCTCGGCGAAGCCGGCGTGCGTGCCCTGAAGCGAGGAGACATGCCGGCGACGGTGACGCTGCTTCGGCGTGCGACGTCGCTGCTTCCCCACGGAGCGGTCCTCCGTCGAGAGCTCATGTGCGAGCTTGGCATCGCCCTGCGCGCGCTCGGGCAACCCGAGGCGGCCGACGAGGTGCTGGAGGAGGCGCTTCGCGCCTCCGGCGAGACGGGTGACCGACGGGTCGAGCTACGTGCGCTGATCGAGCGCGAGTACGTGCGGCTTCCGCGGACACCACGAGCATCCGGCGACACCCTCTTGGGCGCTGCGGCCGAAGCGATCCCGCTGTTCGAGAGCGTCGGCGATCACAGATCGCTTGGGAGAGCGTGGCTTCTCGCGGGATCCGTGGAGGGTGCTCGTCGTGGTCAGCACAAGGCCAGAGAGCAGGCGGCCGAGCGCGCGCTCGTCCACTACAAGGCCTCGAATTGGCCCACGGCGACGTGTCTCGGCGAGCTCGCTGCTGCCCTGCACTACGGCCCGACACCGGTGCCCGAAGCGATCGCCAGGTGCGAGCAGCTCCTGCGCTCGGAGGTGTCCGATCGGATCGGTGCCGCGAACGTCGAGGTCTTCCTCGGTGGCCTGCTCGCCCAGCGCGGCGATTTCGACGACGCGCGACGTCTGGTCGTGTCGGCCCGAACGACCTTCGAGGAGCTCGGTCAGCAGACGGCAGCAGCGCTGTACTCGGGAGACGTGCTCGCCCAGCTCGAGCTCCTTGCCGGAGAGGCAGCCGAAGCCGAGCGGATCCTCGCGGAGATCTGCGCAGAGCTGGAACGCTGGCGTGCGTACAGCCATCTGGCAAGTAGGGCCGGTGACCTTGCCGAGGCGCTGTACGTCCAGGGCCGGATCGAGGAGGCCGACGGATGGACACGCACCGCCGAGCGGTACTCGGCAGACGACGATCTGGATGCTCGGCTCCTGTGGATGCCCGTCCGCGCGAAGATCGTCGCCCTCGGCGGGGACGTCGACAAAGGCGAGCACGTTGCCCGCGAGGCCGTCCGACTCGCGGAGTCGACCGATGGGCTGAACCAGCGCGCGAAGGCCGAACGTGACCTTGCGGAGGTCCTCCGGCTCGCTGGCCGTGAAGACGAGGCCGCAGCGGCGTTCGCGCGGGCGATCGAGCTCTACGAGGAACGTGGGAACACGGTCGCCGCAGCCCGCACTCGTGCCATGCTGGACGGAAGGGCGCTTGGCTGATCCAGCACGGCCCGCGTGCGCGGGCCGTGCTGTCCAGCGATCGTGCGTTCGGCTCTACCCGCCGGTCGGGCCGCCGCCGTCTGCGAGCGCGACGAGCGGAGCCGCGAGCGCGAGCAGACCGACCGCGAGCACCACGAGGACGCGGTGCATGCGCGTGACCTGGCGCACCTTCCCCTCCTTCCCGAGTGACCGAGTGCGCCGGTCACGCTCGAGCCGGCCGCCGACCGCGCTCTCACAGGCGGCCATCGAGCAGCTCGTAGCGCGATATTCGTAACTGCAATTCCGGCGCATGATTGCCATGCGCCTGATGCTCCTATTTCCGACAAAATCTAACTTCGGAATATCTCATGATGTGTCATAAGAGAAATCATGAGATTTCGAGAGCAGCGTCTGGAGAGACCCCTAGACGGAGTCCGGCGACTCCGGAACGTCCAGCGCTTGCTCAACGCGAACGAGAGCGGGACGAGCGCGGCGAGCGCGAGTGCCTGGCCCAGCCGGGGATCGGCGTGGACGACCTCGACGAGGAGCGTCAGCAGGAGAGCTGCGGGCGGCGGCGAGCGCACGTGCGATCGAATCGAGCGAGTCGACGGGCACGACCGCTGCGACCTCGGTCTCGTTGAGCCGCGAGTGGACGTCGTTGGCGCGTGGGCTCATCGCACCCTCGGCGTGACGTCGAGAGGGACGAGCGAGAAGAGCCCGAGCCAGAGGCAGGCCAGGAGGGCGACCAGGGCCACGGCGAGCACGAGTCCGGCGAGCTGTTCACGCAGGTTCACGAGGGCACCTCCACGGGCGCCACCGTCTCGAGGCGCCAGCGCGGCTCGTGCCCCTCGCGCCGGAACGTCTCGACGGCATCGAGGTAGCGGCGGATCTCGTCGAGGAGCGTGTCGAGCTCGTCGGGGTCGAGAAGGGCGTTCGGTTCGGTCGTCTCGAGCATGCGGCCATGCTCCGCCTGGCGGGCTCCCGGCGGAACCGGGCAGTCCTCGGACTCGTCTCGGGGCTCTCCCCCAACTCGCGATCAGGGCTCGCCCCCTGGTCAACGCACGTGACCTGTGTGACGATCCGCCCGATGCCCGCAACACGTGCGCTCCAGGCCCTCGTCGCGACCTCGGCCCTCGTGCTCGGCGTGCTCGCCTACCAGGTGCAGGTCGACGAGCTTCCAGAGCCGCTCACGACGACGGCACGAGCGCTTGCGGGCGTCCTTGCCGCCTGGGCGTTCCTCGCTGCAGGGCTCGTCGCCTGGCGGCGCCGGCCGGGGAACCGGCTCGGCCCGCTGATGGTGGCCACGTGCTTCGCGCTCCTCGCCCGCCAGTTCCGCTACAGCCACGACCCGCTCGCGTTCACCGTCTTCTTCCTGCTCGGCGAGCTCGGCTGGGTCCTGGTCGCCCACGTCGCCCTCGCGTACCCGTCCGGGCGCGTGGCGAGCCGGCTCGAGCGCCGGTTCCTCGGCGCCGCCTACGCCGTGGCGACGGCCTTCCCGCTCGCAATCCTCCTCTTCCACGATGCGACCCGGCAGCTCCGCTTCTTCGACCCGACGCCGCGCGAGAGCCTGCTCCTCGTGGGCGGGAACGCCGGCCTCGTCGACGGGCTCCAGAAGGCGTTCGCGGTCGTCGGCTACGGCGTCCTCGCGCTCCTCTTCTGCGTCCTCGTCGCCCGGCGGCTCGTCGGCGCGACGCCCCGAGCGCGCCGGGTGCTCGCCCCCCTGCTGCTCGCTGCGGCCGTCGCCGCGCTCTGGGCCCTGCTGAACGGGATCCTCACCTTCGCGACCAGGCCGCCGGAGATCGTCCACAACCTCTTCTGGTGGCAGGTCGCCGGGCTCGCCGCGCTGCCGCTCGCCCTCCTCGCCGTGCTCCTGCAGGCGCGGCTCGCGCGCGCGCACGTGGGCGACCTCGTCGTGCACCTGGAGACGACGCCGGTCGACGGCATCCGGGACGAGCTGGCGACCGTGCTCGCCGACCCCACGCTCGAGCTCGGGCTGTGGCTACCCGAGCGCCGCGAGTACGTGGACGCCGCGGGCGGCTCCTTCACCCTGCCGGAGGACGGGGAGGCACGCGCGGTGACGCCGATCGAGCACCGGGGGGAGCCGCTGGCCGTGCTCGTGCACGACCCGACGCTGCGCGACGAGCCGAAGCTCGTGGCGGCGGTCGCGGCCGCGGCCCGGCTCGCGCTCGTCAACGCGCGCCTGCACGCGGAGGTGCGCGCCCAGCTCGCGACCGTCAAGGAGTCGCGCGCCCGCATCGCCGCCGCTGCGGACGAGGAGCGGCGCCGGATCGAGCGCGACCTCCACGACGGCGCCCAGCAGCGGCTCGTGGCGCTCGCCCTCGAGCTCCGCAGCGCGCTGCGGCGGCTGGGCGAGGGTGGCGACCCCGAGCTCGAGCGCCTGCTCGCGTCGACCGCCGACGAGCTCCAGGTCGCGGTCGAGGAACTCCGCTCGCTCGCCCACGGCATCCATCCGGGGGCGCTCCGGCAGGGCGGCCTCGCCTCCGCCCTCGGCGCGCTGGCGGCGCGCGCCCCGCTGCCGGTGGCCGTGGAGGCGACCTCCGAGCGGTTCCCTCCCGACGTCGAGGCGACCGCCTACTTCCTCGCCGCGGAGGCGCTGACGAACGTGGTCAAGCACGCGGGCGCGTCGAAGGCCGCGATCCGCGTGCAGCGTGACCACAGGATGCTCGTCGTCGAGGTCGAGGACGACGGGGCCGGGGGCGCAACCCCGAACGGCGGGACCGGGCTGCGCGGGCTCGCCGACCGCGTCGAGTCGCACGGCGGGCGCCTGCGGATCGAGAGCGCACCCGGCTCGGGCACCCGCGTCGTCGGGGAGATCCCGTGCGCGTCGTGATCGCCGAGGACTCGGTGCTCCTGCGCGAGGGCCTGGCCCGCGTCCTCGCCGACGGAGGCTTCGAGGTGGTCGCGCAGGCGGCGAACGCGGACGAGCTGAAGAAGGCGGCACGGCGGTTCAAGCCCGACGTGGCGGTCGTGGACGTGCGCATGCCGCCGACCCAGACGGACGAGGGCGCCCGGGCCGCGCTCGAGCTCCGAGCCGAGCAGCCCGAGCTCGCCGTCCTCCTCCTGTCCCAGGTGGTCGAGGCCACGCACGCGCTCGCACTCGTCAGCGAGCGCCCCGAGGGCTTCGGCTACCTGCTCAAGGACCGCGTGCTCGAGATCGACGACTTCCTGGAGGCGGTGCGGCGGGTCGGCAAGGGCGGAACGGCGATCGACCCGGAGGTGATCGCGCAGCTCCTCGGCCGCCGGCGCGAGGCAGACCCGCTCGGCGAGCTGACCCCGCGCGAGCGCGAGGTGCTCGCCCTCATGGCCGAGGGCCTCTCCAACCGGGGCATCTGCGAGAAGCTCTTCGTCAGCCCCAAGACGGTCGAGACGCACGTGAACTCGATCTTCCTCAAGCTCGGGCTGCTCCCCGCGCCGGACGAGCACCGCCGCGTGCTGGCGGTGCTCGCCTACCTGCGCTCCTGAACGCGCTCGTGAGCAGGCAGGCGCCGCAGGCGAGCCCGGCGAGCGTCACCACCGGGTACTCCCAGTCCCAGTCGAGGCCGGCATGGACGAGGTACGCCGAGTACCCGGCGGTTGCGGCGGCAACCACCGGTGCGCCACGTGCACGCGCTGCGCTGACGAGCGGCGCGGCGAGCATCGCGAGCAGGAGCGCGAGCCCGACCGGGCCGAGCTCGGCCAGCACCTCGAGGTAGAGGCTGTGCGCGTCGCGCACGCTCGCCGCGATGGGTCGCTGTGAGAGCCAGACGTCGTCGAAGCTCCCTGCGCCAGATCCAAGCAACGGGTGCCGCCCGGCGTCCTCGAGCGCGACGCGCCAGTAAGACGCGCGATCGCCGAGGGTCGGCAGGGGTGCCGAGACGGCCGCCCAGAGACCGAGCAGGAAGGCCACGACCGAAGCGAGCGCGAGCGCCCTACCCCAAGTGAAGAGACGCCTGCGCCGCACGTGCAGGAAGACCAGGAGGGTGATCCCGAAGGCGGTCGACATCCATGCTCCGCGGCTCGAGGTGAGGGCAAGTCCCACTCCCAGGATGCACGCGGCGCCGAGGTGGAAGGCCCTGCCGAGAGGGTGCCGCCCGGCCACGAGCAGCGTCAGCGCCAGCAGGAGACCGATCGCCGCCAGGATGCCGAGCGCGTTCGCGTAGCCGACCGGCTCGACGAGCAGCGACCCTTGGAACGGATCCGGAGCCCGGTCGCTCGAGACCCGATCGAGCAAGCCGTATGCCACCAGCGCGACGATCCCGGCCAGAACGCCCTCGAGGAAGTCACGCGCCGTCTCCCTCCTCACCACCGCCAAGAAGGCGACGAGGGCGGCGAGGTAGACGCCGGCCCGCGCCGCCTCACGGACCGCCTCCGTCCCGGGGATCCCCCAGAAGGCGGACAGGAGCATCCAGGCAAGTAGTGCTGCGAGCGCGGAGAGCGAGACCAGCTCGGGCCCGCTGAGCCGGCCCGGCGGGCCAAGCAGGAGATGCAGCCCGGCGAGCGCGGCGAGACCGAGCCCTGTCCAGAGCCAGGAGCGGGGGTAGTACGCGCCGTCGTTGGCTCCAGACAGCACCACGACCCCGGATCCAACCGCCGCCGCCCGAACGTGCGCACCGGAGACGACGGCCCACAGCCGCGCGAGCCTCGACCCCGCCGCCGACCCGGAGCCGGCGGCGGGGCGAGGCTCGCCGACCGCTACGGACGCCTCCGTCAAGGCGCGTCTCGGTACTGGAGCCCGGGCGGGCATCCGTACTGCGTCGCGGGTACTCCGGCCGGCTGGCCAGGCGGTCCGCTTCCCGCTCCCGGCGGCGTGTGATCGGTGGGCGGACGTCCACCGTCTCCGCCGTACTGGCCTCCCGGCGGACCGTGGTCTTGCCCGGGTGGCACGCACGCTCCGGGCGGACTCCCCCAGGGAGGGCTCCCGGACGCGAGCGCGGTGACCGCGGCGAAGACGACGAGGCTGAGCGCCGCGACGAGAACGACGCGCACAGCCCGCACGCCGAGCGTTCGTGGGACCCGACGCATCCTGCACCTCCTTCCGCTGATCGCTGCCGCAAACGCTGACCGGAGCTGCTCAAGAACGGCTCAAGGCTCCCTGCCGGAGGGGACCGGAGGCTGCCGAGGAGCGAGGCGGTGGGTCAGGCCCGCGGGCCGCCGGCGGCGACGCCGGGCGCGACGCCCTCGAAGCGGGCGAAGTTGTCGCGGAACATCTGCGCCAGCTCGCGCGCCCTGGCGTCGTAGGCGGCCGGGTCGCGCCAGGTCGAGCGCGGGTCGAGCAGCCGCGGCTCCACGCCGGGCGCCGCGACCGGGACGAGGACGCCGAAGACGGGATCCTGCCGGTACTCGATGCCCTCGAGCGCGCCGGAGAGGGCGGCGTGCAGGAGCGCGCGCGTGACCTGGATCGGCATCCGGGAGCCCTCGCCGTAAGGGCCGCCGGTCCAGCCCGTGTTCACGAGCCAGACGGCCGTGCGGTGGCGCTCGAGCTTCTCGCCCAGCAGGCGCGCGTACACCGCCGGAGGCTGGGGCAGGAAGGGCGCGCCGAAGCAGGCAGAGAAGGTGGGCTGCGGCTCGACGACCCCGATCTCGGTGCCGGCGAGCTTGGCGGTGAACCCGGACAGGAACCAGTAGAGGGCCTGCTCGCGGGTGAGGCGGGCGAGCGGGGGCAGGACCCCGAAGGCGTCCGCGGTCAGGAAGACGACGACGCTGGGGTGCCCGGCCCGCTTCGTCGGGAGCGCGTTCGCGATCTGCTCGAGCTTGTACGCCGCGCGGGTGTTCTCCGTCTTCGAGTCGTCGTCGAGATCGAGGACGCCACGCTCGTCGCAGGCGACGTTCTCGAGCACAGTTCCGAACGCCCGCGTCGCCCGGTAGATCTCGGGCTCGGCCTCGGGCGAGAGACGGATCACCTTCGCGTAGCAGCCGCCCTCGAGGTTGAAGACGCCGTCGTCGCCCCAGCCGTGCTCGTCGTCGCCGATCAGGTGCCGCTCGGGGTCGGCGGAGAGGGTCGTCTTGCCGGTGCCGGAGAGGCCGAAGAAGACGGCCACCGTGCCGTCGTCGCCCACGTTCGCCGAGCAGTGCATCGGGAACACGCCCTCGAGCGGCAGCCGGTCGTTCATGAGCGTGAAGATCGACTTCTTGATCTCGCCCGCGTAGGCGGTGCCGCCGATCAGGACCTCGGCCCGGGTCGGGTGCAGGCACACGAACGTGCCGGAGCGGGTGCCGTCCTCCTCGGGCACGGCGACGACCGAGGGCGCGTGCAGGACGAGCGCCTGCGGCGCGATCCGCTCCAGCTCGCGCGCGCTCGGCTCGATGAAGAGCGTCTTCGCGAAGAGCGCGTGCCAGGGGCTCTCGGTGACGACGCGGACGGCGATCCGGTGCGCGGGATCGGCGCCGGCGAAGGCGTCCACCACGTACACGTCGCCCTCGGCGAGCCGCGCGGCCACCTTCTCGCGCAGGCGCTCGAAGGACGCCTCGGCGATCTCCGCGTTCGCCTCCCACCAGATTCGGCCCTCCGAGCCAGGCTCGCGGACGACGAGCTTGTCCTTGGGCGAGCGCCCCGTATGGATGCCCGTGTCGACCACGAGCGCGCCGCCTTCGGCCAGCCGCGCCTCCCCGCGCACGAGCGCGTGCGTGTACAGCTGCGAGGTCGTCGGGTGCCAGTAGACGCGGCCGCGGATGTCGGCGAGGCCGTGCTGCGCGAGGGAGCCGCTCCCGGGAACCGTCGCGATCATGTCCGCTCCGCCGTCATCGTCGTCCGAGAAACCGCCGTATCGTACGCGCGCGGCCCCGGCGGGGGCGCGGCCGACTCCCGGCGCGGCAGGCGCGGCAGCGCGCGCGGCGAATCCGGAGGAGTGGACACGCAAGCTGCGATCGAGCGCTTCCTGGCCGCCGCCCCGCACTCCGAGGCGACGCGACGCGCCTACGCCGCCGACCTGCGCGCCTTCGCCCGCTGGCTCGACGCCCAGGGGCTGGGGCTCGACGACGTGGACGCGCGCGTCCTGGCCGAGTGGGTCGGCGACCTCGGGCGCGGGCGGGGCCGCCTCGCGCCGGCCACCATCGCGCGGCGCCTGGCGGCCGTGCGTTCCTGCCTGCGCTTCACCTTCGGACGGGCCCGGGTGCCCGACGCCGCGCTCGCGCCGCGCCGGCCGCGCCGGCTCCCGGATGCGCCCAAGGCGGCCGAGGTGGAGGCGCTGCTCGAGCTCGTCGAGGGCGACTCCCCGCTCGCCCTCCGCAACCGGGCCCTGCTCGAGCTCCTCTACTCCGCGGGCCTGCGAAGCGCGGAGGCGGTCGCGCTCGACCTCGGCGACGTCGACTTCGAGCGCGAGGCCGTGCACGTGCGCGGGAAGGGCGGCAAGGAGCGCGTCGTCCCGCTGGGGGAGGAGGCTGCGCACCACCTCTCCCGCTACCTCCGGAACGCCCGCCCGGCGCTCGCGCGCGGGGCAGCCGACGCGCTCTTCCTCTCCGCCCGCGGGCGCCGGCTGGACACGAGCGCGGTGCGCCGCATCCTCCGCCACCCGCACCGGCTCCGCCACGCCTTCGCCACGCACCTGCTCGAGGGCGGAGCCGACCTGCGCGTGATCCAGGAGCTGCTCGGACACGCCTCGCTCTCGACGACGCAGGTCTACAGCCACGTGGACGCGCGACGCCTGCGGCGCGTCTACGACCGCTCGCACCCGCGCAGCTGAGAGAGCTACGGCCTCGGCAGCGCGATCGTGCCGATGCCCTCGGCCGCGGCCATCCGCAGGACGGCCGGATCCGCCGTCGCGACCCGGTCAGCGGGCGTCGCGACCGCGACGAGGCAGCAGTCGGCGAGCGAGACCGCGCTATCCGCGCGCCGGTAGTGCGCGGCGCGGAGCTCCGCCGCGCGCCAGGCGTGGGGCCGCGTGAACGGCACCACGTCGATGGGGAGAGAGCCGACCACCTGCTCGAGCTCCTCGCGCCGCACATCGCTGACACGGAAGAGCCGCTGGCCCGCCTCGGCGAGGTTGACCGTCGGGATCGCACAGTCACCTCCCCGCAGAAGCTGTCGTACGGCCGGCGCCGCCGGTTCGCCGCCGACGAAAGCGATGAGCGCGAAGGCATCTAGGAGGGTCCCCACTTGCGCTCCTCGATCTCCTCCCCCTCCTCCCGGTCCATCCTCCTGAGCTCCTCGCTCGAGAACGGGATCCGGCCCTTGAAGATGCCTTCAGCTGCCGCGATCGGGTCCTCGGGAGCGGGCGTGAGCACGAGCTCGTCGCCGCGGTCCTCGAGCCGGAGCCGGCGCGTGCCCCAGCGCTTGCGCACCTCTGCGGGGACGGAGATCTGGCCGCCCTTCGAGATCATGAGATATCTCATGTTCATGAGGATACCTCATGAGCTCGCCAGAGTCAGGCGTGACAGGGTCTCGCGCCCCTACGAGCTGCCGCTGCAGCTCGTTCATCCGCGCCTCGAGCGCGACGTGGTCCGGGTTTCCGGGATCGAAGTCCGGAAGCCCCGGCCCCTCCCAGGCCACGTCAGGCGTCACCCCGGGCCCGCTGACCGCGAGCCGGTAGCGGCGCCCGTTGCCCGGAGGACGCAGCTTCCCCGTGTCGGTCCGGTGCGGCACGAAGCCGTAGCAGAAGGTCCCGTCCGGCCGGCGTGCGACGAACCCGTTCTCCCGCCGCCAGCCGGGGCCGTAGGCCGAGTCGTAGGTGTCCAGGTAGAGGACGCGCCCGTACCCGTCGAGCGGGTCGCCCTCGGGCGTGGTCTGGAACCCGTGCACCGGCTGCCCGCGGTACGTCAAGCGCCCGAACAGGTGGTGCCAGCGGCCGCCGTAGCTCCAGTCGAGCCAGACCTCGAGCCGCGCCACCGGCCCGCGCCAGTGCGAGAGGCGGAGCTCGAAGGCGCCGTGGCCCGGCTTCCAGGGTGGGAGGCCGAAGTTCGCTTGGTGGCGCTGCCAGCGCTGGAGGGCCCAGTGCGAGCCGTCGCGCGCGGTGCAGGCGGCGACGAGCCAGGGGAGGGCTGGGCCGCGGTAGGGCCCGCAGGCGTCCCGCACCTCCTTCCAGACCGGCTTGCGGAAGGCTCCCCAGCCGCCCGCGTAGTCGAGCCGGAAGGCGACCTGGCCGCGATCCTGGCTGGGCGCACGCGCCCCGACCGCGCCCCAGGCGAGCACGCGCTGGAGTCGGCCCTGGGCGCGGAAGGTGAGGAGGGCCTTCCCGTCGGCCGAGACGGACAGGCGCTCGTCCGCCGTGTTGCGGGCGATCAGCTGCGAGGCGTTCGCCACGCCCGGCAGCCCGCCCGCGGCGACCGCCAAGGCGGCGAGGGCGAGCCCGGCGCGCAGGAGCCGGCGGCCGCCCGCCGAATCCCTGCGGGCGCCGTGACCTCCCTCGACCACGACGTCGAGCGCTTCCTGCTCACCCTCGCCGCGCGCCGCTCCCCGCGCACCGTGGACGCCTACCGCCGCGACCTGCGGGCGCTCGGCGCCTTCCGGGACGGGCCGGTCGCCGACGCGAGCGTCGAGGAGCTCGAGCGCTGGCTCGCGTCCATGCGCGCAGCCGGGCTCTCCCCGGCCACGATCGCCCGGCGCCTGGCGGCGGTGCGCACGTACTTCCGTCACCTCGTCCTTATCGGCAGGTTGGACGAGAATCCCGCTGCCTCGCTCGAGCCACCGCGCCGCCCCCGCCGCCTGCCGCGCGTGCTCTCGCCGGCCGAGACGGAGCGGCTGATCGAGGCCGCCGCGGGCACGGCGCCACGCGCGCTGCGCGACCGCGCGCTCGTCGAGCTCCTCTACGGCGCCGGGCTGCGCGTGTCCGAGGCCGTCGGCCTCGAGCGGAGGGGAGTCGACCTGGAGGAGCGGATCGTCCGCGTGCTGGGCAAGGGCGGCAAGGAGCGGCTCGTCCCGCTCGGGCGTCCGGCCGCCGAAGCGGTGCGCCGCTACCTCGCGCTCGGCCGCCCCCACCTCGACCGGCGCCACCGGCCCGAGCTGTTCCTGAACGCCCGCGGCGGGCCGCTGACCAGGGCCGGCGCCTTCCTGATCCTGCGGCGCCTGGCCGGGAAGGCGGGGCTCGAGCCCGAGCGCGTCCATCCCCACCTGCTCCGCCACTCCTTCGCCACGCACCTGCTCGAGGGCGGCGCCGACCTCCGCTCGGTCCAGGAGATGCTCGGCCACGCCGACCTCGGGACGACCGAGCGCTACACGCACGTCTCCGACCGCCGCCGCCGCGAGACCTACTTCCAGGCCCACCCGCACGCGCGGCGGAAGGCTCCGCCGAAGGCGGACGCGCCGGCGTAGAGCGAGCCGCCTACGCCCGCCAGGCCGCCTCGGCGAGCGCAACGACCTGGGCGACTGCGGCCTCGTCCGCGTCCACGAGCGTCACGTGCCCGAGCTTGCGGCCCGGACGCGGCGCCTTGCCGTAGAGGTGGACCCGGGCGCCGGGCACGGCGAGCAGGCGCTCGAGGGGCGGCAGGGAGCCGACGAGGTTGACCAGAACCGCGTCCCCGCGGGCGGCGGTCTCCCCCAGGGGCAGGCCCAGGATCGCGCGCAGGTGATTCTCGAACTGGCTCGTCGTCGCGCCCTCGATCGTCCAGTGCCCGGTGTTGTGCACGCGCGGCGCGAGCTCGTTCGCGAGCAGCCTGCCTCCGGCCTCGAACAGCTCGACCGCAAGCACCCCCACGTAGTCGAGCTCGGCCAGGAGCCGTCGGGCGATCTCCTCCGCCTCCCGCTGCGGAGCGCCGGGCGCGGGGGCGCGGGAGACGGCGAGGATCCCGTTCCGGTGGACGTTCTCGGCCAGCGGGTAGAACGCGGTCTGCCCGTCGCGGCCGCGCACGGCGACGATGGAGAGCTCGCGGTCGAAGGCGACGAGCTCCTCCGCCAGCTCGCCGGGCCCGATCGGCTCGACCGCCTCGACCAGGCGCTGGCCCTTCCCGTCGTAGCCGAGCCGGCGCGACTTGACGAGCGCCGGCAGCCCCGCCTCCTCGACCGAGCCGAAGCGGGCCGTGGCGATCCCGAGCCGGCGGAAGAGCTGCTTCTCGAGCAGCCGGTCCTGGCCCAGCTCGAGGGCGCGTGCGCCGGGCACGGCGCCGACGGCGCGCGCCGCGGCGACCGGGACGTTCTCGAACTCGTAGGTGACGGCCGCGGCGCCCGCGGCCAAGCGCTCGAGCAGGGCGGGATCGTCGTACGGCCCCACCAGGAGCTCCCCGACCGCTCCCGCGCAGGCGTCCGGCGAGGGGTCGAGGAAGCGGAAGCGCACGCCGAGGGGGAACCCCGCGAGCGCGAGCATCCGGCCCAGCTGGCCCCCGCCGAGGCAGCCGACGATCCTCACGCGCGCGTCGCGCCGGTCACGCCGCCGGGTCGGGCGAGGCGAGGACCGACTCGGTCTGGCGCGCGCGGTAGGCGCCGAGGCGCCGACGGACGTCCTCGTCGGTGCGCGCGAGGATCGCCGCCGCGAGCAGGGCGGCGTTGATCGCTCCCGCCCGGCCGATCGCGAGCGTCCCCACCGGGATCCCTGCGGGCATCTGCACGATCGAGAGCAGCGAGTCGAGGCCGCCCAGCGCCTTCGACTCCACGGGCACGCCCAGCACCGGAAGCTGCGTCTTGGCGGCCATCATCCCGGGCAGGTGCGCGGCCCCTCCGGCTCCGGCGATCACGACCTGGAGCCCCCGCTCCTCCGCTCCCGAGGCGTACTCGAAGAGCAGGTCGGGCGTGCGGTGGGCGGACACCACGCGCGTCTCGTAGGGGACCCCGAGCTCGGCGAGGGTCTCGGCCGCGTGCCGCATCGTCTCCCAGTCGGAGCGGGAGCCCATGACGATCCCGACGACCGGCGCAGAGGCCACGCGCCCAGCCTACTTCGTCCTCGACCGCCTGAGGAGGAGCCGCGCGACCGAGCGCGCCGTCTTCCGCAGCTCGGGGTCGGCCTCCTCGTCCAGCTCGATCCCCTCCAGGAGCTGGAGCGTGTCCCGCTGCGGCGGCCCGTTCTTGAGGCAGAGGATCGCGAGCCGGCGGACGGCGGCGTTGGGGTCGCGGGCGGCCAGCTCGTGCAGGAGCGGACGGAAGGAGTTGACGTCGCCGGGATGCCGCCGGGAGAGGGCCTCGAGCGCGATCAGCGCGGAGCCGCGGGCGGCCGGGCTCTCGTCCGCCAGCCCGCGCCGCAGCAGCTCGAGCTTCTGGCGGAAGCGGAACTGCGCGATCGCGCGGTAGGCCTGGGCGCGCACGCGGTAGTCGGCGTGCCGGGCGGCGGCCTCGAGCTCGTCGTCCCAGCGGGCCCGCAGCTCGGCGAGGGCCCGCTCGTCTCCCGCCTGCGCGAGCGCATCGGCGTGGGCGGCGGCCTCGGCCAGGCTCATCTCAGGTCGGCGAGCGAGCGTGGGCCCGGGCCGACGTAGCGGGCGGAGGGCCGGATCAGCCGGGCCGCACGCTTCTGCTCGAGGATGTGGGCCGACCACCCCGCGACCCGCGCGCACGCGAACATGGCGGGCGTCAACCGGGCCGGGATGTCGGCGACGTCCAGGACGACCGCGGCCCAGTACTCGACGTTGGTCGCGAGCACGCGCTCGGGATGACGGCGCTGCAGCTCGGCGAGCGCGGCCTCCTCCAGCGCCTTCGCCGTCTCCACCCGTGGCGAGCCGAGCTCCTCGGCGGTGCGCCGGAGAAGGCGGGCGCGCGGATCCTCGGCGCGGTAGACGCGGTGGCCGAAGCCCATGATCCGCTCGCCGCGGTCGAGCAGCTCGACCACGTAGCGCTCCGGGTCGCCGAGGGCCGCAACCTCGTCGATCATGGGGATCACGTGCGCGGGCGCCCCGCCGTGCAGCGGCCCCGAGAGCGTGCCGATGGCGGCCGAGAGGCACGCGCCCGCGTCGGCACCGGTGGAGGCGGCGATCCGCGCGGTGAAGGTGGAGGCGTTCAGCCCGTGCTCGGCGGTGCAGATCCAGTAGGTGTCGATCGCGGTCACGTGCCGGGGATCGGCCTCGCCGCGCCAGCGGAGCAGGAACTTCTCCGCCGCCGTCGCCCCCCGCGCGACGAGCTCGTCGGGCACCGGATCGTCACGCCCGTCGGCGACGCGCGCCGAGCGGGCGACGAGCGCCATCACCTGCGCGGAGAGCCGCGCCAGGTCGTCCCGCCCCTCCGCGTCCGAGATCTCGGTCAGCTTGCGGAGCCCCCACACCCCGGAGAGACGGGCGATCTCGGCCTGCGCGTCGGCGGGGGCGTTTCCGGTCAGCCCCGCCGGCTCGTACGGCTCGGGCTCGGGCATCCCGGGCTGGAGGCGCTCGTCCACGAGCAGCCCCCAGACCTGCTCGTAGGGAACGCGCCCGACCAGCTCCTCGATGTCCACGCCGCGGTAGCGGAGCGCACCTCCCTCGCGGTCGGGCTCGGCGATCTCCGTCTCGACCGCGACGACGCCCTCGAGACCGGGCCGGAACTGCGTCGCCTCGCTCATTCGCCGACGGACGCTACCTGAGCGGCCTCGGAACCGCGCACAGGTACGATCGCCGCGGCCATGGGCCATCGCGTGACCCTCATCCCCGGAGACGGAACCGGGCCCGAGCTGACCGAGGCCACCCGCCGCGTCCTCGAGGCAACCGGCGTCGAGCTCGAGTGGGAGGTCCGCCAGGCGGGCGTCGAGGTGATGGAGGAGGCGGGCACGCCGCTCCCCGCGGAGACCCTGGACTCGATCCGGCGCAACCGCGTCGCCCTGAAGGGGCCGATCACGACGCCGATCGGGACCGGCTTCCGCTCGGTCAACGTCGCGCTCCGGCACGAGCTGGGGCTGTACGCGTGCGTACGCCCGTGCAAGTCCTACCCCGGCGTCCGCTCCCGGTACGAGAACGTGGACGTCGTCGTCGTCCGCGAGAACACCGAGGACCTGTACGCGGGGATCGAGTTCGAGTCCGGGAGCGAGGCGGCTACGCGCGCCATCGCCGCGCTGAACGCCCTGCAGCCGAAGCAGATCCCGGCCGAGGCGGGCCTCTCGATCAAGCCGATCACGAGGACGGCTTCGGAGCGGATCATCCGCTTCGCCTTCGAGTACGCTCGCGACCACGGACGCCACCAGGTCGCCTGCGTGACCAAGGCGAACATCATGAAGTTCACCGACGGCCTCTTCCTGCACGTCTTCCGCGAGGTCGCGCCCGACTACCCCGACCTCGAGGCCCGCGAGGTGCTCGTGGACGCGGCCTGCATGCAGCTCGTGCAGCGGCCGGAGGAGTTCGACGTGCTCGTGCTCCCCAACCTCTACGGCGACATCGTCAGCGACATCACCGCCGGGCTCGTAGGCGGGCTCGGGGTCGCGCCCGGCGCGAACATCGGCGCCGAGGCAGCCGTCTTCGAGGCCACGCACGGCTCTGCTCCCCGGTACAAAGGCCAAAACCGGGTCAACCCGACGGCGATGATCCTCTCCGGGAAGCTGATGCTCGAGCACCTGGGCGAGCGGGAGGCCGCGCGCCGGCTCGAGGAGGCGGTGGCAGCGGTGATCGCCGAGGGGAAGTACGTCACCTACGACCTGAAGCCGACCCGTGACGACCCCACCGCGGTGGGGACCTCGGAGTACGCGGACGCGATCATCGCCAAGCTCGCCGCGCACGGCGAGCCTCGCGAGTGAACGGGAAGGGAGAGGAACGACGATGCGCAAGAAGGTGACCGTCATCGGCGCCGGCAACGTGGGCGCCACCTGCGCGCAGGAGCTGGCACGGCGCGACTACGCCGAGGTGGTGCTCGTCGACATCATCCCCAACCTGCCCCAGGGCAAGGCGCTCGACCTCAACCAGGCCGGCGCAGTGCTCGGCTACGAGCCCACCGTCACCGGCACGAACGGCTACGAGGAGACGGAGGGCTCGGACGTGATCGTGATCACGGCCGGCAAGCCGCGCTCGCCCGGGATGAGCCGCGACGATCTCGTGACGACGAACGAGGCGATCGTCGCCTCGGTGACCAGGGAGGCGGTACGTCGCTCGCCCAAGGCGATCCTCGTCGTCGTCTCCAACCCGCTCGACGCCATGTGCCACGTGGCCAAGGCCACCTCGCGCTTCCCCAAGGCGCGCGTCGTGGGGATGGCGGGGATCCTGGACACGGCCCGCTTCGCCGCCTTCGTCTCGCTCGAGCTCGGCGTCTCGGTGAAGGACGTGACCGCGCTCGTGCTGGGCGGACACGGCGACCAGATGGTTCCCGTCGCCTCCGCTACCTTCGTGGGCGGCGTCCCCCTGACCGAGCTGCTCTCGCCCAGCCGGATCCGCAAGCTCGTCGACCGCACGCGGTTCGGGGGCGGCGAGATCGTCCAGCTCCTCGGCACCTCGGCCTGGTATGCGCCGGGGGCGGCGGCGGCCCAGATGGTCGACTCGATCTGCCTCGACGAGAAGCGCGTGCTCCCCTGCACGGCCTACCTCGAGGGGGAGTACGGGATCGACGGCCTGTACATGGGCGTCCCCGTCAAGCTGGGCGCCGGCGGGGTCGAGGAGGTCGTGCGCCTGCGCCTCTCGCCCGAGGAGAAGCGGATGCTGCGCGCCTCGGCGGCGGCGGTGCGCGAGGTGGTCGCCGTGCTGAAGAGGAAGTAGCAGGTGGACCTCGGCCTCGAGGGCCGGACCGCGATCGTCTGCGGAGCCTCGGCCGGCATCGGGCTCGGGATCGCCGAGGCCCTCGCCGCGGAGGGCGCGAACGTCGCCATGCTCGCCCGCCGCCGCGACGTGCTCGAGCGCGAGGCGGCGAGGCTGGGCGCGCTCGCCGTGCCCGGCGACGTGACCGTCGCCGCCGACCTGGAACGGCTCGTGGCGACGACGGTCGAGGCCTTCGGAGGGATCGACATCCTCGTCCTGAACTCGGGCGGGCCACCTCGCGGACCGGCGGTCGGGCTCACGACCGAGCAGGTGGAGGAGGCCGTCCGGCTCCTGCTCGGCTCGGCGGTGCGGCTGACGGGGCTCTGCCTCCCCCACCTGGAGCGGAGCGGCCGCGGGAGGATCGTCGTCGTCACCTCGAGCACGGTGAAGGAGCCCGTGGACGGCCTCGTCCTCTCCAACGCGGTGCGGCCGGGCGTGGTCGGCTGGGCGAAGACGCTCTCCCGCGAGCTGGGGCCGAAAGGGATCACCGTCAACTGCCTCGCCCCCGGGCGCATCGACACCGCGCGCATCCGCGAGGTCTTCCCCGAGGGGCCGACCGAGGCCTTCCTGGAGGAGATCCCGCTCCGCCGGCTGGGGGCGCCGCGCGAGCTGGGGGACGTGGCGGCCTTCCTCTGCTCCGACCGGGCGGCCTACGTGACGGGGACGGTGATCCCGGTCGACGGCGGTCTCGTCCGCAGCCTGCTGTGAGCCCCCGGGCGAGCCTCGTGCGCAGGCTCTCCCTCCTCGCCCTCGCTCTCGGCGGCGCCGGGCTCGCGGCTGCCCTCGCGCTCTGGTGGCTCCCGGCCGACGAGTTCATCTTCGCCCCCGACCGCGCCAAGCCGCTCGCGGGCCGGGTCGAGGTCGAGGGCGCCCATCCGGCCGTGGACGGGGGTGTCTACTACGTGGACGTCTTCGTGCGCAGGACACGCCTGCTCGAGCGGCTGCTCCCCTTCACGCGCCCGGACGGCTCGACGGTCGTGCCCGAGCATGCGCTCCTTCCCCCGGGGACGTCGGAGCAGGAGCGCGACCGGCGGGTTCGGGAGGAGATGGAGCGCTCCGAGCGGATCGCCGCCGTCGTCGCGCTCCGCGCGCTCGGATACGAGGTGCGGGCGGTGCCGCGGGGCGCGCTCGTGCTCGGCGTCGCGGGCGACGTCCCGGCGGCCGGCAAGATCGAGGCCGGCGACGTGGTCGTCGCGGTCGACGGCGTCCCCGTGCGGACGCCGGCCGAGCTCCGCCGCGAGATCGGCCGCAGGCGTCCCGGCGAGCCCGTGCGGCTGACCGTCCGCCGGGAGGGGCGCGTGCTCGAGGTCACGGTCGCGACGGTGCCGAGCCCGGAGGACCCCTCGCGGCCGATCGTCGGCATCCAGGTCGACCAGGACGCCGAGATCTCGCTCCCGCTGCGGGTCGACATCGACCTCGGCGATGTGGGCGGCCCCTCCGCCGGGCTGCCCTTCGCCCTCGAGATCGCCCGCCAGCTCGGCCGCGACGTCACCTACGGCTGCCGGGTCGCAGCCACCGGCGAGCTGGCCTTGGACGGCAGCGTCGTCTCGGTCGGCGGGGTCAAGCAGAAGACGATCGGGGCGCGGCGCAGCCAGGTGGACCTCTTCCTCGTCCCAGCAGGAGAGAACACGGCCGAGGCGCGCGCCAATGCCGACGGGCTGCGGGTGCTTCCCGTGGACAGCTTCCGCCAGGCGTTGCGACTCCTGACAACGACGCCGCTGAAGTGCTGAGCGTGCAGGCGTTTCTTCCAATCTGAGAACAGCCGCAAATTGCGGCCGTTTCCTCACGGCGGGGGTTGTACGTCCGCCTCCCGCCCGC